>JAHZKD010000387.1 GCA_022600605.1 Actinomycetes bacterium
CAAACATCCGCGTATGGAGATCGCGGAGGAAGTGGTCATTGAGTAGCTCGTCGAGCGGCAGTGCGCCGTCAAGCACCGAGGGGATTAGTTCGCCAAAGACCCGGTCCTGAAATCCCTGTTCAAGGTCATACACATCGGCGCGCAAAATGGGTTTGTCCAGGAATGCAATAACCTCAGGGAGAAGCGCGGTGAGTTCGTCATGCGCAAGTGGTGTCTCACCGTAGCCAGGAGTCAGGGACATCAGCGCTTAGGAAGCTGCTGCTTCGCGATGTAGGCCCGCGCGGCGGCCGACCGTTTATGGCCAGGGGGAACCACCCGACCCTCCAACTTGGCTGATGCCCTCGTGGCGCGCAGCCCCGCCTTCTTGACGGCAGCCTCCGACACGACCACCTTCTTGGGCGTCCGGCGTTCCACGACTACACCTCCACAAGCCTTGACAGTGCCTTTGATTGTACCGGTCAGCCGCCACAAATCACCACAGAGTTTACGGCTGACCAGGCCGTTTCTGAAGTGCCTCACGAACGCTGCGCCGCGCTTCATCTCAGGAAATACTTCCAAACCCCACAGTAAGACGGCGGCCGGGCCCGGGAGGTCCGGACGGATCTCATCGGGTGATCATCTTCTTCTGCAACGACATCGAGACCCAACCCACCACAGCTCTACTCGGCCACTACCGCGCCAGCATGGCCGAGCGCCTGGCGCGAGCACACCGCGACTTCACATTTTGATCAGGCAGGGCACACCAGTTCCTCGCCGATCAAACGTCTCTGTGCTGATATGCGCTCCGAGCAGCGACGCGCCAAACACCGCCGGTGGACGCGGGCTCGCCGCCCAGCGTGTCTCACGCTCGCTGCACAAATGCAGGCGTGGTGCAGCCGAACTTGAGAAAGTGCAGTCAAAGTTGAGGACCTACACCAGCAGCAGCAGCAGCTGTCGAGATGCAGGAATGATTGACAAGAAACGCCTGGCTACTTTGACAGAAATCGGGCGTGTCTCACGAGCTTGTCAATCTACGATGCAAAAGTCCAGGTCAAAAGCACTCCTGCGATGCAGGGCTGCCCCGTGATGGGCAAGTAGCGGATCCACCCGGACATTTGAATAATGCTACTGTATTCCTACGCTGGTAGCATCGTGGTATGAAGCTGAGCGTAAGCCTTTCCGGTGAGGACGTCGCCGCCTTGGACGACTACGTCAGGCGCACAGGACTAGCCTCGCGTTCAGCCGGCGTTCAACGCGCAGTGCAAATGCTGCGCTATCCGTCCCTGGGCGAGGACTACGCCGATGCATGGGCGGAGTGGTCCAACACCGAGGACGCTGAGGCATGGGACGGTACCGTGGGTGATGGCGTGGCCGATGCTGCGCGGTGAAATATGGCAAGTCGACTTAGATCCCGCTCTCGGTAGCGAAGCGAACAAACAACGCCCCGCGGTCATCGTGAGCAACGACCGGGCGAATGTGACCGCGACACAACTCAGACGTGGAGTAGTCACCGTCGTACCGGTAACCAGCAACACCGATAAGGTTTTTCCGTTTCAGGTGTTCCTGCCGGCGTCGGCGAGCGGCCTTCAGGTGAACTCCAAGGCTCAAGCCGAGCAGGTCAGATCCATTGCGACACAACGGCTCCTCCGTCGCATTGGCCAGGTAACCCCCGGTGAGCTCTCGGCCATCAACGAGGCACTGAGGCTACACCTCGCGCTATAACTACGGCGGCGGCCGATTCGCAGGATTCGATGACCGGCGAACACACCTGAGGGTCGTTGCTGGACCTCGTCGAGCGCTCGATCACCGGCGAGCGACTTGTCGATACCCATCCCAACCACCGAACGTTGTTTAACAACGAAGTGCGTCTTGCCAATCTTCGTTGCATCTCGACAAGCAGCGACTACTTGGCCATGTTGGCAAACCGTGACAAATGCAGTTGGTGCGCAACGGTTATGGTCTTCGTTGGGCCGTTGCGATGTTTGGCGATGATCAGGTCAGCTTCACCACCGCGTGGGTCGTCGCGTTCGAATGCGTCTGGCCGGTGCAGAAGGACGACCATGTCTGCGTCCTGCTCGATGGCGCCCGATTCGCGGAGGTCGGCCAGCATCGGCTTTTTGTCTGTCCGCTGCTCTGGACCTCGGTTGAGCTGGCTCATGGCAACCACCGGAACTTCGAGTTCCTTGGCCAAAAGCTTTAGCTGACGAGAGAATTCGGACACTTCCTGTTGCCTGGATTCGACCCTCTTGCCTGAGGTCATGAGCTGCAGGTAATCGATGACGATAAGTCGCAGATCGGCCTTCTGCGACAACCGTCGCGCTTTGGCACGGATCTCCATCATCGTCAGGTTCGGTGAATCATCGATATACAAAGGCGCTTCACTGATTTCACTCATGCGCCGCGCCAGGCGTGTCCAGTCATCGTCTGTCATGCGGCCCGCACGCATGTCGGCGAGCTTGATCTTGGCCTCGGCCGATAGCAGCCGCATCACAATTTCGGACTTACTCATCTCCAGGGAGAACAAGACGCTCGATTGATGGCTCTTGATCGAGCAGGATCGCATGAAATCCAGCCCCAGGGTCGAATTGTGGGTCGGGACCATCGATCGGGTAGCGAGGTACATGTGGTCGGTGTTGTCAACCTCGACGCAACGCACAGCGACACTGCCCACGGGTCGTACGTCCACGATGAGCCGTGCGCCATCGCGCGCCGAGGAACGGCCGGCGCGACGATCCTTATGCAGGATCGACTTCCGCTCAAGGCCGAACACAACATCATCGGTGGCGAAGTCGAGTGTGTGGCCAGCGGAGGTTGCCTCGATGCGGCCTCCTACCGGGTTGGTCGCCGTCTGGCACCAGTACCCAAGGCTGACAATCAACTCCGCAACGTCAGCGGCCAGGCGCGGTTCTGTCACCGACAACTGAACCGACCCGCTGGCAGTGACCGTGGCGCCGGTATCGAGCAGTCCGGCCAGCAGAGCGCGTCGCTGGGTTTCGGATGCTCTCAGGTAATCCGCTGGGATGTGCTTGCCGCCGATGGCGCCCAGGCGCCCCTGCAATGTGTCGTGCCTCCGCCCCGATGTCTCGCCCGAGTCAGGCAGCAGCAGCTGGGAGTGGCCCCCCGCCGACTCCGGCTTGCCCGCGACAACGCCCTCTCCCTCGATCCGCATGACGATCTCGGGATCAGCCGTCAGCAGATGGGCAGCATCAGCGGACCCGCCGCCCAACCACGCACCGAGGGTGTACGGGGGCACCACGAGGTCCCGGTTGGGGACCTGGATGGCTTCGGCGTTGACGACGGAGTGGTTCAGCCGGCGGTCGGCCGTCGGGCAGCGTAACGTGCCGGCGATTTCGTGCGTCGTGCGAACGGCAGCGCCGCTGCGCTGACTGTTCGAGCGGCGATGGCCCGCTGCCGCAGCCTGGGCGGACTGCCGCGATGCTTGCGTCTCTGTCAGCCATTGGTGCTGGGCGTCGGCGACAACGACCGTGCCGTCAGCGAACTCGATCTCATAGCAAGGCCGCCCCAGCATCACCTCGGTGGCGGCCAACACGCGGGTGGGTCGCCCATCGGCAGCGATCAGAAGATCTCCGACCGCCACCTCAGCCATCGTGGTCCAACCGGTCGGGGTCGGCAGCGGCGTGTCCAGGGCCAGCGCTTTGCCCATACCGGGCCTGGCGGCGATCACGATCATCTGCCCTGGGTGCAGGCCGTTAGTCAGCTCGTCAAGTTCGACGAATCCGGTGGGTACACCGCGTGAGATGCCACCCTGCGAGGCGATCGCATCGATCTCGTCCATCGTCGGCTGGAGCAGGGACTCCAACGCTACGAAATCCTCGGACGTCTGGCGATCGGTGACGTCGTACATCTCGGCCTGCGCGCGGTCGACGACCTCGTTGACATCGGCGCCTTCGGCCCCTGCGTAGCCATACTGCACAACCCGGGTGCCCGCCTCTACCAGGCGGCGCAGCAGCGCTTTCTCTGAGACGATGGTGGCGTAGTAACCCGCGTTCGCCGCTGTCGGTACCGTCGAGATGAGCGTGTGCAGATAGGGTGCTCCCCCGACCCTGCGCAGCAGCCCGCGGCGGTCCAACTCGGCAGCGACGGTGACGGCATCGGCGGGCTCGCCGCGACCGTAGAGGTCCAGGATCGCGTCATAGACGTTCTGGTTCGCGGGGCGGTAGAAGTCACCCGGACGCAGCTTCTCGAGTACGTCGGCGATGGCGTCCTTGCTTAGCAGCATTCCGCCCAGTACCCCTTGTTCGGCGGCGGGATCCTGCGGGGGCTGACGGCCAAAATCCTCGCTTGCGGGAGCGCTTTCTTGCGACGAACCTCCAGCACGACCCAAGTCATCTACGACTGCCACGCAGAGCCCACCCCTCAAATTCGCCGTCGAACGTACATTCGACTTGCGGCATACTACGACCCTAAACTCAAGCCCCGACACTCCCCCGTTCGGGGACCGCACACTCCCCGCGACGGCTCACGCTAGACGTTGCTGGGAGGTACGCAAGTTGGCCCTGTTGATGGACTTGTGGATCGAGTGTGGATAGTTCAGGTGGGCCATGTTGGGCCGCTGGGGAAAACCTGTGTACTGAGGCCGTCAGATTCCGTATTTGCGCAGGTAGACGCACCGTAGACGATCGGAATGCCTGTGGATGGAAAGTTCGGCGGCGTGTCGCGTTGGTTTCCTGTTTGGGCGTGTTGCGTTTCGCCGGGGCGACGCGCAGGTTAATAGCAGAGTGGGTTCGCTGCAACTCGAGCGGGCCAAAAAGTTCGCCCGTTCAGACAGCAAAGCTGGGTGAGGACCAGCGTTGGCCCTCACCCAACCCTTACAAAGCTGGTCTCGCTGGCGCCCCTAGCTCGCCACTACATTCAACGACACCGAAGCGTCGACATTCTGGTGCAGCCGGACTGCGATGGGGTGCGTGCCCAACGCCTTGATGTGAGCCTTGGGCAGGCTCACGGTCCGCTTGTCGAGGTTGGGTCCGCCGGCCTTCTTGATTGCCGCGACGACGTTGGCTGCGGTCACCGAACCGAACAGCTTACCCGAGTCTGGGGCTGCCTTCACCGCCAGCTCAATCTCGCCCAATGCCTCGATGGCCGCCTTCAGCTCGTTGGCATGGTCAAGGCTCTTGACACTTTTGAGCTCCTGGGACCGACGAATCGCGTCAGCCTGGCGTTGCGCACCACGGGTGGCCACAATCGCGAACCCCCGTGGCAGCAGGTAGTTGCGGCCGTAGCCGTCCTTAACTTCGACCGCATCCCCGGCCGAGCCGAGGTTTTCGACCTCGGTGGTCAGAATCAGTTTCATGTCTTCGTCCTGTCTGGCTTCTCGCTGCTTACCGCGTCGCCGAGGTGAACGGCAGTAACGCGACCTCGCGGGCATTCTTCACCGCGATCGCGATATCGCGCTGATGCTGGACGCAGTTGCCGGTCACCCGGCGAGCACGGATTTTCCCACGCTCGCTGATGTAGGTGCGCAGCAGCTGGGTGTCCTTGTAGTCGATGAGCGTGCCCTTGCCCTTCTTGGAGCAGAACACGCACTTACGGGTCTTGACCGGCTTCTCTGGAGCCGGACGACGCTTGGTGGCCTTCGCCATGTGTCTATCTCTTTCTACAGATCACTGATTGTGTTGGGACTGATCAGAAGGGTGGTTCATCGTTGGCGCCGCCGAACGACCCCGAAGCGGGCGCGCTGCCCCACGGGTCCTCCTTGGGCTGCTCGGTGGGTCGAGAGCTGGCACCCCCGCCACCGCCGAATCCGCCGCCACTGCCGCCGCTTCGGCTGGCCTTGTTGACCTTGGCCGTCGCGTACTTCAGCGAGGGACCGATCTCATCGACCTCGAGTTCCACGACAGTGCGCTTCTCACCCTCACGGGTCTCGAACGAACGCTGCTTGAGGCGGCCGCTGGCGATCACCCTCGATCCACGAACGAGGCTCTCGGCTACGTTCTCGGCAGCCTCTCGCCAAATACTGCAGCGGAGAAACAGCGCCTCGCCGTCTTTCCACTCATTGGTCTGACGGTCGAACATTCGGGGCGTCGACGCGATCGTGAAGTTCGCGACGGCCGCACCCGACGGTGTGAACCGAAGTTCGGGGTCAGCGGTCAAATTTCCAATGACCGTGATGATGGTGTCACCAGCCACGGGGTCCTCCTGAATGTGTTATCGGCTCTGTACGCGTTGGGCAGCCGTCGCGGGTGAGCCTACGGAAGTGGTCTGACGTGTACACGCCGTCAAGCGACTTACTCAGACTGGCCTGCCGAGCATCGGCGGCGGGCCACCTTGGTCGCCGCTGCACGAGTGCTTGTCGGTGCGCATGACCTTGGTGCGCAGCACGGACTCGTTCAGATTCAGCTGACGGTCAAGCTCGGACACTGTTGCGGGTTCGGCCTTGACGTCGACGATGGCATAGATGCCCTCGGCGTGTTTGGCGATCTCGTAGGCCAGCCGGCGCCGTCCCCAGATGTCAACTTTGTCAACACTGCCGCCATCCTTGCGGATCACGTTGAGGAACGTCTCAAGTGACGGAGCAACGGTGCGCTCGTCGAGCGTCGGGTCGAGAATGACCATGATTTCGTATGGACGCATAAGTAACCCATCACCTCCTATGGTCGTGTGCGGCCACGGAATATCCGTGGCAGGAGGGTCGCCTGCGTCGGCAACCGGGCCAGGCTACCGGAACCGGCGCTGATCTGGGAAATCCGGCCCTTGACGAGCACCCTCGGGAAGCTGTTCGACGGCCGCGGCCAACCGTGTCGACCCCGCCCTCCGGGTGGGGCGCGGCTGCAACCAGTCCGGTAACCAGGACGGGGGTGAATCCGGCGCGTGAGCGAACACCCCGCCTGCAGGGTCGTCGGCGTTGTCGCGCCGTACCAAGTCCAGCTGGGGGTGGAAGATCTGGCGGATAATTAACGCGCACAACGTCATCACCGCGAAGTCGCGCAGCAACACCGTCGCCGTGAACCACTGCTCGGGCAGACCCATGTTCTGTTCGCCGAACAGATAAAGCATCCGTGGAACCCAGACCAGCATGTCGATCGTCATCCAGGCCAGCAGGATTCGCCGATGCGGCAGCGCCAGCACGGCCAGCGGTACCAGCCACAACGAGAACTGCGGACTCCACACCTTGTTGGTCAGCAGGAACGCCGCGACCACCAGGAACGCTACCTGCGCCACCCGAGGGCGCCGGGCCGCCGTTAATGCGACATACCCGATCGCGATACACAAGGCGGCGAACAACGTCGCGCTGAATATGTTCAGCACGATCGGGGGCTCCCAGAAACCTAGGTCCGGGTCGAAGCCGCGCCAGCCGGTGAACGACTTCATGACGTTGTAGATCGAGTCCATATCGTCGCCGCGTCGGGTGTTGAGCCGGAAGAACTCCGACCAGCCCCGGGGAAACAACACCATCACCGGCAAGTTCACCACCAACCAGCTCACTACTGCCGCCACTGCCGTCTGGCCGACCTCGCGCAGCCGTCCCGTACGGACCGCCAAGATGGCCAACGGGATCAGCAAGAGCAGCGGGTAGAGCTTTGCCGCCACCCCAAGGCCGATGAGTGCGCCTGCCAGCACAGGTCTTCGCCGTGCCCACGCCAGCAAAGCGCCGGCCGCGAAAGCTGTTGCCAGCGCATCGAAGTTGGTGAAGATCTGGAATATCACGATCGGCGAGGCAGCGACCAATGCTGCATCCCAGATGCGCCGCGGTCCGGCCAGCATCGCGGTCGCCCACAACGTGATCAGCCATGCCAAGGCGAGACCGAACGCGGCGATGTTGAAGAACATCACCACCTCGGCGACGATCGGCACGGACGTCAATTTCGTCAACACCGTATAAGTCTTGGCCAGCGACATCGCCAGATACTGGTAGATGCCCGTTAAGACCGGGTACTCCATGTAGCGCACAGCCGGGCTACCGTCGAACTGAACGCGCGGCTTACCCTCGGCGTCAGTCTCGACCCAGCTGGACTTGTACGGAAACCTGCCCAGGTTCAACAACTCTGCGGTGTACAGGGGCACCGTATCCGAGTAGCACAACTGGAAATAGGCGCGCTGGTTCTCCCAGTTGCCCACCCGCTGATCGGCCCCACCGCTGCCGGTGGTCTGCAGACACGCAGCCTTCGTCGAATAACCGAGCGCCAAGAACACCAGCGCGATGAGCAGCATGACGCGCAGCGGGGTCAGGAACCGGGAACGACCGATCAGCGCGTGCCGACCGACGGGTCCGCCAATGGTTCCTGAAAGTGCGGCGCCGATGGTGTCGGTGCGGCTGGGCATATCGCGGCCGTCCAGGCTGCGCAGGTCATCGGCCAACCGAACCGGGGATTGCCGGGCTGCCGGCGCGGCCGGCGGCACCTGGCCCCGTTCCGTCACGGGGGCGGAAGGGGACCCGGTGGCGGTCCGGCGGGCGGCGGCTCTCCCGGCGGCGGCGCCCCAGGTGGCGGCGCGGGCGGTGGCGGCGCGCCCGGAACCCCCTCAGCCGGCGGCGGCGCACCGGGAGGCGGCGGCGGTCCAACTGGCACGGTGGTTGGGGGCCCCCACGGGATCGTGATGCCCGGGGCGATCTCCAGCGTTGGCTGAATCACCGTCTCCGAGGGCGGCGGCGGCTCGGTGGACGACGGAGGCGGGGGCGGGGGTACACCGGCATAGCCACCGATCTTCTCCGGCTTGGGGAACGACTCGTTGTCGGTCCCGTCGAGGGCCCCATCCATCGTGGCTTTCCAGATGTCTGCCGGCAGCCCCGCGCCGTATACCGGTGAGCCCCATTGGGTCACAAGCGGTTTGGTGCCTTCGGTAGTACCCACCCACACCGCGGTCGACAGCGAGGGGGTGAAGCCGACCATCCACGCATCGCGGTTGGCACCCGTATCGCCCAGCTGGTTGGTGCCGGTCTTGGACGCGGACACACGCCCACCCGCAAGATTGTGACCATTGGAGTACGCAGCGATCGGCTGCATCGCCGCGGTGACGTTGTCCGCCACCGCCTTGTCGATACGTTGCTCACCGCTGCGGTCCTCCTGGCCGGCGTCGAAGAGAACCTCACCCTCGGCGTTGACGACCTTCTGCACGAAGTGCGGTTTGTGGTACTTACCCGACGCGGCGATCGTGGCATACGCCGAGGCCATATCCAGCACCCGACTCTGATACTGCCCCAACACGACTCCGTTGTTCGGCGGACCACCCTCGCCGTCCTCGGACAGGGTGTGATCCACACCGGGGAAGCTCTCGGCGATACCAGCCTGGTGTGCGGCATCGGCGACGTCCTGCGGCCCATTGGCAAGCTTCAACATCAAGCGGTAGTAGCTGGTGTTCAGTGACATCTTCAACGCCTCGGCGATGTTGCAAGTACCGCAGCTCTCACCGCCGACATTCTCGATCTCGATGCCATTGACATTCACCGGCGAGCTATCCACCTGGTAACCCAGGCCCATTCCTTGCTCCAGCGCCGCGACCAGCGCGAAGACCTTGAACGCCGACCCGGTGGGCAGCCCGGCCTGCGCGAAATCGAATCCGGTGGCATCCGATCCGCCGTAATAGGCTCTGACCCCACCAGATCTCGGGTCAATCGACACCACCGCCGCGCGCATGTCAGGGTCCTGGCCCTCCATGTAGGTCTCGACCGCATCCACTGCAGCGGACTGCGCCTGCGCATCGATCGTCGTGGTGATCTGCAGGCCTTCGGTGTTCAGTGTCTGCTCGTTGATGTTGAAGATCTCGAGCAGTTCGTTGATCACCTGCCGCTCGATCAGACCGTTGGGTCCGGTCGTCTGGTTCCTCGTGCTGGCCAGGTCCGGCGGCATAGTCGACGGGAACACTTGCTCGGCGCGGTCGGCCGGCGACAACGCCCCTATCTCCACCATCCCGTCTAGCACCCAGTTCCATCGCGCTGCCGACGCATCAGGGTTGACGGCCGGATCAAGCACTGAGGGACGTTGGATGAGCGCCGCGAGCAGAGCGCCCTCTGCGACGTTGAGTTTCTCGACAGGCTTGTCGAAGTAGGCCCGGGACGCGGCCGCCACACCGTAGGCACCGCGGCCGAAGTAGATGATGTTCAGGTAGGACTGCAGCACTTGGTCCTTGGACCATTCGCTGGACATCTTGGTCGAGATCACCAATTCCTTGGCTTTGCGTATCATTCCGCCGATGCCGGATCTGGCATCGCCCACCAACGCGTTCTTGACGTACTGCTGGGTGATCGTCGATCCACCCTGCAGGTCCCCACCGAAGAGGTTGTTCTTCGCTGCGCGGATGAACCCAGAGAAGGAGAAGCCGGGGTTCGAATAGAAATCCCTGTCCTCAGCGGCCATTACCGCGTCGCGTACGTGGACCGGAATCTGGTCGATGTCGACGTCAATCCGGTTACCTTCGGGCGGAACGATTTTCGACAGCTCAGAGCCGTCGCTGGCGAGGATTGTCGAGACCTGTGCCGTGCGGATATCACCAGGCTTGGGCACCTCGACAATCATGTAGGCCATGCCGAAGGTGAGCGCCGGCAGGACGATCAGCGCGACCACCATCGCGTAGAGGCCGCGGCGCACCCACGTCCAGTTGACTTGTTGCCATGGGCTCGGGTCCCCGCCGGGGGGACCCCCGGTCGGTCCACCGCCACCTGTTGGCGGTTTCGGCGGCTGGGGGGGCTGCTTGGGTGGGGTGCCGTCGAGCGCACGCTTAACCGCATCGATCGGATCATTCAGGTCCTCAGGCTTCACTGCCCGCACCGGAGGCAAGACTGCGGTCAGCCGGTCGTCGGGTACATCAGGGTTTGCCGGAGGCGGGGGATTCTGATCAGCCTTTCGATGCGCGCCGCCAGCGGCCGGCGGGCGTGGTGGACCGTCGGCGCGACGGGGAGGCCCTGGGCTCACGTCGTCAGTCATCTGGCCCTCCAGGGCGTCATCGGCTGGCCGATCCCGCCCCTCGCTATTCACTGGCGGTGCGCGCACGACCGCGCGCCGTCTGGGTACGTCGTGGGTCGGGTGAGCCCGTGGGGGGCTGCAGCGCGCCGAGTTTGTACGACTTGACTAGGTGATTCCAGCTGCAAGTGCGGCACACCTCCACCACGTGCACAGAAAATTCGTCGTAGCGGGTCGCCAGCAGGACCAGCTCCTCGGCGGTACGCGCGGACCCCGACACGGCGCCGAGTTGCTCGCCGAACACCCAAGACACCAATGTCAACTGTTCCTTGCGGCAGATCGGGCACATCACCGTGCTGGGTTTGCCGTGGTACTTCGCAGCCCGCAACAGGTAGGGGTTGGCGTCGCAGACCTCTGAGACGCCAGTCCGCCCCGAGTAAACCTCGGCCAGCAGAGACCGGCGCCGCAAGGCGTAGTCAACCACCTGTCGCTGGAATCGCACGGGGACCAGAGTACGTCGGTACGGCCACTGCCGAGGCGCGACTGGCAGTCCCACCGCCCAGCCGACGGGTCGGCATCAAGCCCCGCCTGCTCCGCCGCCAGTCGAACTCCTGCGATCGTCGTCGTGGTTTCGGGTATCGCATCCGGCGCGATTGAGCTGGCGGTCTACGTCTGCAGTGAGCTCCGATGGGTGTGGCGAAGGCCATATCAGGCCTCACTAGCGGGCTGAACTCGGACGGATTTCAGACGGATCAATCTGAACTCGAACCGATCAAGCAGGCAGAACCCGTACCCGAACAGCTGGGGCCGCGGCGTTTCGGTATGCGGGCGCCGCTGGCGTCGCCCCGGTGGTGAGTGGCGCCGATATGGCGTTTAATATATCGGCGCGATACTATTGCCCGAGGTGTTGAACCGTCGTAGCGACGGCCTGATTGCGCGAGGAGGTGGCCCGAATGCTCGAACTGGCTGTTCTGGGCTTACTCCTGGAATCCCCCATGCACGGCTATGAGCTGCGGAAACGGCTGACCGGCCTCCTCGGCGCGTTTCGGGCATTTTCCTACGGATCGTTATACCCGGCGTTGCGGCGCATGCAGACCGAGGGTCTGATCGTTGAGGACGCCGCCCCCGAAGGAACCGTCAAGGTCCGTCGCGCCCGCCGCGTCTACCAGCTCACCGAGGCGGGTCAGCAGCGCTTCACCGAGTTGGTCGCCGACACCGGACCGCAAAACTTCTCCGACGACGGGTTCGGAGTCCACCTCGCGTTCTTCAATCGCACGCCCGCTGAGGCGCGGATGCGGATCCTTGAGGGACGTCGCCGTCAAGTGGAGGAACGCCGCGAAGGCCTGCGTGAAGCAGTGGCGCGCGCAAGTAACTCGTTCGACCGGTACACCCGCCAACTCCACCAGCTCGGACTGGAGTCCAGCGAGCGGGAAGTCATATGGCTCAACGAGCTGATAGCGGCAGAAAAGTCTGCGCAGGAGCGCGCGGATCAAACGTGAACACATCGACCAACGCAGCGCTGGGCAAGCACCAGCATTGCTTCCCAGTTACAGAAAACGCCGGAGTAGGACAAGAGGAGACAACGTCATGACCGCAAGCAACGACGTCAGGGTCGCGATCGTCGGCGTGGGCAACTGCGCTTCCTCCCTCGTGCAGGGCGGGCAGTACTACAAGGACGCCGACGAGAGCGCCACCGTTCCGGGCCTGATGCACGTCAAGCTAGGCGGGTACCACGTGCGCGACGTCAAGTTCGTCGCCGCGTTCGACGTGGACGCCAAGAAGGTCGGTTTCGACCTCTCCGAGGCCATCTTCGCCTCGGAGAACAACACCATCAAGATCGCTGACGTCCCGCCCACCGATGTCGTCGTGCAACGCGGGCCGACGCTGGACGGCATCGGCAAGTACTACGCCGAGACCATCGAGATCTCCGATGTCCGGCCCGCTGACGTCGTCAAGGCCCTCAAGGACGCCGAGGTCGACGTGCTGGTCTCCTACCTACCGGTAGGTTCCGAAGAGGCCGACAAGTTCTACGCTCAGTGCGCCATCGACGCCGGCGTTGCGTTCGTCAACGCGCTGCCGGTATTCATCGCTTCGGACCCGGTATGGGCCAAGAAGTTCGAGGACGCCGGAGTGCCGATCGTCGGCGACGACATCAAGAGCCAGGTCGGCGCCACGATCACCCACCGCGTAATGGCCAAGCTGTTCGAGGATCGCGGCGTGCAGCTCGACCGCACCATGCAGCTCAACGTCGGCGGCAACATGGACTTCCTCAACATGCTCGAGCGTTCGCGCCTGGAGTCCAAGAAGATCTCCAAGACCCAGGCCGTCACGTCCAATCTGCAACGCGAGTTCAACACCAAGGACGTCCACATCGGTCCGTCAGATCACGTCGGCTGGCTCGACGACCGCAAGTGGGCCTACGTCCGGCTGGAGGGCCGCGCCTTTGGCGACGTGCCGCTCAACCTGGAGTACAAGCTTGAGGTGTGGGACTCTCCCAACTCCGCCGGGGTCATCATCGACGCGGTGCGCGCCGCGAAGATCGCCAAGGATCGCGGTGTCGGCGGGCCCGTCATCGCCGCCTCGGCATACCTCATGAAGAGTCCGCCGGAGCAGCTGCCCGACGATGTCGCCCGCGCCCAGCTCACCGACTTCATCGAGGGCTAGTTAGATAGCTCTCGC
>JAHZKD010000388.1 GCA_022600605.1 Actinomycetes bacterium
AACTTGAGCGAGGCCGTCGGCTACAACCCGGCCGGTCCGATCGTGCTTGCCGCTGCGGTCACCATGGTTGCCCGGGCGGTCGTGGGGCGGGTTTTCCATCGATGGCTGAACATTCGGATTCCGGCGCGGATCCTGCTACCTGTCGCGCTGGTCGCACTGGTCGCCCTGGAGGTCAATCAGCAACTGCACGCTGACCTGCTCACCCAGCCTTGGGGCGCGCCCTAGGCGGCGGCACGGACGTGGCCGTGCCCGTGAAGGCTCATTGCTTGGGGTAGAGGAACCGTGCCAGCAGCCCGATATTCCAGATGCCCACCAGCGGGTTTTCCATGGGGGTCAGCGACCGGGTGGTGCGAGCGGTTCGGCACCGTGCTCGTTCAGCATTGCTGTCATCGTTGTGATTTCGGCGGTTTGGGCATCAAGCATTTGTTGGGCGAGGTTGGTGACCTCGCCGACGGCCGCCCCGTCGATCGCGGCGCGCATCATCGGTTCACCACCCTGATGGTGGCGGATCATCAGCTGCAGGAAGTAGATGTCCAGTGCCTCGCCCGTCAGGGTGCGCAGCTGTTTGATCTCGGAGGCGGTGGCCATTCCCGGCATCGTCTGGCCGGGTTTGGTGGGGTGTTGCGGGTGCTCGTCCCCGATCATCCAGGTCATGGGTGGGCCGTCGGCGTGGGAGGGGCGCGACCATAGCCCGAGCCAGCCCTGCATACGACCGATCTGGTCGGATTGGCCGATCTCGATGTCGCCGGCGAGTTGCCGGATCACGGGATCCTCGCTGTGATCGCGGGCCCAGCTCGCTAGGGTGACGGCTTGCTGGTGGTGCACGGTCATGTCCTGAGCAAATCCGACGTCGATGCTGTTGGGATCGGCGCCGCCGGGCGGGTCCTCCGGCGATTGGGCCAGCAGCAGGCCCCCCGCGCCGCCGAGCAAGGCGGCCGCGGCCAACGCCGCGGCGGCGATCAGTGCGGCCAGCCAGCGTGGGCGTGGCCGGGCCGACCGATCAACGGCCGCGTCCTCGGCGGTCATTTCGGACCTTGGACCGGCACGGCATCGGCTCCTGGCGGATTCGGGTCGAATGCTGGCGGGTTGTCCGGGTCGAATCTGCCCGGACCCAGGGGGGCGCATGTGGCGCCAACCTCGGGATGGGTGAATCGGTTGGTGCGCAGTGCTTTGATGAACTGGTCGATGCGTTCGTCGCTTCCGGCCTCGAGCGTGAGCTGATGTCCCCACGATTGCAGTGCGATCGGTGTATCCATGGTCGGCACTGGGGACATGAAGAGGTAGTTTTCGCCCGTGACGAGACTGCGCAGGGCCTCTAGGTCGGCGGCAGATATCTTGTCCGGATGGTAGGCGACCCAGACTGCGCCGTGCTCAAGTGAATGCACCGCGTTCTCTCCCCGTATCGCCTTGGAGTACACGACCCCGTCACAGGCGGCCCACGACGCGTCGTGGGGACCGCCGAAGGGTGGGTCGCCGTCGTAGGCCACCCGCTCAGTAGGGCCGACGTGGTCGGCTCCCTGGTAGTTTTTCACGACGATGCCGGGTATCTGCAGCGACGGATCCTGGTTGGCCCCACTCGGGGCGAAGGGCGCCAGCGCGACCTCGCGCTCCCGTTGATCGGCACTGCCAGCGTAGATGTAGCCGAACACGGCACCAGCGAACACCAGGATCGCAACCACTCCGACGATGGTGCCCCACGGCCAGCCGGCGTTCATCCGTGAAAACTGTGGTGGACGCTTCGGGCCACGCGTTCTTGCCCCTTTGCCCATGCCATCCTCCTTCGTCGGCAACGTTGCTTACACCTAATCTACTAGGTAGATTAGTATACGGTTGCTTCGGGCAAAGGCGGCGGGGCTACTACGATCAGAGGGTTCTGTCGGACGCAGCGACAAACCGGGAGCCACATGCGTAGTTTCGGCGATTTGGAAGCCGCCATCATGGACGTCGTGTGGCAGTCGACCGATGCGGTCGCTGTCCGCGACGTCGTGGATGCGCTGTGCGACTCCCGCAACCCCGCGTACACGACAGTGCAGACAGTCATGGAGATCCTGCACCACAAGGGATGGTTGGAGCGCGAGAAGCACGGCCGTGCCTACCACTACCGGCCGACCAGCAGTCGGGAAGAGTACGCGGCCAAGCTCATTGGCGACGTACTCGCCGACACGCCTGACCGGGCAGGAGTGTTGGCCACGTTTGTCACCGAACTTGACTCTGATGAAATGGACGAACTGCGGGCAGCGTTGCGTAAAGCTAAGGCCAAACGCGGGGCCTCGTGATGCCGCTGTCCCCATCCTTGGCTACTGCCTCCGTACCGAAACAGTAGGAAGGTCTATAGCGGGACCCGCTGCACAGATGTCCGCGGTGCTACCCAAGGCCGCGCAGCGAGTCTGCGGGAAAGCCTGAGAGAACCAATGATGTCAATGATGTCGTGGGCTATGTGGCTGTGGATGCTCTTCGGTGTGCTCGTTCTGGTGGGCGCGGTGGTCGCACTCGTCATGGGCGTGACATGGCTTGTCGGAAGGCCGAGCGGGCCTAATTGATGCCCTAGGGTTCGGAGCCTAGGAACTCCCGTCCGCTTATGGGTATGGGCGTTTCGTCGCCTCGGTTGCCGGGGCAGTTGCCGGTCACCACCTGGTGCGCGGCCATCTGGGTGACGACACACATGCCGACCAGCACCCACGCCAGCATCGTGGGGTCGGTTCGCGGCGGCCGGGGGCCATCGACGGTGGCGTCGCCACCTGACCACCGGGTGGAAGACTCCCCGGCTGCCCGACTCTCCGGCCGTCTTCGTGTCTCGGTATCCAGGCAGTAGAGTCGGAGGGTGTTGTGCCGAAGCGGTAGACGGAACGGGTGATGTCGATGCGGGTGTTCGGTGAGCTGGAGACCGTGGTGATGGCTCAGCTGTGGGCGATGGGCGATGGTACCGTCCGGGAAGTGTTCGAGCGGCTGCGCAC
>JAHZKD010000389.1 GCA_022600605.1 Actinomycetes bacterium
CTCCCGAAACCACCGGTACGCCGTCTGCGGATGAACACCCTGCGATCGCGCCCACTCCGTCAGGTTCACAAAACCAGCGTACACACTAGAACGTACGTGCGCTCACTAACACTCAGTATATGCGCAGCTGCTCGAACCCCTATCAACGCCCACCGACATTGATGGTGTTTAACCGGATGGGTTGATGATGAGCTGGCTCGTCCGTTGCCGGTGGTGACCCTCCCACTGACTGACAACTATTGCCCCAACCCCCACCCGACCCCTGTGCCGGGCGGAGTGGGGGTCGCTGGTCTTATCGGCTGAGCGCGCGTCCTCCTCAGGCGCGAGGGTGGCTGCGCTGCAATAGATCACTCAACGCACCCTCTAGGGTGGGGTACTCGAAGCGGAACCCCAGGTCGTCAAGGATCTGGGAGGTGACATGTCGCCCGGTCAGAGCTAGCGCGGGATCGCTGCGCATCAATCCCGCCCCGAGCCGCAGTACGGCTGAGGGAGTGGGCAGCCCAGGCCGATGAAGCGTTCGACGTAGGGCAGCCATGAAGTCGGCGTTGCGTGCAGGGTTAGGCGCCGCAGCGACCAAGACGCCGGCAGGGACGTTGAGGGCTGGATTGAGTCCGAGGCATGCTTGCACGATGGCCAGCCAGTCGTGCAAATGAATCCACGAGACCCATTGCCGGCCACTTCCCACCGTGCCGCCCAAGCCCCAACGAGTCAGTGCAGCCAGGCGTTTGAGTGCCGCCGAGTACGCGTCGAGCACGATCGAGATCCGCAGGATGACCCCGTGGTCGACATTGGCGCCGACGAAGGCCGCCTCCCACGGGCGGGCCACTCCCGTCATCTGCGGCAGCCCGTCAGCCGGAATTGGGGTGGATTCAGTGCACCGGATTTCGCCGGCGTCTGACCAAATCGCAGTGGTGCTGGCCTGCACCCAGTGCGCCAGCGGAGCCCGCAGCTGTTGACTTGCGCGCACGAGAGCCCGGGTGGGGGCGACTCGGCTGTTGATCAACTCGTCGATATTGGTTGCGTTGGGCCGGCAGTCGACCAGCTTGCCAGCAAGATTGATCACCGAGGTGTCGGGTTCGTCGAGCTCAGCGGCCCACTGCCCGACCGTCTGTCCATCCCAGAAAACCTGACGCACACCGGAATTAGATGCCGGTTGGCGAGTCAACACCACGACCTCGCACTTGTCGCCCAGTGCGCTGCTTAGGCGCGCACCCGGGGCGCCGCTTCCCCCTGCGATCACCACTTTGCCCATGCTGATTTCCCCTTCGGATGCCGGACCGGCGCTGTGCGGTGCTGCGACCAACCAAAACGACGCCAACCATCCGCGCGGGAGCCCATAGCGAACTCTATTCAACGATTAAAGGGTCGAATGTGGAGGCGGCCACGCGGGGGGACCCGACTGCCTCCACAAAACACGGCCGCGACAGGGATCTACAGCCCCGGGGCGGGCGCTCTCTTGTGGAGCTGAGATTGATGTTGCGCTGACCGTCTGAGCGCGACCTTAGGCGGCGCTACGAACTAGCTGGCAGGCCCGCGGGCCCATATGGGTACTAATACGCCCTTATAAGTCGATGTGTTCCGATAATCCCGCGTATTTGTTTATGCCGCTTGAGTTAAGCAGCCGTCGCAGACCACTGATTCCAAGGGCAATTCCAGGCGCAGCACACCAGGTTGCCCGCACACCACACAACCCGCAGGGCCTGCCGGGCCGACATTCCTATCCAGCACACCTGTGCCGGCAACATTCTGGGGCGCCGGCGAGGGATCGGTTCGCGGCGCCATGTACCGGTCCCCACCATCGATCCAGGCCTGGACCGCCCCAGACGCCGACAGCCCTGGGTGTTGATGGGTGGCGCGGCGCGCGGCGGTGACGACGGCGGTACGCGTATCGGCGGCTGGGCCGACCAGCGAGGCCATGATCGCAGCCATCGCGTCGCGTTGTTGGACTGTGGTCAGGGCTTGCACCCGGTTGAACTGTTCGGCGAGTTGCTCCTCTCGCTCCCGACGCTGTTGGAGGTGCTGTGCGTGCTCCCAAGCTCGCTGTAGTGGGGCTAGCCGCGGTCCGGCTCCGGGCAGGTTCTGGATCAGCCGCCACATGGCTAGCTTGAATGGACGGTTCAGCCCTGCGGGCAGCGGGGCCTCGAGAACGGCCACGATGTGCTTCGGTGGCCATCCGCGGGCAAGTCTGTCGTTCACGGCCCGGCGCAGGCGATCTCGTAGATGCCGCGGCAGGCGGTGGAACACTGTTGGCATGCGCTGCATCACCGTGATCGTGTCTTGGGGATTAACGAAGACCTCAGTCGGTCGGGTCTGTTCACGGTGTTTAGTGATCGTTTCAGCGAGGGGTTTGGGGTGTTTTTCTTCTTGGGAGATATAAGGAAGCGGCCGGGAAAAGGGGACGACGACCTTCCCGTGAGGGTCTCGAGTCAGTTCTTCGACGCTGGCCAGCAGAGACTCGTGAACCGAAATGGTGGCCGTGGTGCCGCGTCCCTGCGCGGGGATGTACCGGATCAGTTCCAGCCCAGCCAACTTCGCCAGGCTGCGTCCTACGGTGCGCAAGTGTGGGGCCGAGGGGCACAGCTCGGCTACCTGCTGCAGGCGCACACGATCGTCGCGCACGCGCTTCCACCCAGGCAACAACTCGATGACCGCGGCAAGCACCTCTGCAGCGACTCCAACTAGTGCGGCGCTACGACCGGCCTGAGCCAGTCGTAGCTCGACCACGTCGGCGCTGTGGTAGCTGACCCGTGGACGGTGCCCAATCTGGTTGCGGCGCCGAATAAGCGACGGCGCGGCCGGTGTATAACAATTTGCAGCATTAGATAGCGCGCCCCCTCGCACAGATTGAAGGCATGCACTACCGTTAGGTCTGTCTTCCACGACAGTTCCCTTCGGGGGATGGGTTGCATAACCCACTGAGATCGAGTGTCACCTCGATCTCAACAACGTCAGATACGAAGCCCCTAGCCCTCCAAGCTGGGGGCTTCGTCATTGCTGAAGCTGTTGGGCTGCAACTAATATGTAGTTATGCGGTGACGGCCCCAGATCGGTGAACTAGCGTGGCTGATCCCTGTTTTTGGGTAGCGTCAAGCAACGAAGAAATTCATTGATTGATTTGGTTCACGGAATGGTTGGGCCGCAGATGAATTCGCCGGGTGCCGGCGCAGTGGGCGTCGGCGGCGGTTAGGGCGCTCGCGCGGGACGCCTCAGGTGCATCTCACCTCCCTGTGTGGACGATTACCCACCGGGATGGTCGCACGCCAATGCGCAGGTACCCGCGCACGACACGCGCGCGAGTACCCGCGAATTATTGAGACTTGCCCCTATACGGCCTCGAGCTCTAATCGGGACAGGATGTACTGCTGAACACTGGCGAAGCCGCCCCGCTGGGCCAATGCTTGCAGTTTCTGCTCTTCGCTGGGAAGCAAGCTGAGTTTAAGTTGCCGGTCACGCTGGCGTTTCTGGCTACCCGACCGCGATTTCCGCGGCGTTTGACCGCGGTTGGTCCGCCCTTGCTCTGTCGCCACCTGAAACTCCCATTGTCGGTTCCACAGGGAACGTCTGGACCTGCATATTTGTAGGTTTGAAACAATCTGGTGTGTAGGTTCTGGCCACACTCTAGAACGAATACCGGCCATGCGCGTGTACCCGCGCCGGTGTGTCGGTGCTAAACCAACAACAAACCTACAAACTCCCATGTCAACCATGTGCCGGAGAGATCATCAAACCAACAAATCCGCTGTTCACGATTCCTGTTCCGCGGTAGGCTGCCCAACGAGCACACAGCTTGCATCAACGAGAAGGTGAGGCGACCGAGGTGGCGGAGGAGTGGGAGTGGGAACGCGCCCCGGACCCCCACCGGCCGGTCATAGATGCAACCCAGGCCAGCGCAATCCTCAAGCTAGGGACATATCGCACCCTCGTCGCACGCATCAAACGCGGGAAATTCAAGGCCGGCGGCAAATACCCCGGCAAGAAGCGGTGGTGGGTCTACGCTGACGCCCTGCCCGGCAACCACAATCTTCGCCCAGCTCCCCCGACCCCAGCATCCACCGCCGGCCAACCGCAACAAGCCTCCACTCAGGACGCGCTGATCAACCAACTCCAGGGACAATTGAGGGTCCACAAACAACGCCAAGCCGAACTTCTCGCTGCCTGCAGCGCGGCCAACGACGCCTCTGACTCCTACCGCGACTCAGCGGATCTAATCCTGGAGGCCATCCGGGACAATCAAACCGTTCTCGACAAGGCACTGCGCGCCGCCGCTGGATTTCAGCGCAGCGCCGATCAGTTCCGCGAAGAGGCCGGGCACTACCGCAACATACTGGCCGAGATGTCCATACCCGACGACCTCGCAGACTTCGACCTCGGATAGCGCGCTTCCTGCCCCGTCGCCCTGGCTTCGTGATGGTGTCACAACGCGGCGCTACGCTCGGCCAATGCCAAGAGAAAACGGGCCGACCTCATGAAGCGCCGCTACGTGACAGCGCTCGCAGCCGCCGCGCTCATCGCTGGCTGGACGGCCTTCGGCGACAACGACAATGCTGCGCCCCTAGTCAGCGCCACCCCCGCCGATCCAGCCGTCAGCGACAACGTCGACGCCCTGCTCTCCGAGGTTTTCGTCGTCGATGAGCTGCCCGATGTTGCTGGCTACGACCGCGGATGCGGGATCGACAAGCAGACACGGACTCCGGAGGGCTGCGTCTTCGGCCCTGCCTGGAGCGATCCGCTATCTAGCAGCTCGTGTGACACGCGAAATCGGCTGCTACGCACCCAGTTGCACGACATCACCACCAAGGGCGGAACCCGCGGATGTAAGATCACCGGCGGCTACCTCGACCCCGATCCCTACACCGGAGTGCGCACCGAGTTAGACCACATTGACGCGGATCATGTTGTGCCGCTTCGCCGAGCGTGGGATGCCGGGGCGTGGCAATGGACCCGTCGCCAGCGCCAAATCTTTGCGACCGACCTCACCGAACTGATCGCAGTCGACTCGAGCGCCAACCGCTCAAAGTCCGACAGCGGCCTCGACGAATGGCTCCCCTCATACCAGCCCTGCGCCTACGTGATGCGCTACCTCACCGTCGCGGTCAAATACCGGCTGCTGATCACCGCCGCGGAACGCGACATCGCCGCCGCGACCTGCCAAACTCAATAGCCCGAATCAAGTTTCTCAATGTGATCCAGTCGAGCCTCTGTTGCCGCCAGCATCCACCCAAGGGCCGAGGCGGAAGAATCAGCGCTACCCGGCTCGCTGTATAGCCGCTGCTATATTTTGGTGGTGGTGGATCGCCCCGAGATCCTGCGTACTGTTATGCGCCAGTCCCGCACCAGCCAAACGGAACTGGCTCGTCTTAGCGGCATCCGCCAGCCCTCGATCAGTCAATTCCTTTCTGGTAAAACTCCCCTCAGCGACGATCAGCTCGACCGACTCTTGTCCTGCATGGGCTATTGCCTCCAGGTCGTTCGGCAGCCCATTGCGCCGGATCTCACTCGCTCCGAAAAGCGCTCCTGGCATCTTCACCGTCAGATAGCTCGCCAGTTGACGCCTGAAAATTTGCAGTCGTGGCAGCCGACGATCACCACAAATCTTGAACACCTGCAGTCCGGTGTGGCTGGTGAGCCGCACACGACCAACGTGGCGCGGTGGCACACGCTGCTCACCCAGGCCGATCTACCTGGGCTGCACCGAGTTCTAACCGGACTTGCTCGCGACGCTATCGAGATGCGTGAGGTGTCGCCGATGAGCGGAATTCTCTCCACCGACGAGCGTGCCCGCGCTCTGGCCGAGGCCCGGACGACGTGGAACGCCAATGAGTGAACCTGACTGGTGGCGCACCGAGGATCGCCTGGACACTGCTCTGGGTGACCTGATTGCCGGGCTTGACAGCGTCGGGTCACTAGCCGTTCCTTATGCGCGATTACCTCCGCGTCTGGGCACCTATGCCAAGGAGTTTGCCCGTTGGGCAGATGTCGCCGGCCAGACCCCAAACTCCTTGCTATCGAGACCGAAGTTCGGCCACGCGGCGGTTCGGGCGTTAATCGAAGCGGCACAGGAAGCTGTGCAGGCCAGCCAGCAAGCCGGAGCCGGCAGTGTCGACGCTGAAATCGCAGTCGCTCGCCTGACGGATCGCCTCAACGACTTCGACCGAGCACTGCTGTCGGCGCTGGTATGGCCGCCCAACCCCCAATCGTGGGCTGAGGTCACACATCGCCTGAGCGTGCCCCCCGTCACGGTGCACCGCCATCTGACCCGCGCGCAAGCCCGATTCAGCGAACTGCTAGCCGATCCCACCCACAATGAAGTGCACCAGCACGCCCACCGGCTACGCCACCGGATGGGCCCGTATCTGCCCGCCAGTGTGCTCGAGGACGAGCTAGCCCGCATGGATGTGCAGCCTGGCACCGACACCGCCGCGGTGTTGCTGCATCTCGCCGGCCCCTACGTCGAACACCGAGGCTGGATGGAGAACACAGCACTCGGGGGGCGAGCCCTGGCCGCAGAAGCGGTGGATCGGGTCTTTGATCGCCAACCCGCCCCCTCCCCCGACCTCCTGGTGCATGCCTTGACCGGCCAAGGAATGCCAGAGGCAGCTGCCCACGCCTACCTCGAAAGCCATGTACCGCTGCGCACTTTCGATGCCGTGTGTGTCCGCTGGACTGGCGACACCACCGCCAACATGGCAGAAGCCGCCCTACACGTGCTGGGCACCCCATCGACAGCGAAAGCCATCCTGGCCACTATCGGCGACGCGACGGACAAGACTGTCGCCAAGCTGAGCTCCACACTGACAGAGGACCACCGGTTTCTTCGCGCCAGCCGCACAACCTGGGGCCTGCGCTCCTGGGCAGGAATCATCGAGTACCGCGGAATCGGAAACGCTATCGGGGACTACATCGACGCCCGCGGCGGGACGGCCGACACAGAAGAGATATACGACTATCTGCTGGATACCTATCCCGACATCGCACGCTCATCAATCGGGACCTATCTGTCGACGTTGCAGTTCGTCATCACCGACGGAGTAGTGCGCCGACGCACCACAGATGACGACTGGCCCGAAATCGACCCTCTGCTGAACACAGTACGTGGAGCATTCCGCCTCTCGGACAACGAGATAACGCTACTCATCCCGGTCAACGCCGACATGTTGCGCGGTTCGGCACCAGCAACTTCCAGGGCGGTAGCCACCGCCCTGGGCGTAGATCCAGGCCAGCGGCGAACATTCACCAGCCCGCACGGCCCGGTGACCGTGTTTTGGCCGTTGGCATCAACCTCCGGCGCGCGCATTTGCTCCCTGCGCGCCACTGCCACCGCGGTCGAGGCGACTACCACAGATACTCTCGTACTGGCTTTCAAGCTCCGCGAGGCTTGTGTTGAAGTGTCACCGGTGGGGCCCGACGACACTGCGATGCAGTGGGCTCAGCAGCTTTTCGGACGCACGGTAACCGACCCTGTTTCAGCGCTCGCTCCAGTTCTACAGTGCCCTCCAAGCGAGGTGACCGCGCTCTTGGGTGCCCGTGGGGACCACGCGTTGGCGACCGCACTAAAAGACATGTAAACAAAGCCGGCCAGGTTGCCGCGGCGACCGACGACGATATGCGCGATCGATCAAGCGCTGAAGGAGTAGCCGACCGGGCCGTGCGTTCCGAATACCCGCGGCGGTATGCGCACGTCGTCACCACCGCCGCTGCGAATTGACCGTGCGGGGCCGGCGCGACATCACTCGGATGCCGGCCACAAGTTTGCGGGGGCTAAACGGTTTGGTGGCATAGTCGTCGGCGCCAACCGACAGCCCACCACGGTGTCGATTTCGGTGTCACGGGCGTTCAACATCACCACATACGCAGGGGAAAGGACACGTAACTGCCGGCCTACTTATCTGTAGGATGTTCTGGGGTGTATCCCTCTGTCCCCCAAGGTCGTTGGTCGTACCCAACTCGCCGTGAGAAACAGGATTATCTGTGGTGGTGTAGCCGGTGATGCTGAGCCGCGTTCGATGATGTGTGCGGCGGGCCGCCTGGCAGGGGTGGGCAATGGCGAAGCTCACTATGTCGGTCATATCCGCATTGTCGGCTAGTGCTTCGCGTGCCGCGGGCTCAGTGATGAAAGGGTCGGTGGATCGACCTCGTAACGCGAGAGCGAAGGCGGTGCGTCCTGCTTGTGGTGGTCGTCGCCGCGGTCTTGGTGCTGTGGATCCGGCGGCAGTTCGACGCCGACCTGTCGAGGGCACGATGACCGGCCCGCCTAGGACGTATCGGCCGAGTTAGGAATGCATACCGCCCATCATGCCGCCGTCCATCATCCCGCGCATCATGGCCGGCATGCCTTCGACGACGAAACCGGTGACTTCCTGCGCATGCTCACGGATGGTGCGGGTCAGGTCCGGGTCGCTCGCGGTTTCCTCGACGACCACGCCATTGGCGGTGAAGATGAGCTGGCGCTGA
>JAHZKD010000390.1 GCA_022600605.1 Actinomycetes bacterium
TCCCTGCTCACCGGCCTCGCACTCGCCGCGCCCTGGCCGGCCGGAGTCGAACTGAACTATCCCAAGATCGGGATCAAGCTCGTCATTTTGGTGGCACTCGCCGGGCTGATCGGGATGGGTAACGCCCGACAACGCCGCACCGGGGAGGCGGTGCCGCGCTGGCTATTCTTCGCGGTCGGGGCTCTGACGTTCGCGGCGGCCGCGATCGCAGTGCTGTGGTGATCGGGCGCGGCTACTGTTCGCCGAGGCCCATCAATTCGGTGATGTGATGGTCGCGTCCTGCGGTGTAACCGCCGTCCACCGCGATGGCCTGACCGCTGAGGAAGCTGGCCTCAGCTGACAGCAGGAACGCCGCGACCGCAGCGACCTCGTCGGGCCGGCCGAACCGTCGAAGTTTGTGCTCGTGGCGCAGCGCCGCGCGCGGCTCATCCATTCCCGCAATCCCCATCACGGATTCGAGCAGCGGGGTCTCGATGAACCCCGGACAGATCGCATTGACGCGGATTCCGCTGGGCCCGTAGTCGATTGCCGCATTCTTGGTGAGCAGCACAACACCGCCTTTGGAGGCGTTGTAAGCGCTGCCGCCGGCGGTGCCCTCAAGGCCTTCGATGCTGGCCAGTGTCACGATCGACCCCCGCTCGCCGCCGATCCGGTCTTGCTTGACCATCTGATTCAGTGCGGCGCGCATCACCACAAAGGTGCCCTTGAGGTTGACGTCGAGAACGCGGTCCCACTCGTCGTCAGGCAGCAAGTGGATCGGGCCGCCGCCGCCCACTCCCGCCGAATGAACCACGCCGTCGAGCCGGCCCGCCGCCGTGACTGTCGCTGCTACCGCCTGCTCGATGGCCGCGGCGTCGAGCACATCGGCTTCGCGGTACTCGAAATCTGCAAAAGGACCCTGCGGCGCTTCGCGAGCAGCATCGACACCGACGACGGTGGCACCCTCGGCGAGGAGTCGATTGACCGTGGCCAGGCCGATACCCGAAGCGGCGCCGGTCACAAGAACACCTCTGCCGGCAAGACCGTTCATCTGCTCAGTATTGCCTACCCTCGCTGCGGCGAGAGCGAACACGCGCTCGGGCGACGGGCCGGCCTCGCACTGGTCTGGACAACGAAGCTTCTACCATCCGAGGATGATGTCTGTGCCATCGATGCCGCAGCAGTTCCTCACCGACGGTCACGAAGGCGTGCGCATCGCCGCCGACCGGCAGGGCGATCCCGGTGCCCGTGCGGTCGTGTTCTTGCACGGCGGCGGACAGACTCGTCGCTCCTGGGCCCGAGCGGCCGCAGCGGTGGCCGAACGTGGGTGGCAATCGGTCGCTGTCGATATGCGGGGGCACGGGGAATCGGACTGGTCGTCCAGCGGTGACTACCGGGTGTCTAGCTTCGCTGCCGACGTCCGGGAGATCCTCAACCAGCTGCCGCCGAACCCGGTGCTGGTCGGGGCCTCGCTGGGTGGGCTCACATCGATGCTGCTGGCGGGCGAGTTGGCCCGCGGGATCGTCGCGGCCATCGTGCTCGTTGACATCGTGCCGGACATGGATCCGTCCGGTGCCGAGCGGATACACGCCTTCATGGCCGACAAGATGGTCGACGGGTTCGGTTCGCTCGACGAGGTAGCTGACTTGATTGCGGAATTCAACCCACACCGGCCACGCCCCGAGGATTTCGACGGCCTGCGAAACAACCTGCGCCGCAAGGGAGGTCGCTGGTATTGGCATTGGGACCCGCAGTTCATCGACGGCACAGCCGCGATGCCGCCTATCGAGGCGACCGATGTCGATCGACTGCATGCGGCAGTGGCCGCGATCATCACTGACGGTGTCCCCGTGCTGCTGGTGCGCGGACAGATGAGCGACCTCGTTAGCCGTGAGCGGGCCACGGAATTCCTCGCGCGGTTTCCCCAGATCGAGTTCGTCGACGTCGAGGGTGCCGGGCACATGGTGGCCGGCGACCGCAATGATCTATTCGCCGATGCCGTCCTGGATTTCCTGAGTCGGCGCGGCGGGGCCGAGGCCTGATCATCCACCTGCAACGATCTGTATGGTGAGCTGCATGCCTCATCTAACCGGTGCCGCGGTGCGCGACCGGGAATGTGCGCGGCTGGCGGGTCTGCCCTTCGACGATGCCGACGACGTCATCCGCGCGGCAATCGACGAGGCTAGCGTGCCGGCGTTGCTGATGTCGATGGTGCACATGACCGGCGACGTCGGCATCCTCGACGAGCTGCCCGGTCCCTTCATGCTCATCGCGATGGATCTACAGGGCGGGATGAGCGAACCGGACAAGCAGGCAGTGCGCGAGCGGGCCTTCGAGGTCATCCGCGACTACCGTGACAGAGGGTGCCCGCCGCCGTTCATCCCCGACCAGCGCCAGCTGCGGGAGATGTTGAACGTCGTCACTGCCGGCCAGATCGCTGACGAGTTCATCGATTACATCGCCGCCGATCTACGCCTCACCGACGTCGATCAGAACGGCCCGTTGCTGAGCTCGACTGCTGAGCAGCGCGCCGGCTTCCCGGTGATCGTTATCGGTTGCGGCGAGTCCGGGTTACTGGCGGGAATCAAGCTCAAACAAGCGGGTATCCCGTTCATCATCGTCGAGAAGCAATCGGGGGTGGGCGGCACCTGGCTGGCCAATCGTTACCCGGGATGCCGTGTTGACATCGCCAGCCAGTACTACACGTATTCGTTTGAGCCTACCGACCACTGGGAGCATCACTACGCAACACAACCCGAGATCCTGGGGTACCTCAGGGACGTGATGGCGCGCTACGAGATCGCCGATCATGTCCGATTCGACACCGTGGTCAATGGCGCCACCTGGGACGAATCGACCTCCACGTGGCAGGTAACGATCCGGCCCACAGACTCCACAGACAGCGACGCCGAGACGCTGACCGCACGCGGACTGATCTGCGCGGTCGGCCAGTTCAGCAATCCGGTGATCCCGGATATCGAGGGTGCCAGGGATTTCGACGGGCCATCGTTTCACACGGCGGACTGGGACGACTCCGTCGACCTGGCCGGTAAGAACGTCGCCGTGATCGGAGCGGGTGCTAGCGGGTTTCAGCTCGTCCCGGCGATAGCCGACACCGCGGCGCACGTCGACGTCTACCAACGCACCGCGCAGTGGATGGCACCCAACGTCAATTATCACGCTGCGGTTGGCTCGGGGGCTCGATGGGCTACCCGCCATCTGCCGTACTACGGGCGATGGCTGCGGTTCGTGACATGGTGGCCGATCGCAGACGCGCTCGACGAGCAGATCACCATTGACCCTGAGTGGGACAACGGGGGGCTTTCGGTCAGTGCCGGAAATCAGGCGATCCGCGAGATGTTCGTCGCCTGGATGCGGGCGTTCACCACCGACGAGGAACTGCTAGCCAAGGTGACGCCGACGTATCCACCGATGGGCAAGCGCACTTTGCAGGACAACGGTACGTGGCTGATCACCTTGCAGCGCGACGACGTCGAACTGATCTCCGATGGCATCGCCGAGATTACTGCACACGGTGTCACCGACGTCAACGGTGTATCTCGGCCAGCCGATGTTCTGTTGTGGGCCACCGGTTTCGATGTTAATCACCAGCTCGGTCCCATCGATGTGCGCGGGGTCAACGGTATCGGGTTGAATGAAGCCTGGGGGGATGCCGCCTATGCCTATTTGGGGGTGACGGTCACAGATTTCCCGAACTTCTATTGCGTGTTCGGACCGGGCACCAACGCCGTCAATGGCGCCAGCCTGATCTACAACTCCGAGTGCCAGATGCGTTATGTGCTGGGGTGTATTGATATGGTGCTCGCCTCCGGAGCGTCCTCGGCGACGCCGAAGGCCGAGGTGTGCGCCGACTATGATCGCCGCAGTCAAGCCCGCTTGAAGACGATGGTCTACTCTCACCCGGCCGTCACCAGCAGCTACTACAAGAACTCGGCGGGCGAGCTGCCAACCCTGTTCGCCTGGCGCATCGTCGACTACTGGAAGTGGACCCAAAGCCCGAACCCCGGCGATTACGATCTGAAAATCTCATGACGACAGGAGAACTCATGTCTGGACGGTTGGCCGGCAAGGTCGCTCTCATCAGTGGCGCAGCTCGCGGGATGGGCGCGTCGCATGCGCGAGAGATGATGGCCCACGGCGCACGAGTGGTGTGCGGCGACATTCTTGACACCGAAGGCGAAGCGCTGGCTACCGAACTTGGTGACGGTGCCCGATATGTCCATCTCGATGTGACCCGCACTGAAGACTGGGACGGAGCGGTGGCTACCGCACTCGGCGAGTTCGGCGGGGTCGACGTACTGGTCAACAATGCCGGCATCCTGAACATCGGCACGGTGGAGGATTACGAGCTCTCGGAATGGCATCGCATCCTCGACATCAACCTGACCGGTGTATTTCTGGGGATCCGCGCCGTGGTGCCGGTGATGAAGAACTCCGGTGAAGGGTCGATCATCAACATCTCATCGATCGAAGGTATGGCCGGCACCGTGGCCAGCCACGGCTACACCGCGACGAAGTTCGCAGTCCGCGGCCTCACGAAATCTACGGCTGTGGAGTTGGGGCAGTTCGGGATTCGGGTGAACTCCATCCACCCTGGTCTGGTGAAGACACCGATGGTGGCTGACTGGGTTCCCGAAGATATCTTCCAGAGCGCGCTGGGGCGTATCGCGCAGCCAAAGGAGGTCAGCAACCTGGTGGTATACCTGGCCAGCGACGAGTCGAGCTTCTCTACGGGCTCGGAGTTTGTTGTCGATGGCGGCACGCTGGCTGGCTTGGGCCACAAGGACTTCGCCGCGGTCGACGTCGAAAAGCAACCGAAGTGGATCACCTAAAGCGGACGCTCGGTCGCCGCCCTTGCATGTCACAGCCCTTGAATGTCAGAGCCCTTGAATGTCACAGCCCTTAGGGCAGCAGTCCTGCGAGCTCTAGATCGCTGGCGTACTTGGTGATAATCGGCTGGGAGATGTGCGGGATGTCCTTGTCAGGGCCGAGTTTCGCCTCCTGCACTGCGGTACTGAACCTGCCGTTGGGTGCGATCGACCCGCGAGCGGGCCGGCGGGGCCGCTGATAGTTGTGCAGCAGTGGAAGGAGGGAGCACTGGCGTTGCCTCTCGGGCAATCCCTGCATCGCAGCCTCGAAGCGCAACAACCACGCGTCGTAGTCTTCGATGCGCTGGATCGGGAATCCGGCATCGATGAGCCAGTCAACGAACTGGTCTAGGCCGACCCCGTCGTCGTGATCGTTCATCACGTGGAAGGTCTGGAAGTCGTCGGTGTGTGCACCCAGCGTGGAGATCGCCTCGGCGACGAACTCGACCGGTAGGCCGTCGTAATGGGCGCGCTGTCGATTGCCGTCTGTGTCGAGCTCGTAGAAGGATTTCGGCGCTATGCCGGTGGCAAGCAGGCTGAGCATCAATCGGGTGAGCTGGTCGGGCAGGTTCAACTGACCGGCATATGTGGTGTCAGTGAGGATCATGCCGCAGCGGAACACCGAAACGGGTAAGCCACAGAGGTCGTTCGCCGCGCGCAGCAGTACTTCACCGGCCCACTTGCTGGTGCCGTATCCGCTGGCGTAGGAGCCATCGATAGCGCGAGTGGGGCTGATCTCGCGAATGTCGGCGTCCTCGATGAAGCAGCCGGGGGTGATTCCGGCACTCACTGCGACTGTCGAGACGTAGGCGAACTGCTTGAGCCGGCGGGTGAGGGCGATACGGAGCAGTTCAGCGGTGCCAACCACGTTGGGGCCGAACAACTGGCTGTAGGGGAGTACGTGGTTGACGAGCGCGGCGGGATGGACGATCAGATCCACCGTTGTGGCCAGCCTTTGCCAGGCCTCGGGGGTCAGGCCGAGATTGCTCTCGCCGACGTCGCCGGCAAGGACTTCGAGATGGTCGGCGGCCAGATCGCGGTAGTGGGCGAATAGCGCCGGGTCGCCAGAGTTAAAGCTTTCGTCCAGTCGATCGCGGGCCGCTGAATCGCCGTTGCCGCGTACTAGACAAACAACGGTGCCACCAACCAGATTCATTCGCTCAAGCCATTCCAGCGCCAAATAGCGGCCAAGAAATCCGGTTCCTCCCGTGAGTAATACGGTTCGGATGTGAGCTGTGGTTCGAGGTAACTGCGCGGCCGCCGTGAGGGTTTCATGGTCGATGAACTTGTCGAGGGTTAGATCGTAGGCCGCGACTTCAGTAGTTCCGGTGCCATGCACGCTGGCGAATGTAGGTACTTCGGCGCCCGTAGTCTGTTGTTTTTCAACATAATCGGCGATGGACTGGAGGTCGTTGGCAGGGCTGACTACTACGTTGACGGGAACGTCGACGTTGAAAATGTCTCGAAGTAGGTTGACGAAGGTCAGGGCAGACAGCGAGTCTCCCCCCAGATCGGTGAAATGAGCGCTGGGCTGTAGATCTGCAGCGGCTGTTCCCAGCAGCGCACCTGCGGCGCGGACAGTAGTCTCCAGCAGCGATCCGTCGGCGCCGTATTGGCGTAACGCACGCAGCTCGTTGTCCTGGTCAGCGGCCAGCTCTGCATATAGCTGCTCGAGTGCGGCGCCGTAGCGTTCTTTGAGTTTGGGCCAGGCCAGCTTGCCGATCCCGGTAAGTAATCCATTGTCTGAGGTGAAAGGCGTTGTTTCGATGAGGAAGTCGCGCGGTATCTCATAGGAACGCAGACCACCAGTACGCGCTGTCTCTTGCAGAGACTCAGCGATCACAGACTTCAATGCACCATCGTCGTGGCACGCCAGCGCCTCGTCAGTAGGCACAACCACAGCCAAGAGGTAGGGCTTAGTGCTGTTGCCGTACAGGAAGATCTGCCGAACTAGGGGGCTGAGATCGAATGTAGCTTCCAGCTTTGAGAGCGTGATGAATTCGCCCTGCGAAAGTTTCAGCACGTTGTTGCGCCGATCGACATACTCGAGCGTCTCGGGTCCGGTCTGGGCGAAGATATCCCCGGTGCGGTAGAACCCGTCCTCGTCGAACGCCGCCGCCGTTACCTCGGGCCGTTTGTAGTAGCCGGGGAACAGCTGCTTGGTCTTCACCAGGAGTTCGCCACGGGGATGCGGTGAATCAGTGGTGAAGTAGCCCAGATCCGCGACATCGACCAATGTGTAATCGGTGACCGGTGGACGCCGAATCTGCCCATCGACGATGACCGAACCCGCCTCGGTGGAGCCGTAACCCTCCAGAAGGTGAATCTCGAGGAACGACTCCGTCCACTCTTTGAGCTCGGGCGACATTGGTGCTGATCCTGTCAATGCGTTGACGAAACGTCCGCCCAACAATGTGTGTCGTTCGCGTTCTAGAACTTCGGCCTCGACCGTGGCGCGTTGGTCGTCAAGTGCGCATCCGTCGTCAAGTGCGCATCGGTCGAGCTGGCTTTGGACTCGGGCAGAGATCATGTCCCAGACCCTGGGCACCAGGACCAACTGAGTCGGTCGCACGAGGGCCAGGTCTTCAAAGAGCGTGGATAGGTCGGACCGCGCCGCGAAATACACAGTGCCACCGGTGCTAAGCGATCCGTAAAGAGCCTGACGCCCCATGATGTGGCTCATCGGCATGATACTCAGGATGATGGCCGGATGATCGCGGTGCTTTTCATCCCAGTAGGTTGAGCCCCCGCACCACAGCTCGGCAATCCGGCTCTGCGGGTACATCACGCCTTTCGGTGCGCCGGTGCTTCCTGATGTGTAAAGAAGTAGTGCCAGCGGATCGTCTCTATCCTCGACACGAGCTTCGATCTGCGGCGCGCTGGCCCCCCATGTGATGTCGTCGGCAAGGGTGCTGACGGTCGCGGGGCTCTTTGCTTCGGCCAAACGTGCGGTAGCGACCGCAAGTGCCTCCCGATCCTCGTCGACCTCAGGATGAAAGTCGAAGACCACCAATCGGGCCGGTGGTGGCCCAGCCAGCACGGCCTGGACAGCTTCGTCGAGATGAGCGACGCTCGACGCGATGAGCGTCGGCTCGATCTCTGCGAGCACAGGCCGAATCCGATCGATGGGCGTGTTGGTCTGCAGCGGTACCGCCACCGCGCCCAACTGCATCAGGGCGAGGTCGATGGTCGTGTAGTCGAGGCTGGTGAACCCGAAGATGGCGACGCGGTCGCCCGGGTTGACCGGGAGGTCGGTCCAGGCGCGGGAAACGGCCTCCACTCGGGTCTGCAGCTGCGCGTAGGTAATGGTCTCGAATGCCGGCAGCAGCCGGGCGATGCGACGACCTGTCTGTGGGTCGCGTACAAACTCGACGGCGCGCTGCGCGAGCGCGGGGCGCGACGCATATCCCGTGAGAACGGTGCCGACAATGTGAGGTAGACGCAAGTCAGGCTGCCGTGCCGCCGCGGTGACCGAGGGGCTGGGTTGGGCGGCGGCGAATTGTCTATCTGATGCGTAGAGTTCGGCGACCCGTCGCTCAAACCGAGCTGCTTGCTCTTTGGTCTGCATGACGCATCTCCGGTTCGCCGCAAGGGAATTGCTGACGCGCCGCTGCGCAGCTTCATGGTCTCTGCTAGTAGCTTAGATCCCAATTCACCTGGTCTACAAGAGATTTGTCTTGTGATATTCCCCTCAGCGGCGCATGACCGTAGACCCGTCAACGCAGCGAGACGACGACTTTGCCTTTGGCGGACCGATCCTCCAGGGAGGCGATCGCCTCGCCCGCCCGCTCGAGCGGAAACACAACCGGTTCGGGCGCCGGCACCGCGCCGGATGCCAACAGCGGTTCCAACTCGGCCCATTGCTCCTGTAGATAGCCCGGGTGGCTCAGGATCCAGGACCCCCAGCCGACTCCGACGGCATCGATGTTATTGAGCAGCAGCCGGTTCACCTTGATCGTAGGAATCTCGCCACCGGTGAACCCGATGACGAGCAACCGACCGCCCGGGGCCAGCGACCGCAGCGAATCGGTGAATCTATCGCCGCCAACCGGGTCGACGATGATGTCCACGCCGCGGCCATCGGTCAGCGCTTTCACCGCATCCTTGAACCCGTCGGCCAGGACCACGTCGGTCGCGCCGGCTGCTCGAGCGACGGCGACCTTGTCCTCTCTGCTGACCACGGCGATCACCCGGGACGCGCCCAGCGGGAGAGCCAACCTCAGGCTGGAGGTTCCCACGCCACCCGCGGCGCCGTGGACGAGCACCGTCTCACCGCCCTGGAGTCGGCCGCGGTTCCGCAATGCGAAGTGCACTGTCAGATCATTGAATAGCAGGCCGGCTCCCGACTCGAA
>JAHZKD010000391.1 GCA_022600605.1 Actinomycetes bacterium
CCGCACATCTGAGGTGCACTCGTCGACCGGAGTGATCGCGGAGATGGTGCGATTGTCGATCATCCCCCAGCTCTTGGTGACCGCGATGCCGAGACCACCGTTGATCGCCTCGACTCCACTGTTGACGTCCTCGATCTTCTGCCCCTCATCGCCTTCGAAGGTGATGGTGAAATCGACGTAGGACACCGTGCCGTCGAAGTCGTGCCGGGTGAATACCGGCACGATCGGGGTGTTGTTTTCGTACTTGAAGTGGGCGACGTCCACCCCGGTCTCCAGGACATACTGCGGATGCATCTCAAGCCCTTGCTGGAAAAGTCGTTGCTGCGGGTAGTAATCCGCGGAGCTGCCGCCATCGCCGAAGTCGGCTAAGACGTCGGGGGCCTCGAAGAAAGGGGTCCGGTTCTCGAGATCGTGCCAGATGTAGACCGACTCGTTGCGTTCAACCACCGGGTAGGTCGCGATGCGGCGGCCCCGATTGGGCCGGTCCTCGTAGGGGATGCAGACGTTGCGGCCCTGCTGATTCCACTGCCATCCGTGGAACGGACATTGCAGCACCTCGCCTTTGACGGTGCCGCCGTACCCGAGGTGGGCGCCTAGGTGTTCACAGTAGGCGTTCATCACCGTGAGCTGGCCCGACTCCGCGCGCCAGGCGACCATCTCCTGACCGAAGTACTTCATGGGGTAGACCTCGCCGACAGCGATCTCGTCGGACCATGCGACCTGAAACCATCCAGTCGGCTTCATCGACAGGGGTGGCTTGGCCATCAAGAATCCCTTCGCGTCCATCTCGGTCCTGACGAACGATAGAGCACCCGATCAGAAAATCATAGTAGGCTCTACGAAACTGTGCTCGCGACCGGCTATTGTCTGAACATGACCGAGAGGGCCGGCTCGACTGAATCGCCGGAGCGCGTGCGTCGGACGAACCGACGCGGTCAGGCGACCCGCGAGAACATGCTGGAGGCCGCCCTGCGATCGCTGGCATCCGGTGATCAAGGATCGGTATCCGCCAACCGGATCGCTAAGGACATCGGCGCAACCTGGGGTGCCGTGCAGTACCAGTTTGGGGACGCCGACGGCTTCTGGGCCGCGGTGTTGCACCGCACCGCGCAACGTCGCGGAGAGATCTTCTCCGCACTCGATGAACACGCCCCGCTGCGAGACCGCATCGCAGGAATTGTCGACACGCTGTATCGCGGTCTGGCAGAGCCGGACTCGCGCGCGATCGAGAATCTACGTGCCGCGTTGCCCCGCGAGCATGCGGAGCTGGAACGCTTGTACCCCCAGACAGCCGCTGAACTGCATTCCTGGGGCCAGTCATGGCTGGAAACCTGCCGGAACGCATTCGCGGGTTTCGACATCGACCCCGACCGGGTCCGAGAAGTCGCCACACTCATTCCCGGTGCGATGCGCGGTCTGGCCTCCGAGCGCCAGCTGGGTTCCTACACTGATCTCGAACTCGCCCGTCGAGGTCTGGCCAATGCTTTGACCGCCTATCTGCAGGCGCCGGGCTGACCAGACTTCTGAGAACTGACCAGACTTCTGAGAAAAGGTGAACAGTGGACATCTTCGAAGAGTGGCGCCGGGGCGGAACGCACTTCACCTGGACGTCGACGACGGCGGCTAACGCCGGGGCCGAGGTCGAGGTGTTCAGCCGGCGCTGCGGCACCCCGGGCGCGCCGGCGCTGGTCTGTGTACACGGCTTCCCCACGTCGAGCATCGACTACCACGCGCTGGTCGGCGAGCTGGGCGCCGAGTTCGACATCTACACCCTCGATTTCCCCGGGTTCGGGCTGTCCGGAAAGCCGCCCAACCCCTACGTCTACTCGCTCTATGACGACGCCCGCTTGCTCACGCACGCGATCAACCAGGTGTGGCAACTCGGCGAATATCGAATGATCACCCACGATCGCGGCAGCAGCATCGGCATGATCGCCCTGGCGATGCTGGCAGATCAGGACGCCAAGACCCTGCCAGCCGATGTGTTCATGACAAACGCAAACATTTACCTGCCGCTGGCGAACCTGACCGCGTTCCAGGTAGCGCTGCTAGATGAGGCCACCGGTCGCGCGACCGCGGCCGCCGTCACGCCGGACATGCTGGCCGCAGGCCTGGGGATGACCACGTTCATGCCGCGGCGCAGTCCGCAGGACCCCGAGATCATCGCGCTGGCAAAGTGTTTCGCACATAACGACGGGGTTGCCGTACTTGCCGATACCGTGAAGTACCTGCATGAACGTGCCGCCGACGAGACCGGCTGGCTCGAGCGGCTCGCCGGTATCGACGTCAACACCACCTTGATCTGGGGACTCCACGACGGCGTCGCTCCGCTGCGAGTCGCCAACCACGTCTGGCAGGCCTACCTCAAAGACAAACCCGGCCAAAGCCGCTTCTGGGTGGTGCCGGGCGCCGACCACTACCTGCAGTGCGACGCGCCGGGCGAAGTCGCCGAGATCATCCGCCTGACCACAACATCATCGGCTGAGGGGACCCCCATCGCGTTGCAGACAATCGGCGATCAGCCAGCAGGGTCGGTGCTCGTTGACCAGTCAGGCGGCGATAACGGCTGACGCTGCAGCCCCGATGATGCCAACTGAGTCGAACGCGTCGGCCATCGCATCGAGTTGCGCATCGGTGAATCCCTGAGCAGTCGCTGCACTCAGCACAGCAGCGCGTCCATCGGTGAAGACGGCACCCGGGCTCAGCCTGTGCAGCGACTGGTAAAACACCATGGCCCAGGTCTCATCCGTCACATCGCTGGTGGCCGCCGCTGTCATCATCTTGTAGACTGCATGGCTAAAGATGGTGCTGTTGACATGCTCACCGCCCTCATCACCGGAGCCGGTGTAACGGGAATCGTAGTGCGAGCGGTAGGGGCCCCAGGATGTCGAGACCGATCGCGGGTTGGCGAGATTTCGCAGGATGCCGTTGGTGGAGTCCTCACCTATGAGCCACCGGTCCTGGCCGGACTTCCCCTCGATCAACAGACCGAAAACATCGGCAAAGGCCTCATTGACTGCGCCGGACTCGCCGTAATCGAGCACGGACCCCCCGTCACTGACGACGTGGCTCACGACGCCGTGGGTGTATTCGTGCGCGACGATGTCCAGCGCCGCCTGGAAGTTCCCGCTGTCGCCGTAGGCAAATTGCTGGAGGGTGGGATCCCAGAACGCATTCGCGTAGCCGCCAAAGATCAAGCTGAGGATCGGCGAGAATTCGGTGTACCGAACGCTGACCACGATCGGCGCGCCCGCCCCATCGATCGATGTGCGCCCCAGTACGTCTTCGAAGTAGTCGTAGGCGACGGCGGTGTTGGCGTGCGCGGACACCGCACTCCTGTCCCAGCCGAGCCAACTGCGCTGGACCACGGAGCCGGGCAGGGACGGGCCAAGGAGGCCGAAAAGCGGGAAGCCCGTCTTGTAGGTCGTGATGCCTCGGGCGGCGTCGATCAATTTTTCGGTTGTGAAGAAAAAGAACTCGCTTGAGTCGATGTTGATGGTGCGCTCGTCGCCAAGGTTGTCCGTGGCCACGGTCGTCGTGCTGGCATCCGCCACGTTCGACATAATGGCGATGATTGTGCCGGCGTCTATCCCGTCGGCATCGATCAGATAGGTCGCGCCGGGTTGCGACATGTCGCCGGTATCCGGGAACTGCACAACCACTTGCCACGTAAGGCTGGGATCCACCGCGTCGTCGAGCGCGTAGACGATGAGTTCGCTGGTGAACGTGTTCTCCGAAAGGAACATCTCGACCGCGTCAACGTCTGCAGCGGAGCCAAGGTAGGCGGTGCCGACGATCCGATGAACCTCAGCGTCGGTATCCACCGTGTCCGCGGGCGTCACGTCGAATCCCTCGACCAGTCCGCTGTAGTTATTGAACAGACCCGTCACCGCTCCGTCGGCGTCGGCGACAAGGACGATCTCGCTCCCGAGAACGTCGATCCCACTGGTTGTTTCACCGAGGCGGTAGAAGCTTTCGACCGAATTTCCTAACCCCGCCTGCGCGGTGGTGATATCGGACGGGTCGGCGAAACCGGCCGCGGCACCCAGCGCCGGCGCGAGCGCGTTCATCACCGCGGCGGCATCCTCTGGCGTGGCCACCACATGATCGGTGAAGCGCCCGTCGATGACGCCGACAGCCCCCTCGTGGTTGGCAGTCACCTCGACACCGTCGCGCGACAGTAGATCAGCCAGACCGATGGCCGCCGGAGCCACGCGGCGGGCCGGTGGTGGCGCGACGACGACGGTGACCTCGGTCGGGCTGGTGATGCCGAGAAGACCGAGCAGGCCATGGACGTGGAACGGATTTCCGACGGAGTCGCCGATCGTGACAGTGAATCGGTCACCGGCAGGTGACACCCCGGCCGCGGGCGTGTAGGTGAAGTTGCCAAGCGCATCGATGACCACGCTCCCGCGCGTCGGCGCCGAGGTGACCTCGTAGGTCAATGCGGTGTCGTCGTAGTCGACGGCGTTGAGGCTGCCGCTGACCACGCCGTCGGGGCCGGGCCCGGACATCGTCGGCTCGGCGGTGGGGCGCTGGTTGTTCAGTGTGTATTGGGCCTGCCGCATCGCCAGCCAGAATCCCTGCACGATTGCCGATACCGGCGCCGCGGGGGTCGGTAGCCCATTGGCTTGCGGACGGAGTCCGACCCAGGTGAGCACGTCGGTGACGATGCTCTGGACCGTCACGGGCCGCTCGCTGACGAGGCTATGCAGCGTAGGCGCGCTGCGCGAAACAGCCGGAGCGGCCAGATTTACAGTCGCCAACGAAGGCACCGCGGCGGCCGATTCCAGATCCTTGGCCTCCGCCTTGAGCGTTTCGTTCGTCACCGGTTCCACCACATCCGAGCGCGACTGCTGTGCCACGCTGCTCGGGCTACTGGAGGCTGCTTCGTCGTCCACCGTCACTGGCTCCGCGGATTGCCTTGACTCGGGGGGCGTCTCCACGTTGTCGGGGCCGGAGTATGCACCGCCTAGGTCAGTAGTGACACCGTCAGTAGTGACACCGTCAGTAGCGACACCGTCAGTAGCGACACCGTCAGTAGCGACATCGGCGTCCGCACCAACTCCCTCGTTGACCGTCCTCTCAGCGGTGTCCTCCAAGCCAGCGGTGTCCTCCAAGCCAGCGTCGTCCCCAAGATCAGCAGTGTCCCCGAGGTCACTGACCTCGTCGAGATCCCCGTCGTCCTTGAGATCGGCAACCTCGTCGAGATCCCCGCCATTCTCAAGATCGGTGACCTCATCAACATCAGGAACCTTGTCGAGATCAGCGACCTCGTCGAGGTCGGCCGAGGAGTCGTCGGCTGCTCCGGAGGAGTCCACATTGCCGGCGTCGGAGGTATCTACTGCCTGGGCGGCATCGGAGGTATCTACTGCCTGGGCGGCATCGGAGGTCTCGACGGACTGCGACGAATCCGCGGGATCCGAGGAATCCGACGGGGTGGCCTCCGCGACGCCCGGACTGATGGCCAAGCTCATTCCGATTCCGATCGCGGCGACGCCGGCGCAGAGTCCCCGCCTCGGATCGACTGATCTGCCCCGTCGATCGCCGATGCCCATGTCGCCCTCCATGTAGCCCCGAATTCGGATCGCGCGCCGATCAGAGTGCCGTAGCGAAGAAATCTACCACCGTGCAGCAAACATTTGAAACCTCCAGAGCCGAATCGAGGGTCCGATTATCAGCCCGGTGATGCTCTGTAACGTGGCAGCTATGAAATATCTTGACGTCGAGGGAGTCGGACGGGTCAGCAAAATCGGGCTGGGCACCTGGCAATTCGGGTCCCGCGAGTGGGGATATGGCGACGACTACGCCGCAGGGGCAGCTCACGATATCGTGGCGCGCGCCAAGGAACTAGGAGTGACGCTGTTCGACACGGCCGAAATCTACGGCTTTGGCAAGAGCGAACGTATTCTCGGCGAAGCGCTCGGCCAGGACCGCACCGAGATGGCCGTGGCCAGCAAGGTGTTCCCGGTTGCGCCGTTCCCCGCGATCGTGAAACAGCGCGCACGGGCTAGTGCCCGGCGGCTGCAGCTCGATCGCATCCCGCTCTACCAGGTCCACCAGCCCAATCCGGTAGTTCCGGATTCGGTGATCATGCCGGGCATGCGGGAGTTGTTGGACACCGACGTGATCGGGGCCGCTGGCGTCTCGAACTACTCGCTGGCGCGGTGGCGTCGGGCAGATTCTGCGCTGGGCCGACCGGTGATCAGCAACCAGGTGCACTTCTCACTGGCCCATCCCGGCCCCCTGGACGACCTCGTGCCTTTCGCCGAGCAGAACAATCGCCTCGTGATCGCCTACAGCCCACTGGCTCAGGGGCTCCTGGGCGGCAAGTACGGGGTGGAGAACCGACCCGGGGGCGTACGCGCAATGAATACTTTGTTTGCAACGGAGAACCTGAGGCGAGTCGAGCCGCTACTGCAAACGTTGCGCGATGTCGCAACCGACGTCGGAGCCAAACCGGCTCAGGTGGCCCTGGCCTGGCTGATCTCCCTACCCAGAACCGTCGCCATCCCCGGGGCGTCCAACGTCGAGCAGCTCGAATTCAACGTCGCGGCCGCGGACATCGAACTGACCGAGCAGGCCCGGGATGCGCTGACCGACGCCGCCCGCGCCTTCGCGCCGGCGCCCACCAGCCGTGCGCTGACCGATCTTGTCAAGGAGACGTTCGGCCGTAGGTGAGTGGGCGCGTTCCGGGTGACAGACACCGCCTTCGACGTATTCCACGAAATCCACAACACCTATTCATCTTCATCTCCCGCTTTGTTGCAACACCTTCATGCGCCAAGCACAGATCTACCAAGGACCTCGCGGCTCTACCAAGGACCTCGCGGCGGAATTCCTCGTGTCAACTCTTAGGGGCGCAACGATGGAGTCCACGACCAAACGTCGAGCGAGTGGACTCCGATAAACCGAGGTACATCTAACCCGCGATGGTTCAGTCGCGCGACGGTCCAGTCCCGCGATGGGCCAGTCCCGCGACGGTCCAGTCCCGCGACGGTCCAGTTCAGAACGCGCACAGTTTGCCGGGTGTAGCTTGTAGAGAACTGCATTGACGAGAGGACTGGCATGCTCCGAACCGGTTTTGTTTCAACGATCGCGGCTGCGGGGGTCATCGCCGCGGGGATGTCGACAGGCACCGCTTGGGCTGGTGGGCCGGGTGGCGTTGTTGAGAACGTCGAGGGCATGTCCGTGGCGGTCGGAACCGGAGCGTTCGAAAACGGCTTGGTCGGTTTCGTGGGACGCGGCAACACAAACGAGGAGGCCTCGGCGAACGTGATGGCGCAATGCCAGGGCGCCGGTGGCATGGAGTGCACGACCGATGCAGTCACTAACGACGACTTATGCATCGTGTCCGCTGCTGACCCGGACAACTTTGTCGTGTCTGGCGGCGAGGGAGTAACCGTCTCGGCTGCCCTCCAAGATGCGATGGCAGACGCGGCGGCCCGCAATATGGCCATGACTGGGACCGATGCCGTCGTTGTC
>JAHZKD010000392.1 GCA_022600605.1 Actinomycetes bacterium
GGACCGGCGGCTTCGCCCTGGCCGCGGCCGTCGACGACAGCGTGCTGGCGCCTGTGATGAGTCAGCCGTCGCTGCCGATAGCGCTGACCGCGAAGCAGAAGGCCGATCCCGGCCTATCGGAAGCCGAAATGGGGGTCGTCGAACGCAGGGCGGCCGATGAGGGACTGTGTGCCCTAGGGCTGCGTTTCAGCCAGGACCCGCTGTCACCGGGTGCGCGGTTCAGCACACTCAAGGCCCGTCTTGGTGACGCCTTCGAGGTGATCGAGATCAACTCCAAACCCGGCAACGAGTACGGGTTCGGCAAGATGACGCACTCGGTGCTGACCCTCGAGGTGCGCGAGCAGGACGGACATCCGGCCTACGAAGCCCGCAAACGTGTTGTCGAGTTTCTCAAGTCTCGGCTGACTTAGCCGAAGGCGTCGCGCCGGCCGGCTCCGGCTCTGTATCGGTATCGGTATCGGTATCGGTATCGGGCCGCCCCCCGGGCAGCAATCGGCGCCACCGGGGGAGCGCCCCGTCTTCTGCCTCCTTGTCCGGCGGATCGGCGCCGGCAAGAGATTCCAGTGGTGTACCGCTGTCGACAGCCAGATACACGCTGACCGTGGTCACGATGACGATCATCAGTACTGGGCCCAAAACGATTCCCCAGAACCCGAACATCGCCAGGCCGGAGAACACCGCCACCAGCATCAGCGCCGGGTCTAGGTGGGCGTTCTTGGGCACCAGGAATGGCCGCAGGACGTTGTCGATGTTCGTGGTCACGATGAGGTGGAACACCACGACGAAGATCCCGCCCCCCACGTTCCCGAAGATCGCCATTCCGATTCCGAGCGGAATCGTGACGACTCCGCTGCCCAGAGGAATGAACGACAGTGCGGTCAGGAAGATCAGGAACATGAAGAAGCCGTCGTGGATACCGCCGATGTAGATCGATATGGCGCCTGCCACTCCCTGGCAGACGGCGATGATGAACTGACCTTTTACCGTGGCGGACACCATGGCGCCCACCTTGGCCAGATAGATCTCGGAAACCTGATCACCTAAAGGATTCAGGTCGCGAAACAGTGCCAGAACCTTGTCGCCCTGAGTCAGCAGGGCGACGAAGACGTAGAGGAAGATGATCAGTCCAGTAACCGTCGCGACCATGCCGCCGACCGAGTCGCGCAGGACTCCCAGTGCTAACTGCCCGCCATTCTGGCCGAGCTTGGTGGCCGCCTCGCGAACTGAATCCTGGGTCAGCGTGACGTCGATAAATGGGATGCGGGTCAGCGCTTCGTTGGCAGAGTCGAGCAGTCGCTGAGCCAGAGCGGTGAAGTCGGTCTGTGCTGCCCAGTCGCTGACACTGCTCACCATCTGACTGATCTGCAGGAAGGCCAGAAAGGCCACGCCGGTCAGTGGCACGGCAACGCTTGCGATCGCGGCCAGCAGTGTCGCAGTGGCCGACACACCGACATTCGTCTTGGTCCGCAGGCGTTTGTACAACGGGTCGAACAGGTAAGCCAGCACCGCAGCCACGGCGATCAGCAGCACATAGCCGCGCACGAAGTAGGCGCCGAAACCGAGGGCGATCACCGTTAACACGGCGAGATAGCGCTTCTGGGTGAGGGTGAAAGTCTGCGTCATGTGGGTCCCCTTGCTGCCGAGGCAACCCTATCCCGAGTCGACCGTTCCGGACGGCGATGTTGCTATCTGCTGCGACCGCTGGACCGCGACAAATCGCATGGCCAGTCGGTTCATCAGCACCGGCGCCGCCCGTGCGAGCATCCACTGTGCTTGTGCCGCAGTGGGTTTGATCAGAATCGCCTTGTTGCGCTCGATCGCCCGCAGAGTATCGCGGGCCAGTCGGTCAGCGTCGTAGGCCTTGCCGCCCTGGGACCGTAGGAAGTAGTCCCGCCCGACGAACCCTCCGAGCGCGCCCTTGTCGAGGATCGGCGTCTCGACGGCAGCCGGGCAGAGCGCCAGGACCCCGACGCCTCGGGGGACGGCTTCTGAGCGAAGCGCCATCGACAACCCCACGACGGCGTGCTTGGTCGCCACGTAGCTGGTGAGCTGGCCGCCCGCGGTGAGGCCGGCCATCGACGCGGTGTTGATGATGTGTCCGTGGCCCTGGCGAAGCATCTGCGGGTAAACGGCTGCGATACCGTGTACGACTCCGCGCACGTTGACGTCGATGATTGCGTTCCACTGATCGAGTGTGAGCCGTTCGGTGTCACCGCCCCAAAGGATTCCGGCGTTGTTGAACATCAGGTCGAGCCGTCCCGCATGGTCGACTACGTGGTCGACGGCCGCCTGCACTGCCGCCGCGTCGGTGACGTCCAGCTGTTGGGCGCGGGCCCGCGGCCCCAGCCGTGAGGCTGTTGCTTTGGCGGCGTTGCCGTCGATGTCGGTGCAGACCACGTGCGCGCCCGCCAAATCCAGCGCGCGGCACAGCGCCGCACCGATCCCCGAACCAGCGCCGGTGACGATCGCCTGTTTGCCGGCAGCGCTCATGGCTGCTCTGCCACTCTCATGACGTGCCCCACCACATCGGGATAGCCCTGAAGATGCGCTCCGCCGTTGATGTCGAGCACTTCACCGGTCAGCCAGGACGAACCCGGAGAGCACAGGTAGACAATGGCATTGGCGATGTCCCGGGGGGTGCCGAGGCGACCGATCGCAGTCTTGTCCACGTAGTCCTCGGCTACCCCGGGGATAGCGGCGACGCCGGCGGTCAGTGGCGTGTGGACGAAGCCTGGAGCTACGGCGTTCACCCGTATCTTGCGGGGCCCCATCTCCAGGGCCGCCACTTGGGTGAGCATCGACAGGCCTGCTTTGGCGGCGCAGTAGGCGCTCATGCCCGCCGCGGGCTGGCGGGCGTTCAGTGAGCTGATCGATACCAGCGAGCCGCCCTCTCGCAAGTGCCTGCCTGCATGCTTCATCACGATCATCGACCCGTTGAGGCACACGTCGATCACCGATCGGAAATCCTCGACGGACATGTCGGTGATCAAGGAGAGGTTGCCGATCCCCGCACAATTGACCACGATGTCGAGTGAGCCGGTGTCGGCGAACAGGCGCTGCACTGAGTCCTCGTCAGTGACATCGACGTAGCCGCCGACGTGTCGGTTGCCCAGCTCGGCGGCCCGGCTGCGAGCTTCGTCGGCGTTGAGATCGGCAATGGTGATCAGGCAACCGTCTTCGGCGAGAGCCACAGCGGTCGCCCACCCGATGCCGGATGCCCCGCCGATGACGACTGCAGTCCTCGGGTCGTCGTTGCTCATCGGGTGGCCCTTTCGATGGTGGACTAGATGGCGGACTGGAACGTGTTACAACGTGACATTCAGAAGCTGAAAGTGCAATACCCGCGAACGGCTGAGCGCCCCGGGCCAGTCCTCCGCAGTGGGTAGCGATGCGCTCGAAACTGGGCGAACGCGAACGGTGCAATTTCGGCTAAGCCCGTGTGATGCAGCGGAAACCGATGTGGCTCATCCCGGTGTCGACCATCTGCGGACGGCGGGCCGCGGGTCGGTAGCGCTGGCAGTAGCTGTCGGCGCAGAGAAACGAGCCGCCCTTGATAACTTTGCGCGGTATGTGGAACTGAGGTTGCTCGGGATCATAACTGTCTGCAGCACAACATGATTCTGCTGCACGGCTGTCGGCGTACCAGTCAACGGTCCACTCCCAGACATTTCCGGCCATGTCGAAGAGCCCATAGTCGTTCGCTTCGAAGCTACCCACCGGTGCGGTCTGCCCGTACCCGGTGTCGGGCAGGTACGGGAACTCGCCATGCCAGAAGTTCGCAAGCCGCTGGCCGGGCCTCTCGGGCTCTTCGCCCCAGGTGTAGGTGCAGTGCGGGCGACCTCCACGGGCGGCAACCTCCCATTCGGCCTCGGTGGGCAGCTCGTGGCCGGCCCAGTCGGCGTAAGCCGCGGCATCTTCGAATCCAACGTGGACCACGGGGTGGTCACCGCGATTCTTCAAAGATGAGCGGGGGCCGCGCGGATGGTTCCAGCATGCACCAACCGTCCACCGCCACCACAGTTCCATTCGGCGAAGGTCGACCGGACCTTCGGTGCGGCGGAACGCCATTGAGCCGGGCTGCAGATTCTCCGGGGGGGCATCGGGATAGTCGTTCGGGTCAAGCGGGCGTTCGGCGATTGTGACATAACGTGTATCAGAGACGAAGGCCGCGAACTGATCGTTGGTCACTTGGTGCTTCTGCATCCAGAAGCCGCTGACGCTGACCTCCCGCACGGGTCCCTCGTCGGGGTAGTGGCTGTCAGATCCCACCCAGGTGGTCTGGGGCGGAATCCACGCCCAGCTTCGGTCAAGGCTGTCGTCGTGGCCGGAGCTCGTCATATTTCCCCCTCCAGTGTCGTGTAAGCGAAGGGCGGTCAATCAC
>JAHZKD010000393.1 GCA_022600605.1 Actinomycetes bacterium
GCCACCTAGCACTCTATACATGCGAGTGCTAGCACTCAAGGCAGGGGTCCGCTTGCCTACTTCACGCCACCTGTCCCTGAACCACCGGCAGACCCGGGTCGCTCGCCACATCCAACGGCGATGCGACCGCTCCGGCCGCGATGAGGTGCGCGGCGAAGGACGCGATCATCGCCCCGTTGTCGGTACACAGCCGCGGTCGCGGAACCCGCAACGTCAAGCCCGCCGCCGCGCACCGCTGCGCCGCGAGCTCCCGCAGCCGCGAGTTCGCTGCCACACCGCCGGCTATCAGCAGCGTCGCCACCCCGAGTTCGTCAGCCGCGCGCACCGCCTTGGCGGTGAGCACATCGGCGACGGCCTCCTGGAATCCCGCCGCCACATCAGCCTCAGACGCGTCGGGGTGGCGTTCCACATAGCGGGCCACGGCGGTCTTCAGCCCGGAAAAACTGAACGAATACCGGGCGTCGCGCGGCCCGGTCATCCCACGGGGAAACACGATCGCCTCAGGGTTTCCTGTGCGCGCGAGCTCGTCGAGCACCCTGCCACCCGGATATCCCAGACCCAGCAGCCGGGCCACCTTGTCATAGGCCTCGCCGGCGGCATCGTCGACGGTAGAGCCCAGTTCGACGATCGGCTCGCCGAGTGACCGCACATGCAACAGGTTGGTGTGCCCCCCTGACACCAGCAGACCGATACTCTCGGGCAGCTGGCCGTGATCGAAGACGTCGGCGGCCAAGTGCCCACCCAGATGGTTGACCGCGTAGAACGGCACTTGCCACGCCGCCGAATATGCCTTAGCTGCAGCAACTCCGACCAGCAGCGCCCCGGCCAGGCCAGGCCCGATGGTAGCCGCGACGACGTCGGGTCGGTCGATACCGGCAGCCTCCAGAGCGCGGCGCATTGTCGGCCCGAGGGCCTCCAGGTGCGCGCGGGAGGCGATCTCTGGTACCACACCGCCGAAACGAGCGTGCTCGTCCACACTGGATGCCACCTCGTCGGCTAGCAGCGTGACCGTGCCGTCGTCGCCGAGTTCGGCAATGCCGACACCTGTTTCGTCGCAAGAACTCTCGATGGCCAGGATGATCATTGCCGCTGTCGTTTCATGGTGTAGGCGTCCGCGCCGCTGACGCGATAGTAGCGCTTGCGCACACCGACCCTGGTGAAGCCTTCGCTCTCATACAGGGCGATGGCAGCCGCGTTATCGGTCCGCACCTCCAGGAAAATCTCTCCGCCGCCGGCGAATTCGAACAGGCGCAGCAACAGCTGCCTACCGATGCCCTGCCCCTGATTGGCAGGGTCGACACCGATGGTGTGAATCTCGTACTCGTAGGGCCGGATCCGGCCCAACCGGGCGATGCCGGCATACCCGACCAGCCTCCCGTCGACGCGCGCGGCTTCATAGTGATTGTGTTTCGCGGCGAGCTCGGCCAGGAACGTCCGCTCTGGCCACGGATCGTCGCCGTCGAACAATTGGGCTTCCAGTTCCGCACACCGTGCCGCATCACCGGGCTTGAGCGGGCCGAACTGTGCGCTAGTGGTAGTGCTCACCGCGATACCGCCGCCGGCTTAGCGTCTGGTCTGCGCAAATACAGTGGGACCAAAGGCGCCGGCGCGCCCGTCCAATCCGACACGGCGCGAACGAGACCCGCAGCGCCCGGATAGACCGGCGCCAGCCGCGGGAGATCGAACAATGCCGCATGTTCGGCCGAGCCCGCGACCGCCTCAGCGCCCCCAGGCACCTCGGACGCAGCGTTCACCTTCGGACCCTCGACCCGCACGCCGTCGCGGTAGCGCGCCCAGTACACCTCGCGGCGCCGGGCATCGTTGACTACCAGCACTTCCCCGCTGGTGTCGACGGCAATCGCGTCGAGACTGCATACCGGACGCACCGGGACGCCGAGGGCATGCCCGAACGCGGCCGCGGTCGCCATGCCAACTCTGAGCCCGGTGAACGGGCCGGGTCCGCAACCCACCGCGACGGCGCCGAGCTGATCGACTGCCACCTTCGCGTCGCTCAGCGCACCGACGATATTGGGGGTGAGGCGCTCGGCGTGGGCGCGAGGATCAATGGTCACCTGCTCGGCAAGGACATGGGCGACATCGCCGACGAGGTGGACGATCCCTGCGGTGACAGCGGGTGTGGAGCTATCGATCGCCAGCAGCAGTCTGCTCACGGCCGGCTCCATTGCCAGATCGCGGTGCGGATGTCGGTGTCCGGTGCGCGCTCGAGCCGGATGTCGAGGTGGCTGTCCGAAAGTCGTTCGGCGACTCCCTCTCCCCATTCGACGACCACGACGGCGTCCTCGAGGTCGGTGTCGAGGTCTAGTGAATCCAGCTCACCGAGCAGATCCACTGACGCTTGATCCAGCAGCCGGTATAGATCGACGTGCACCATGGCGGGTGCGGCCGCGCAGCGCGCTCGGTGCACCCGGGCCAGTACGAACGTCGGCGAGATCACTGGGCCTTCAACATCCATGGCCTGCGCTATCCCCTTGGCGAGCACAGTTTTTCCTGCGCCCAGCGGACCGGAAAGCACGACGACGTCGCCGGCGCGGACTTCGCGACCGAGCCTGGCTCCCAAGGCGATGGTGTCCTCCGGGGTGACTAGTTCAGCTATGCCCGAGCGCTCATCCACGGGTACGCACCCGCTCCCGCACCCGGCGGGTCAGCGCGACGAGCTTGGACGGTGTGGCCCGTTCGACAAGCCGGATCAACGCATCGTCGATGATCTCCGGGCGCTCCAGCTGGACCAGATGGCCTGCACCACAGACGATCACGAGCTCGGATTTCGTCAGTGCGGCGGCCATCTCCTGCGAGTAGTCCATCGGCGTGAGCAGGTCGCGGTCACCGCAGGCCACCAGTGTCGGCACCCTTTTCAGCGTCTTGAGCCCGTCAGTCTCGTCGTGGACCTCGAGGGCGTGCAGGAACTCCACCAGCGTAGCGATTGGGGTGTCGTGCATCATCCGCCCAGAGAACGCCGCCACACTGGGACTGATCTCCTCCGTGCCGAAAGACGCCGCCCGCAGAATCGGGCCGATCATCGAGCGCGCCGCGCCGCGGCCCCGGTGCATCAGCTTCGGGGCGTATCGCGCGGTGAAGCGTACCGCTTCCAGCGCGGGGTTCTTCAGGATCTCGCCCAGCGGGGAACGCGAAACCCCTTCTGCAGCGGAGGCAATCAACGCAGCTCCGACGATCCGAGTTCGATAACGCTGCGGGTATTGACGGGCGTGGGCCAGCACTGTCATGCCCCCCATAGAGTGTCCGACCAGCACGATAGGGCCGTGTGGCGCCAGAACGGCCAGCACACTCTCGAGATCCTGACCCAGCTGTTCGACGGTGTAGGTGTCCGACGACGACTCACCGGACTGGCCGTGGCCCCTCTGGTCATAGAAAACCATGCGTACTTGGGGGCCCCACCGCTGCGAGAGCCCCGCTCGCTGGAAGTGAAACGAACCCATGCTCAGACAGAACCCGTGGGCGAATACCACGGTCAGCGGCGCATCCTCGGGACCCACCTCACGCACCGCAAGCGGGACCCCGTCAGGTGTGGTGACCACGCAGCTGCGGTCTGCGTCGAGCAGCTCAAAATCCTCGTCGCAGTGCGGGTCAGTAACGCCGCGGGGGCCTCGGCGGCGCAGCGACCGGGCCACCGAGGCCC
>JAHZKD010000394.1 GCA_022600605.1 Actinomycetes bacterium
CCGGCGGCGGCATCGATGTCTGCGTTGAGCTGTGTTTGTTCGGCTTCGCGGCGATGCCAGGCCACCGCGGCCAACGGCGCCGGTGAAGGCACCGGAACGCTGGGAGTCCCGGGAGCCACGAACGGCCTCAACGCCACCGCATCGATTTCTCCGGGCTCGCTGGCAGCGGCGTGCAACATCACCACCACCTCCGGGCGCGCCGGATCCGTTGCGGTGCTCGCAGCCGGGGCCGGTGCAGACACCCCGACCTCAGCAGCATCGGGGCCCTCGAGCATCGATAGGCCATGCTCAGCTTCGGCGGCCACCACGCCCGGATCAGAACCGGCCACAGCCGCCGATATCGGCGGCACCTCATCAACGGCGGCGCTAAACCGCACCGACCCGCGAGCCCGGTCGGTGACCGCGCTAGGCCCATCAGCGCCACTGCTGCCGGGGTCAGCCACACCGCCACCATCGAGGCCATCGCTGACCTCAACACCGCGCTGATCCTCACCTTCATCACCGACGCCGCCGACGCCGCCGACGTCGTCGGGGGCCAGGGATTGCTCAACCTCGCTGACCACCTCAACGACCCCGTCAACGACCTCGTCGCCGAGGCCCTCATCGAGCGCTTCACCATCGGCCCCTGATACGGCCTCCTCACCGACCAAAGACTCCAAGGACTCCGAGGGCTCCAAAGACTCCAAGGACTCCGAGGGCTCTGAGGGCTCCGACCCGAACGCGGCGTCTACGGATGCGCCCTCACCCGAGGAAGAATCACCCAACGAGTCCGCCGAGTCTGCCGACCCACCCAACGAGTCCGACGAGTCCGACGACCCACCCGCCGAGTCCGAGGACCCCGCCGTGCCTGCCGACCCCGAGGATTCCGAGGTCTTCCCGCCGGACCTGGAATCGCCCGTATCAGCCCAACCGGCCGCAGGCGCAGTTACGCCGACACCGGCGATACCCAACGCCACGGCTAACGATCCGGCCCAACCGATGTACCTGGCACCGTCCATCGCGACCTCCTTGGGCGCGGTAAGAATCAAACTTCCAACAGCCCGCTTGGTCTAGCCTTAGCACGTTGAGATCGGCCCCGAGCGCTTATTGGTCAGACGGGCAGCAATCAGTTCTGTCTATATGCCCCAACGCATCTCACGGCCTCGAATCTGCACGTCAGCTGGGAACATGCTGGGAACAACCTGGACATATTCCCGACCGTCAAACCGTCGTCCAAGACCGGCGAGTCCTAAAACTAGATACGCACAGCTAACTCGGTGCCCTGACGAATGGCTCGCTTGGCATCCAACTCTGCGGCAACCGCGGCACCTCCGATGACGTGCGGGGTGACCCCTCGTGCTCGCAGGCCATCCTCGAGATCGCGCACCGGTTCCTGGCCCGCGCAGATCACCACGTTGTCGACCTCGAGCAGCCGACGCCCTGTGCGGTCCGGCCCGAAGCTGACGTGCAGGCCGTCGTCGTCGATGCGTTCGTAGTTCACCCCGGAGAGCTGATGAACGCACTTGGCCCGCAGCGACGCGCGGTGCACCCAGCCGGTGGTCTTGCCCAGGTTGCGGCCCTGCGCTCCCTTGGACCGCTGAAGTAGGTAGACCTCCCGCGCCGCAGGTGCAGGCATTGGAGTCGTCAACGCACCCCTCGCCTCTTGCGGGTCGGCCACGCCCCACTCGGCTTTCCACTCTTTGAGGTTGAGCGTGGGGGAATGGATGGTGGTCAGGAACTCGCTGACGTCGAAGCCGATACCTCCTGCACCGACCACGGCGACGGACTTGCCGACGGGCTTGCCAGTGATCGCCTCGGCATAGGACAGCACCATCGGATGGTCGATACCAGGTATGTCGGGTATCCGCGGTGCGACACCGGTGGCCAGCACGACCTCGTCATAGCCGAGCAGCTCCTCGATCCCCGCGTAAGTGTCTAACCGCACGTCGACGCCGTGCTTGTCGAGCATGCGGGTGAAGTAGCGGATGGTCTCGCTGAACTCTTCCTTGCCGGGAATTCTGCGGGCCAGGTCGAACTGGCCACCGATCTGCGGTCCGGATTCGAACAGTGTGATTTGGTGTCCGCGCTGGGCGGCGGTGACGGCGGTGGCCAGACCGGCGGGCCCGGCGCCGACGACGGCGACGCGTTTGCTGCGTCGGGTGGGGCCGAGCGTCAATTTCGTCTCATGGCCGGCACGCGGATTCAGCAGGCACGACACGGTCTTGTGGACGAACACATGGTCTAGGCAGGCCTGGTTGCACGAGATGCATGTGTTGATCTCGTCTGCGGTGTCGGCGCTCGCCTTGTTGACCCAGTCCGGGTCGGCCAGTAGCGGCCGGGCCATCGAGATCAAACTGATGTCGGTGTCGACGAGGGTCTGCTCAGCGGACTGCGGCATGTTGATCCGGTTGGACGCCATCACCGGAATGTCGACGTACTCGGCAACCGCGTGGGTGATGTCGACGAAGGCGCTGTTGGGCACCGAAGTCACGATGGTCGGGATTCGTGCCTCGTGCCAGCCGATCCCGGTGTTGATGATCGTCGCGCCTGCCGCCTCGACTTCGGTTGCCAACGCCACGATCTCGTCCCAGCTTTGGCCGTCTTCGACGTAATCGGCCATCGATAGCCGATAGCAGATGATGAAGTCCGGGCCGACGGCTGCGCGGGTGCGACGGACGATATCGACCGGCATCCGGCGGCGCTTCTCGGGTGTGCCACCCCATGCGTCGGTGCGCTTGTTGGTGCGCGGCGCCAGGAACTGGTTGAGCAGGTAGCCTTCGCTGCCCATGATCTCCACACCGTCGTAACCCGCTTCCCGGGCTAGGGCGGCGCTGCGGACAAAATCGTCGATCGTGCCTTCGACGTCCCGCAGCCTGCGGGGTCGAAAGGGGTTGGTGGGCGCCTTGATCGACGAGGCGCTGACCGAGAAGGGATGGTAGGCATAGCGCCCTGCGTGGAGGATCTGTAACAGGATCTTGCCGCCGGCGTCATGCACTCCGGAGGTGATCCGGCGGTGTCTGCGGGCGTCGGACTTCGAGACCATCTGCGCCGCGAATGGCAGCAGCCAACCGGTGCGGTTGGGGGCGTAGCCGCCAGTGATGATTAACCCGACGCCGCCGCGGGCGCGTTCGGCGAAGTATTCGGCGAGCCGGTCGGTGTCGCGCGCGCGGTCCTCCAGCCCGGTGTGCATTGACCCCATCACCACCCGGTTGGCAAGTGTGGTGAAGCCGAGGTCCAACGGCGACAACAGGTGTGGGTAAGGCGAGTTACTGTTCATCACGTCTCTCCAATCCGGCTGCGACCTCGTCGAGCCATTCAATGGCGCTCTCCTCGGCCCGGATGCCACCGCGCAACACCAGGTACTGGTGAAGGGCGGTGCCGACCACCGCGTCCGGATTCGGGAACTGACTTTTCTCGAATCCTCGGTAGACGTCTAGCAATTCGGCACGTTCGGTGCGCAGCGAAACGACCTGGGCGCGCAGTGTGTCGATGTCGCCGTGCTCGGCGCCGCGAATCTTGACCGCGAGGTCGCGTGTTCGGCTGTCGGCAACGGTGCCATTTCTGCTGCCTCGCTCCACCAGAGGAGCGGCGATCCAGCGCGCGAGTTCGGCGCGTCCGGCCTCAGAAACTGTGTAGACCTTCTTGTCGGGTCGGCCGTGTTGGGCAACCTCGGTTCCGCGCACCCAGTGGTCATCTTCCATCGTGCGAAGGGTTCGGTAGATCTGCTGATGGGTCGCGGCCCAGAAGTAACCGATCGACCGGTCGAAGCGGCGGGCCAGTTCATAGCCCGAACCCGACTGCTCACAGAGCGAGACCAGGATCGCGTGCTGAAGGGCCATGGACGCAGAGTAGGCATATTCGGACGCATATGCAATTAGTTGCACTGCAATTTGGCTCATAGCGGTGTGGCCTTAGGCGGCTTATATGTGCAACGTCTAGTATCAGTAACCACGCGCAACCCCTAAAATCGGAAGCGCAGCGCAGAACTTAGGGCACACTGAGGTACGCGTCCATGGTTCGGCAGGGATACTTGCCGAGGCTGGTTGCCGCCCCCAGCTGAGCTCTGTATAGACAGCAGACCCACCCCAGGTAGTTCGAGTGGACTTGAGGAGAAGTTAGTGACGTACACGATCGCCGAGCCCTGCGTCGACGTCAAAGATAAGTCGTGCATCGAAGAGTGCCCCGTCGACTGCATCTACGAAGGCGCACGGATGCTGTACATCCACCCTGACGAGTGCGTCGACTGTGGCGCCTGTGAGCCGGTGTGCCCGGTCGAGGCTATTTTCTACGAAGACGACGTCCCCGACCAATGGGATGCGTACACGCAGATCAACGCCGACTTCTTCGCTGAACTGGGATCGCCCGGCGGAGCGTCGAAGGTTGGCCAGACCGACAACGATCCGCAGGTTGTCAAGGATCTGCCCCCGCAGGGTGAGGACTGAGAACACGGCGCAACCCCCGGCCGCCGAGGACTTGCCTGAGGTCACCCGTCGGCCAATGAAAGCTGGGACTGTCTCTGCGTCACTTCCGGTCTTCCCGTGGGACACCCTGTCCGAGGTGACCGCGGTGGCGCGGGCACACCCAGACGGAATCGTTGACCTGTCAGTCGGCACGCCCGTGGACGAGGTGGCCCCTGTCATCCGGGACGCGCTTGCGGCCGCCAGCGCCGCGCCCGGGTATCCGACCACCGCCGGCACGCCCGCGTTGCGGGAATCAGTCGTCGGTGCACTACGACGCAGATACGCCATCACCGGTCTGGCGCCCACTGCGGTCCTTCCGGTGATCGGTACCAAGGAGTTCATCTCCTGGTTGCCGACGCTGCTGGGCCTAAGTGCCGCTGACACCGTGGTGGTGCCAGAGCTGGCGTACCCCACCTATGAGGTCGGCGCCCTGCTCGCGGGAACAACGGTGCTGCGGGCGGACTCGCTGACTCAGCTGGGTCCCGCGGCCCCCCAATTGGTGTATCTAAACTCGCCCAGCAACCCGACCGGCAAGGTGCTGGGTGTCGATCACCTGCGCAAAGTCGTGGAGTGGGCCCGGGAGCGCGGAGTGCCAGTTGCCTCCGACGAGTGTTACCTCGGGCTCGGATGGGATCAGGTGCCGATATCGGTACTGCACCCCGAGGTCTGCGACGGCGACCACACCGGCCTACTGGCAGTGCACTCCCTGTCGAAGACATCGTCGTTGGCCGGCTACCGCGCGGGATTCGTCGCGGGTGATCCCGCCCTCGTGGCCGAACTGCTGGCGGTTCGCAAGCACGCGGGCATGATGGTGCCTGCGCCGGTACAGGCCGCGATGGTTGCCGCGCTCGACGACGACGTGCACCAACAGGCCCAGCGCGAGCGATACGCGCGCCGACGCGATGCCCTGCTGCCGGCGTTGCGGTCCGCCGGTTTCACCGTCGATCACTCGGAGGCGGGGCTCTACCTGTGGGCTACGCGAGGCGAGCCGTGTCGTGACACCGTCAGCTGGCTGGTGCAACGAGGCATTTTGGTCGCGCCCGGGGAGTTCTACGGGCCCCGGGGAGGCCGGCATGTGCGGGTGGCGTTGACGGCCACCGATGAGCGCGTCGCCGCTGCGGTGCAGCGGTTGGCGGATTCGGCCCGCTGAAGGGGTCCTGACCGCGCGCCGGAATCGCTTATCGCTCGGCGGCGCGAAGCCCGAGCGCGAGCATCAAACGTTCATCGGCGTCGCCCAGCGAGATCATCAGCAGCTTCTCGATTCGGCGAATGCGGTAACGCACGGTGTTTGGGTGGACATGCAGCCGCCGAGCCGTCGCGGCGACGTCGCCGAACTCGTCGAGGTAGGCCCGCAGCGTGTGCGCCAGCACCGGTTCGCGCTCGCAGAGCTCGCGCACCCGTGGGTCAACCAGCCGGGGTTGGGCCGCGACGTGCGAAACGATTTCGTCGAGGCGCACCGTCGTGCGCGCCTCGTCTAGTGACGTCACCTGGCCGATGGCTGCGGGGTGGCGTTCGGCGCTGTCGAACACGCGGTCCACCTCGGTGCGCACCGCCGCTGCGCCGGCCAGCCCAGTCAACGGGGCGGCAGTCACGGCGCGAACCTCGCAACCCAGTTCCCTGCGCAAAGCAGCCACTACGCCTCGAGCCCACGATGTGACGGCCGCAGCCCCGGCGATCTTTGGTAGCAACACGTAGACCCGATCGCCCGCTGAGGCGACTTGGGCGTCAACGCGAAAAGCGCTGGCGCTCAGCGCGATTACATCGGAGGGTGCTGGCGCGCCAACTCCCTGGAAGCCGACGAGGGCGGCGCGGGCATCGGCGGGAATGCCGAGCTCGCGAGCGAGCACGCTGACATCGTCGCTGCCCGGGCCGGCTACTCCTAGCAGCTGTTGCAGTCGTGCGGCGTGCTGTGACGGTGCGGCTGCCAGCCGTGACAATATCCGGGCCGCGAGCACTGCGCCGCCCCGCAGGATCTCCTCGCAGTCCTCGGCCAGCGGCGTCGATCCCTGCTGGAGCCAGATTGTTCCGGCGAAGTTGGGTTTGTGGCGCGTATCGGTCGAGGGCAGGTGCACACCGACCGCTAGCCGGGGTCGCAGTCCTAGCTCGGGACGTTCGTCGACGCTGACCACTTCCGTGCTCGACCGCAGCGCATCGAAGATGCCCCACTGGCCGATCCACTGCAGGTGCTCTGGCGGTCCGGCGCGGCCCAGGATGGTCAGACGGCGCAATTCGTCGGCTTCTTCGCCGGAGGTCGAGTAGGCCAGCATGTGGCTGTCGACGTCCTCGATGCAGATCAAGCCGCGGGTGCGGTCGGCGATCGACTGTGCCAGGCCGAACAGGTCCGTGCCGGAGTCACGGAGCGGATCGCTGCGATCGCCATGATGCTCGAGAGCGTAGTTGACCAAGCGGTAGAGGTGTTCCCAGCGGGCCCGGGGTTCGACGGCGACGACGGCGACCCCCAGCGCGGCCGCACGGGCGACCGCGGTCGTGGTGGGTTCCTTGACGAAGATTGCCGCCGGCCGTCCGTCATGGTGTTCGAGCCACTCGACGGCCTCGGCGCCGGATACGCCGAGCAGGAAGATCAGGTCGGCGGATCCCGGCCCGACGGCCAATCCGAGTCGCACGTCATCGGCGTCGACGAGGGCCACCGAGCTTACCGGCATGTCCAGTCCGCTCGGTGCCTGAGCCAGCCCGACCATCGTCCGGTCCAACGCCAGCAACAACTGGCCCAACCCGAGGCCTGTGGCCGCCAGCGCCATGAATGCTCCTTTGTTCGATCCAACCATTAAGTGTGCCAGAGCTTGTCCGATCAGCCATCGGATTGCGCGCTGAGGACGGGCATCCTTGCTGTATGGACGCGTTTACAGCGATTACTCAAGTACCCGTGCCTGAAAACGAGCCGGTCCACGGCTACGCTCCAGGGTCCCCGGAACGCGCCAGGCTTACTGATGCGATGACCGGCCTTGCCAACGAACCGATCGACTTGCCTCACGTCATCGGTGGCGAGCACCGGATGGGTGCCGGCGCCCGCCATCATGTGGTGCAGCCGCATCGGCACGCCGCGCGGTTGGGCACATTCACCAACGCCGACCACGCTGATGCCAGGGCTGCGGTCGAGGCGGCCCTGGCGGCGAAGAAAGAGTGGGAAGCCACCCCATTCGACGAGCGCGCAGCGGTGCTGCTGCGAGCTGCCGATCTACTGGCCGGACCGTGGCGGGAGAAGATCGCAGCGGCCACGATGTTGGGTCAGTCCAAGAGCGCTTTTCAGGCTGAAATCGACGCGCCCTGCGAGCTCGTCGACTTCTGGCGCTTCAACGTCGCGTTCGCTCGCAAGATCCTCGCCGAGCAGCCGGTCAGCTCGCCCGGCGTATGGAACCGCACCGACTACCGGCCATTAGAGGGTTTCGTCTATGCGATCACGCCGTTCAACTTCACCGCCATCGCGGGCAATCTGCCCACTGCCCCCGCGTTGATGGGGAACACGGTGGTGTGGAAACCTTCGCCCACCCAAACCTTCGCCGCCTACCTCACCATGCAGTTGCTGGAGGCGGCGGGACTGCCGGCTGGCGTGATCAACCTGCTGACCGGTGACGGACAGGCAGTTTCGGACGTGGTTCTTGCCGATAGGCGGATGGCTGGCATCCACTTCACCGGCTCGACCCGCACCTTCCAGCATCTGTGGCGCGAGGTCGGCACCAACATCGACCGCTACGACACCTACCCGCGTCTGGTCGGGGAGACTGGCGGCAAGGATTTTCTGGTCGCTCACCCCTCGGCACGTCCAGATGTCCTGCGCACAGCGCTGATTCGGGGGGCGTTCGACTATCAGGGGCAGAAGTGTTCGGCCGCCTCGCGGGCCTTCATTCCGCGCTCGCTGTGGCAGCAGATGGGTGATGATTTCCTCGGTGCCACCGAAGCGCTGCACTACGGCGACATCATGGACATGGCCAACTTCGGCGGAGCTCTGATCGACGAACGGGCGTTCGCCAAGAACGTCGCAGCCATTGAGGAGGCGAAGAGCGCAGCGGGGGTCACCATCGCCGCTGGCGGCGAATATGACGACAGTGAGGGCTATTTCGTCCGACCAACGGTGCTGCTGTCCGACGATCCGACCTACGAGGCCTTCTCCACGGAGTACTTCGGCCCCATCCTGGCAGTGCACGTCTACCCCGACCAGGACTATGGGCGCATGCTGGACGTCGTCGACGCCGGCTCCCGCTACGCGCTGACCGGCGCGGTGATCGCCGATGACCGCTCGGCGGTAATGCAGGCAGAGCGGCAACTGCGGCACGCAGCAGGCAACTTCTACGTCAACGACAAGCCTTCGGGTGCGGTGGTGGGGCAGCAGCCGTTCGGAGGGTCGCGGGCCTCGGGGACAAACGACAAGGCTGGATCTGCGATAAACCTGCTGCGCTGGACCTCAGCCCGTTCGATCAAAGAGACGTTCGTGCCGCCGACCAATCACTGCTATCCGCATATGGAGGGTGAGTGATGGGAGTCTTCGAGCGCGTTGCACGGCCTGCCATCCTGGCTGCGGGCAGACGGGAAGGTCTGCGACGAGCCGCCGAGCGATTGCCGGTAACCCGCGAGGTCGTGCATCGCTTCGTGCCCGGCGACAGTATTGCCGACGCGATGAGTTCGGTGCAGGTGCTGAGGGATTCCCGGCGGCTGGTCTCGATCGACTATCTCGGTGAGGACGTGACCGACGCTGAGGCCGCCACCGATACCGTCGAATCGTATATCCAACTCCTGGAGGCCCTTTCGACCCGAAGCGAAGCGGTCGCTGCCGTACAGCCGTTGGAGGTATCGCTAAAGCTGTCGGCGCTGGGGCAGGCGCTGCCGCGCGATGGCGAGAAGATCGCATTGGAGAACGCACGCGAGATCTGTGCGCGTGCACAACGCGCCGGTGTGTGGGTGACTATTGACGCCGAGGACCACACCACTACTGACTCGACGTTGACGATTGTGCGCGAGTTACGCCAAGACTTTGACTCGGTAGGCACGGTACTGCAGGCCTACCTCAAACGCACCCACGCCGACTGCACTGAGTTCGCCGCCTCTGGGGCGCGGATCCGGTTGTGCAAGGGGGCTTACGACGAACCGGCATCGGTAGCCTACCGGGACCACCGCGAAGTCACCATGTCTTACCTCCGGTGCCTGGGTGTGCTGATGGGAGGCAGCGGCTATCCGATGGTGGCGTCCCACGATCCCGAGATCATCGCGGCCGTGCCCGCTCTGGTCCGTGAGCATGGTCGGGGTGTAGGCGATTTCGAGTATCAGATGCTCTACGGCATTCGCGATGCCGAGCAGCGCCGGCTCACCGAAGCGGGCAATCATGTGCGGGTATATGTACCGTTCGGCACCCAGTGGTACGGCTATTTCGTCAGGCGACTCGCCGAGCGGCCCGCGAACTTCACTTTCTTTCTGCGCGCCCTGGCCGAACGCCGACGCTGAAGCCCGCTAGTGTGCGCCCAGATCGTGATTGCATGCTAGATCGCGCGCTGACCGCACACTAGCGCTTGCTTCATCCGCGGGTGCCCCGCCGCTATGCCGGGTACGCCGCGACCGGCATGACGATGCTTCCCTTGCATACGCCCTCAAGGATCTCTGTGCGCCAGGTCCCGTACATCGATCCGTCCAGCGTCGGTGAATAGAACACTAGCGAACGGGCAGAGGCGAACTCGGTCGGCACGTCGGAGCCCCGGAAGCACTCCCATTGCCAGTTGTAGTTGAACACCCACTGTTGCCCGTCCCACGTGTACCGGCTTGGTTGCGGGACAGTGGGGTTGCTCGGTGCCGGTCCGCCGGAAGCGGTGGCCACGCACGTGCCGGCACACGAGGTAGTGAATGTGTATTCTCCGCGGAAATCGGATTCGGGCTGACGGGCGGCGATACTGGTGCCGATCTTGTCCGAAGCGAACGTCATCATGATGTACCGACCGCTCCAGTTCGGGGGCGCGGCCTGTGCCGTGGCCTGCGCGCAGACGCCGGCAGCCGCAACCAGAGTTGCGGATGCGATTGCGCTGCACGCATGTCGGGCAGGCATGGTTTCCTCACAAATTGTCTAAGTGTGCCATTAGCAACCTAATGGCCTTCACTGTCAACATCTCCGATCGACACGGCGGCTTGAGGCACGGTTGGATCACGGGTTGGTATCGGCACTGGTTAGCGAATACCGTTCGTGCGGAAAGGACCTCGTTACTTCACCGCGGCGAGTGTCATCAGTGTCCAGGCGGCGATGGACTGGGCGTCGGTGATAACACCGTCGCGGATCATTTGCTCGACTTCGGTGCGGGTGAACCACCGGCTGCGCATGTCCTGTTCCTCGTGTTCGCGGTCATGGGGCCCCTCGGTGATCCCCATCGCGAGGAATACCCGGCCTCGCTGGCTGCTCATTCCGGGCGCGACGTCAAGCTGCCCGATCTCTGTCATCGAATCGGCCCGCAGCCCAGTCTCCTCTCGTAGCTCGCGTGCGGCCAGTTCGGCAGGGTCGATATCGGCCCGGCCCGGAGCAGTGCCCTGGGGGAACTCCCAGCATCTGCGGCCGAGCGGGTAGCGGAATTGTTCAACGAGGTGGAAGCGGTCACCCTCAGCGTGGCAATCCCACGGAATGATCAGCGCATACGTCGGTTTGTCGACCACTGCGTAAATCCCGCTGCTTCCATCGGGTCTGCGGATGTCGTCTTCTCGAATCGTCAGCCAATTGTTTCGGTATACCTCGCGTGACCCGACGGTCCGGATGGAATCCACCGGCTCATTATGCGGGGAGTAACCTCAGATGTCGTGCTGCTGGCTTCCCTGAATCCTTCCGCTGTCGTTGCCGGCGCTGACCTCGAAGACGCAGTGCGCATCAATGGAACGTCGTTGAGTCGCAGCGACCTGGTCGGGGCGGCGACGTCGGTGGCCGAACGTATCGGTACGGCGAGCCGAGTGGCTGTGCTGGCTACGCCGACGCCTACAACAGTTCTCGCTGTCGTGGGTTGTCTGATCGCCGGTGTGCCGGTGGTGCCGGTGCCGGCCGACGTCGGCGCGGCCGAGCGGCGGCACATCCTCACCGACTCTGGTGCGCAAGCTTGGCTGGGTGAAAAGCCAGCCGACGCCGATGGGCAAGAAGTGCTGCCACACGTTCCTGTTCGGCTTCATGCCCGCTCGTGGCACCGCTACCCCGAACCTTCTCCGGACTCCACCGCGCTGATCGTGTACACCTCCGGTACCACTGGGCTGCCCAAGGGTGTCGTGATGAGCCGTCGCGCCATCGCCGCCAATATCGACATGCTCGCCCAGGCTTGGCAGTGGACCTGCGATGACACCCTGGTGCACGGGCTGCCGCTGTACCACGTGCACGGTCTTGTGCTGGGGTTGCTGGGGTCGCTGCGTATTGGTAGCCGCTTCGTGCACACCGGGAAGCCGAGTCCGGCGGCCTACGCGCAAGCGATTTCGGAGGCCGGGGGATCGCTGGTTTTCGGAGTTCCGACTGTGTGGTCGCGGATCGTCGACGACGGTGACGCGGCGCGGGCGCTGATCCCGGCGCGACTACTTGTGTCAGGTAGCGCACCGTTGCCCGTTCCGGTTTTCGACGGGCTCGCCGCGATAAGCGGGCATCAGCCCGTCGAACGTTACGGCTCCTCTGAGTCCCTGATCACCCTGAGCACCCTGGCTGGCGGTGAGCGGCGACCGGGCTGGGTGGGGCTACCTCTGACGGGCGTGCAGACGCGATTGGTTTCCGAGGACGGCGATGAGGTGCCTCATGACGCGGAGTCCGTTGGACGACTTCACGTTCAGAGCCCGGCGATGTTCGACGGATACCTTAACCGCCCCGATGCCACTGCAGAGGCATTCGGAGCCGACGGCTGGTACCGCACCGGCGATGTCGCTGTCATCGACCACGACGGGATGCACAGGATCGTGGGTCGGGAATCGGTTGACCTGATCAAAACCGGCGGCTTCCGGGTCGGTGCGGGCGAGATCGAGACGGCGCTACTGGGGCATCCCGGAGTGCGAGAGGTCGCGGTGGTCGGCGCACCCGACGCTGACCTGGGTCAGAGGATCGTCGCTTTCGTGGTCGGCGACGCCGCACCGGAAGCGCTGATCGAATATGTGGCACAGCAACTCTCGGCGCACAAGAGGCCGCGAGCTGTCCGCCTGGTCGACAGTTTGCCTCGTAATGCGCTGGGGAAGGTGCTCAAGAAGGAACTGTTGCAATGGGTGTGAAACTCACCGATGCCCCCATTCTGGGGGCGCAGGGATGAACTGCTCCCCCCACGAACGTGCACGCCTGTGCGCGGCGCATCGGCGTCCTCGGTGATTTCGCGCCGGCTCGCCGTTGTCGGCGGCGCGCTATGTGCCCTCGCGCTGACCGGGTGCGGCGGCCAGTCGCCAGCGGTCACTCTTGTCTACACCACCGCACCGGTTCCGCCGGGGCAGCCGGGGCAGCCGGTTCAGCCGGTTGCCCCGGGCGAGCCGGTTCAGCCGGGCTACCCGCCTCCGCCGGGCGAGCCGGTTCCACCGCTTCCACCGCTTCCGCCGCTTCCGCCGGTTGCGCCGGTTGCGCCGGTTGCGCCGGGCCACGCGGTTCCACCGGTTCCACCGGTTCCACCGGTTCCACCGGTTCCACCGGTTCCGCCGGTTGCGCCGGTTCCGTCGGTTCAGCCGGGCCACCCGGTTCCGCCGGTTCCGCCGGTTCCGCCGGTTCCGTCGGTTCAGCCGGGCCACCCGGTTCCGCCGGTTCCGCCGGGCCAGCCGCTTCCGCCGGGCCACGCGGTTCCGCCGGGCCAGCCGGTTTCCGCTGACCCGGCTCTCGACATCGGCCCCGGTGCAGTCGACACGGTTGGCGGCTGGCTTCCCGAGGGTGTCACCCTGTCGCCCTTTGACTCAGCGAACCCCATTCTCTCGCAACTTGACCCAGCGTTGTTGCACGCAGTTCAAGAGGCGGCCCGAAGTGCTCAGACGCAGGGCGTCGAGCTCAGGGTGACGTCGGGCTGGCGGTCGAAAGGCTTCCAGCAGAGGCTGTTCGAGGATAGCGTCCAAGAGTACGGGAGCGTTGAAGCTGCCGCCGAGTTCGTCGCGACACCGGAAGTGTCCAAGCATGTGACCGGTCAGGCGATCGACATCGGGCCGGCTGAGGCCGACAGATGGCTGATCGCCAACGGAAGTCGCTTCGGGCTGTGTCAGATCTATGCCAACGAGATTTGGCACTTCGAACTCGTCGCCGACGAGCAGGGCAACTGTCCGCCCTTGAGGGCCAACGCTGCGGGTTAACTCGCCGTCGGCCAGCGCATGTGCAAGGTCGGGCCAGGCTGCGAGCATGAGTGCAGACTTGCGCGCTCGTGGGATGAAGTCAGTTGGCGTGCAGCGCTTCGTTCAACGTGATGCCGGTGCCGTCGCGCTTGACCACCTCGACGGCTCCGGTCACCGAGTTGCGACGGAACAGGAGGTTGTTGGCGCCCGACAGATCGCGGGCCTTCACGGTCTGCCCGTCGGCGGTCTGCACCTTGGTCCCCGCGGTGACGTACAGCCCGGCCTCGATGACGCAGTCGTCACCAAGCGAAATGCCCAGTCCGGCGTTGGCTCCGAGCAGACACCGTCTGCCCACCGAGATGACCTGCGTGCCGCCGCCGGACAGGGTACCCATGATCGACGCACCTCCGCCGATGTCAGAGCCGTCGTCGACCACGACCCCTGCCGAGATTCGCCCCTCGACCATGGAGCTGCCGAGCGTGCCGGCGTTGAAGTTGACGAACCCCTCATGCATCACCGTCGTGCCCGATGCCAGGTGGGCCCCTAGCCGAACCCGGTCGGCGTCGGCGATGCGCACGCCCGCGGGCACCACGTAATCGACCATGCGCGGGAACTTGTCCACTCCGTAGACGGTGACCTGGCCGCGTCGGCGCAGCCGTGCCCGCACGGTTTCGAAACCCTCTACCGCGCACGGGCCATGGTTGGTCCAGACCACGTTGGTGAGTACACCGAACAAGCCGTCGGCGTTGAGTCCCTGTGGTGCGACCAGGCGGTGCGACAACAGGTGCAGGCGTAGGTAGGCGTCGTAGGCGTCGACCGCCTTGTCTTCCAGCGAGGCGATGACCGTGCGGACCACAACGGTCTGAACGTCACGGCCCTCGTCGCGGCCGACGAGGCCGGCCAGCTCATCGGGGGCCTCAGCGGCCGAGACGCGAGCCGTTGCCGAAACAATATCCGGGCCTCGCTCCCGGCCCAGTTCGGGGGCAGGGAACCAGGTATCAAGAATCGATCCGTCGGCCGCGATCGTCGCAACGCCGACGCCTGATGCAGAAGTCACGGCGCTAAGACTAACGTCAGTGCTGTGGGCCTTGATCTGCGCGGTGACCCCGTTGCGCTGACTGCGGCGCTGGTGGACATTCCCAGCGAATCGCGGTGTGAGAAGCGCATCGCCGACGAGATCGAGGCCGCGCTGCATGAGCAGACCAGTGGTTTCGAGATCGTCCGCAATGGCGACGCCGTGCTCGCCCGCACCAACCTCGGCAGGGCTTCTCGGGTGCTGCTTGCTGGGCACACCGACACCGTCCCAGCGGCCGATAACCTGCCCAGCCGGCTCGTCGACGGCGTTCTGCACGGTTGCGGAACCTCCGATATGAAGTCGGGGGACGCGGTGTTCCTGCATCTGGTTGCCACCGTCCCCGACCCAGCCCACGACATCACTGTGGTGATGTACGACTGTGAGGAAATCGAGGCCTCGGCCAACGGGCTGGGCCGCATCGAGCGCGAGTTGCCCGACTGGCTCGAAGCCGATGTTGCGATCCTCGGCGAGCCCTCGGGCGGATACGTCGAGGCGGGCTGTCAGGGCACGCTACGGGTCGTCATCAGCGCCGAGGGGACCCGGGCCCATTCGGCGCGGTCGTGGTTGGGGGACAACGCCATCCACAAGCTCGGTGATGTCCTGGCCAGGCTTGGGCGGTACCCGGCCCGCAGCGTGGACATCGACGGTTGTGTGTATCGCGAAGGTCTTTCGGCGGTCCGCATCGACGGCGGCGTCGCCGGCAACGTCATCCCCGATGCGGCGACGGTGACGGTAAATTTCCGCTTCGCCCCCGATCGCAGTATCGAGCAGGCCTACGCGCACGTGTGCGAGGTCTTCGCTGGCCTCGAGGTCGGCTTGGACCTCCAGGATGCCGCCGCCGGCGCGTTGCCGGGTCTCACCCGACCCGCCGCGGCAGCCCTCGTCGACGCCGCGGGCGGGCAAGTACGCGCCAAGTACGGCTGGACCGACGTTGCCCGATTCGCCGCTCTGGGTATTCCGGCCGTCAACTATGGACCCGGTGACCCCAATCTGGCGCACCGCACCGACGAACGTGTCGATGCCGCGCACATCACCGCTGCGGCGGTGATGCTGCGTCGGTACTTGACCGGTTCGCCGGCCCGATGACGGGGTCAACCTGTGGGGCGGCGCCTGAACCCGGCTGAGCATCGGCATCATTGGTGTCCTGAGTCGCAGTCGCCTGCTCGCCGGACTCGGGCCCCACCGGCGCGTCCTCCTGGGGGCCGCGACCATCAGGTTGTGGTGCCCCCTCGGCCCCCGGGCCGGGCGGCACATCGACCTGCTGCGTCTGCTGGACGCCCTGCATCATCTGCTGGGGAAGCTGCTGCAGCGGCTCGGCGAGCGCTGCCAGTGGTGTTCCGAGCTGCTGGGGAA
>JAHZKD010000395.1 GCA_022600605.1 Actinomycetes bacterium
CACTTTCGGCGACCGATTCCCCGCAGCCGAAACCTACTGATGGAAACCGCCGGAAACACCGTTAACGAGATAGTCCCCCGAGAGACGTGGTGAGGAAGTGGTTTGCTGAGTAGCAGCCGAGTGCGTCGTTGTCGGTCACTTCGGCAGTCGGGAGCTTGGTGGCCTGGGGCAGCGCGGTAAGGCAACGGGTCCATTCAGCTGTCGAGCAGGGGCCCGAATGCGTAATCAGCGAGGGCGATTGCGTCGTCTTGGTCGAGGATGAGGCCTTGCAGTTCGGGGTGGTTGTCGAGGTGGGACTGTGCGTGTTGAGGGTCGGTGTGGAAGGTGCTGGAGCGGCATATGGTATTGGCGAGGGTTCCGCAGCAGTTGGTGTGGCCGACGACGACGGCGCTGGCGGGGCGCCATGTCCATTCGTCGCCACGGCGTTGAATATGGATCGGTGCCCCGGTGTCGGGGTCGGCGGAGTCGATGATGCCGTCGGTGCCGGTCATCAATGGGATGCCGAGTGCGTCGATCGCGCACACCGCTGCCACTGGCGGGTGGCCGGTGAGGTGGACGGTGTGGCTGGTGGGCAGGCCAGAGAAAGGATAGGCGATCTCGATCTGCCCATCATCCGCGGTGTGCACGAGGTCGGCGCCGGCCAGTTGATGCAACGCGGAGTCGAGGTCGATTTCGAGTGCGGCCGCGGCCGCGCGTAGGTCGTCGCGATGGACGTGGCCGTGATCGCGGAAGCTGCGCAGCAGGGCTCGGTGTACTTCGCGGATCGCGGGCGGGAGTTGCAGGGCGGCGACGACCAACTGGGGTGCGCTGGCGGACTGATCGGGAATCGCGCGTTCCGCCGGCGTGGAACAGGAATGGAAGTGGTCCGCTCCGTGGACGCGCAATGCATCGAGAACCCGTTGGTGTGTGGGCAGGTCGAGTCGGCATGCGTCGCTGATTGGCGCTCCGTCCTCGGGGCGCATGACATCGACACCGTCGACGAGGACGGTGGGTGAGGGATAGCGACCGATGCGCTCGATGATCGGCACGTCGATGCCCAGTGTGGTCAGGGAGCCAGTGATTGTCTGTTTGACTGCGGTGGCGTTGGGGCATCCCGGCGAGGTGAGTAGTTCGATACGCATGACGCTCACTCCTGGTTGGTGGAGATTGTTGTGGTGGTGGCGGTTTCGATGTCGTGCAGGATCGGGCAGTCACGCTCGACGCGGGGCTGATCGCAGGTATCAATCAGGCGAGTCAGCGCGTCACGCATTCCCGCCAGTTCATTTATACGCAACTGCAGATCAGCGATTCGGCTGCGGGCCATCGTCCTGGCCTCCCCGCAGGAATCGGGACCACCCTCGGCCAGCTGCAATAGGTCCTCGATGTCGTCAAGGGTGAATCCGAGTTGTTGAGCGCGTTTGATGAAGCGCACCACCCGCACCGCGTCAGGGGTATAAACGCGGTACCCCGACCGGGTCCGCTCGGGTTCGGGTAGCAAGCCGCGCCGTTCGTAGTAGCGCAGGGTTTGGGTGTTGACCTGGGCCTGTGCGGCGACCTCGCTCGTTCTCACCTCACCATCATGAACCCTGTACCCAGGTACCGAGTCAAGCCCGATCAGCACGGTACGAGCGAACCGGCCGGTGGGTCATCCGTCGGGCGAGGCTCCGCGTTTGCGCAGCTCTCGGATCCTCTTTCCCTTTCTCGCATGGGACCCGATGGGGGTGTCCAGATTCGGGACAGAGGTCCCGCGCTCTAGGCCGCGTGGGGTAACGGTGCGGGGAATGCCTTGGACTGGTTGAAGGTCTGCTGGCGTTGTAGGCAGTGGTGGAGCTGGCCGAGGAGTTTGTTGATAGGTGGCGGTTGGCGGCGGCGTGGCGGCCGCCATTCTCCCGCCGGTGGCGGTAATGCTGACGGGCGGGCTCGCAGTTGGAGGTTGCCGAGAAGGCCCACATCCAGCCGGCGTTGGCGAGCCGGCTGTTCTTGATATGGCAGTGGGTGACGGACATCGAGCGCCCCGAGGCCCGGGTGACGTGGGCAGATCCGGCGTAGGCCTTCAGCGCTCGAACGTCGGGGAAACGAGCACGGTCGTCTCCGATTTCAGCGAGCACCCGGGCGCCGATCGAGTCCGCCAGCCCGGGGAAGCTCGTGATGATCGCGTAATCCGGGTGCTGTTGAAACCTCTCCGCGGACGCCTGGCCAAGCTCGTCAACATTCATGCAGGCGGTTTCCAGTGCCGCAAGCAGCGCCAGCGCGTGTTTGCCCATAGCGGTCTCAGCCAGAACGGGTTGACGCAGTTGAGGTTCCATCCGGCTTTGATCTCGGCGGCAGTTGGGTCGATGCCGCGGCTGCGGCCAGCGCGGCGTAGCGCGGCGGCGATCCGGCTCACCGAGAGCTTGACCGCCGCAGCCGGGGTGGGCGCGATCGCCAGTAGGGCCCTGGCTTCCGGGCTGGCGATACCCAAGACGAACCGGGCGGCGAAGACGGCCATGACACTCGGGTAGAACGAACGCAACAGTGACCGCAGCTGGTGATGGGCCTTGGTGCGGGCCCAGATCGCGTCCTGGTGTGCGCGAGCCAGTACCGCGATCGCCTGGCATAACTCACTATCGGCCGGCAGCCGGCGGTGCAGATGGGCATCGACGCGTAGGATGTTGGCCAGCGTCGCGGCGTCTGCGTGATCGGACTTCGACCGTGCCACCGAGTGGCGTTCCCGATACCGCGCCACCGCCAGCGGGTTGATCGCATACACAGGTCTGCCGGTTGCCCGCAGTGCTGAGACCAGAAGTCCGCGTGGGGTTTCGATCGCTACCGGAACCGGATGTTCGGCACGATCGCCAGCTTCGGCGAGCAGCTCGACCAACTGAGCTAACCCGCTAGGGTCGTCGGCGATACGTTTCTTGGCGACCAGCTGGCCGCTGCCGTCCATGATGGCGACGTCATGATGGGTTTCGGACCAATCAATGCCGCAGAACAACGCTGTCACGTCTGATTCCTTCCAATCGTAGTGCGGATAGTTGTGCGGTCATACCCGTGCAGGGTGCGCAGCGCTCTACTTACAAGGCTCTGTTGGCCTTCCCTCCGATGAGCTGTTCGCGACCCCAGCGACCCGCACGGTGTTGGTCTATGTTGGAGCTCCACGGCTCGAGAAAACTGAGACCTTGCCTCCGTGCGGGCGGGCTTGCACCACGACGTCAATCCCACCCCAGCGACAGCCCCGCTCCGGCGCGACACGCATGAACCCACGATGACGCCCCACGTGATCCGCCTGAGCATTTGCTAGAGCCGGACCGTAACTGGCGAACAACCATCAGCCCCGAGGGGCCGCGCCGGTCTGTAACAAGACCTCGAAGATCAGATAAGCCAAGGCGTTGAGCCCCGGGACTAACGGTCGTTCAGAACTAAGTAGATAAGCGATTGAATTCACCTCCAAAAAGCGAGCCCCGCCTCTGCGACCGACGGCCGTAGACGAATCAGCCTCTGCACCAAGCCAAGCGGGACAGAATAGAGACGAAAAATGCGACATCCCGCCTCCATTGGCAACGAGACAACTCTGTTTCACAGGGTTAGGGTGGAGCCCCTCCCGTCGGCAGGTGTGACCGGGTCGTGTTCATCGAACTCGCACACATCGCAGGGTTTCCCCGCTCGCCGCCGTGGTCGACGAACTTGGCCGCTAAACCGAGGACGTGCCGGGTCATATCGAGCCATATCACCGGTAGCCAGACGGCGTCCATTGGGCGTGTCATGGGCAGCCTGCCGATGCTGGCGATGAGCGGTCCGCCGCCCACATCATCGAATCGGGGCCCCAGCATCACCGGCTATACCACAACAGACAATCCTGTTCCTTACAAACAGTTCGCCATGACCAACGACCTTGGGGGACAGTGGGATACGACGCCTGACCTCCTACAGATAGCGGTGGCGGGATTCACTTTCAACCGGTGCGCACTGCTGCACGCGCGGCTATCGCTTGCCGCCGCGCCGTCCTATGCGTTGCCCGCGCGACGCGGCGCGTTTGTCGAGGGCGCGGCGCAGCTTCCGTTCCGATAGTCGCCCGAAGGAGAAGGGCTCGCCGTCGACGAGAACGCCGGGGGCAAACATCACACCGGCCCGTGATGCGAGGTTCTGCCCCTTTTCGCTGGCCAGGTTGATCTCAGTGATCCGCAGCGGGTAGTCCTGGCCGATGCGGCCCAGCACGTCCTTGGCGTGGTGACAGTAATTGCAGTCGTGCTGGGTGAGCAGGGTGATTTCGAGGTAGCCGGTCATCCGATGCGATCCGCGTTGAGGTCGGTCAGCATCTTTTCGGTGGGCAGGAACATGGTGTAGTCGGGTTTGCCGCCGTAGTCGGCGCGCCATTGGATGGTGCCGTCCGGGCCGACCAGGACGAAGGTGTGTCCGGCCGTTGACTCGCCCATCATGCCGTATTTGTGCGCGTCGTATTTGCGGATGACCGTCAGGTCAGGGTCGGACAGGGCCGGGGTGGACAGCTTCATGTCGGTCATTTTCTGGGCCAGCTGGCCGACGGGGTCGGTCGAGATCGACACGATCTCGTCCACTCCCGCCGCGCGTACTGCGTCCGCGTTGGCTTCCAGGTCGGTGATCTGGTCAAAGCACGCCTGGCACATCAGCCCTTCCTGGAAGTACAACAGCACGCTGCGGCCCAGGTAATCGGACAGGCTGACCTCGCCGCCGCCGGCGGCCGGCAGGGTGAAGTCGGGTGCGATTGCGCCGATCCCGGGGTCGCCAACCTGATGTTTGAATCCACTGCCGCCGTCGGAGGCCGACGTACCCCCCTGCGCGGATCGGTACACCATGAACAACATGGCCACCGCGAAAACCGCAACCACTGCCACGGCGATGATCGTCGAGCGGTTGGGGCCGCCTCGGCGGCCTCGGGCCCGCGCGACGACGGCGCTGCCTGCTGTTTTCGGCTTGTCCGCCGGCCGTCCGGCTGTTCTACCGGTGGTCTCGGTCATGTTCGCCCTCCTCGTGCGTTGCGGAAATAGGAACGGGGTTGTCGTGGATGTCTACCGATGGTGTCGGGTGGGTCCGTAGCGCGCGACGCAGCAGCAGCGCGAACCCGAGCCCCAGAACTAGAGCCAACGTCCAGCCCGGTAGCCAGGAGAAGAGGTCGGCGATGCGGCTGCTGACGTGCTGCAGCCACGCGCTCAGGTCGGCCTGCCAGCCGCCGGTCGGCAGTCCGATATTGGTGAACGCGAGAACGCCAGCCAGCACGCCCATGCCGATCATCACAAAGCCGCTGACCGCGGTGCCTAGCGCAAGCGATCGCTGCCAGCCCCCGATCCGCAGGCGCAGGGTTCGTTCGGTGAGTAGCCGCGTGGCCCCTTCGCGGCGGCGGTCCCAGACCAGCGCGACCAACGCCAGCGGGGCGACCATTCCGGCCACGTAGGTCAGCCCGATACCCAGCGCGATCGGGAACGAGGCGACGGCCCCCGAGAGCACCGCGACACCGGCCAGCACCGGGGCGCAGCACGCACTGGCGATACCCGAGAACGCCCCGAGCGCGTAGGCGGATCCGAAACTGCCCTCCCGTATGCTGCTCGCGCCCGGCATGGGAAGGTTCGGCTTCCACCCGGTCAGCACCGCGAGACCACCAGCGATCATGAGTGCACCCCCGATCGAAAACACCCACACGTGCTGTTCGATGAACAGCCGGCTCAGCGCCACGGCGCCCAACCCGATCGGCAGGATCACTGTCGCGACGCCGACACTGAAGACCAGGGTCGCGGCCACCACGCCACCGCGATGCCGAAAACCGGTGGCTAGATATGCCGGAAGCATCACGGAAACGCAACAGGGTGCCAGCAGGGCGACCACGCCACCGAGGAACGCAGTCAGCAGCGTTGTCCCGAGCAGCAACTCACTCACGGCAATCCTTTCGGCAAGCGCGGCAGCATCGGACGACCTGACACTCTACTGTCTCTGTACCGAGATAGTAGACGATGTCAGCCGAGCCGCGTCGCACCGGATCGACGCTATGGGGGCGCACCTGCACCCATCGGCATCCATGGGCACGCACAAGAAGCCCACCCCGGGCGGGCAACCGATGCCTGGGCCTCGGCGCCGTCCTAGTCGAATCCGAGCACCCGGCGGTCTACTGTGTGGCCGGTCGGCCGAACGCCATTGTTGTGACCGTCGGGTTGCGCACACTCGACGAAGCTCAACTAGCGGCGGTACTGACTCCACGAGGGGGCACACCTGGGCCGGTCGGCACACCTGATCCTGGCGGCTACTCGGAGCCTCGACGTACACCTGCCCAGAATCAATCTGATGAAGAAGGTGCCCCCGAGAGTCGGCGAATGTTCGAGGTGTGCGCCGACGACGTTGCCGCACGATGCCACGTCCGCCGCGCCGTCCCAGCTCGCTGTGCTGGGGGCGCATTCCCATCGCGCAGTGATGCAGCTGATGCCCAGCGCCCTCACCGCGCTCGTCGCAACAGGACACGCCGTCACTACGTCGCTTGCCGTCCACCGCGTCGTGACCCGCCTCCCCCCTCACCTTTTGGTCATGACAACACCCCAGACTGGTGCGGGCGTCAGCCCGGCCACGGCGCTCCCGAGGGATCTTCGCCGATCCTGGCTCGCGGGGCTCGTGTCAGGCAACCCTCATCCACGACGGGTCCGCCTGCGGACACTGCGACGCACGGCAGCGAAGACGGCGACGAGGACCGCCGCAGCGGCAGCCGCCCACAGCCACAACGGTGTGCCCTCCGGGTTCTGAGCGGGTTCGGCGGCCGGGTTCGGTTGCGGTTGCGGCGCGGCGATGACCTCGAAGGCGATGGTGCCGGCGACCGGGTGTTGATCGGCGGACTGCGCGGTGAACTCGACGGTGTAGCGGGCAGAGGAGGTCCCCGAGCGCATGGGAATCACCAGGTCGTCGCCCTCGACGCGAGCCGGACCGGACTCCCACCGGCCACCGTTGGGGCCAACGATCGACCCGGTCCCGGACTGCAGTTTCGGCTCGGACGCGTAGTGGATGCGGATCTCGTCCGGCGCGGATGAGAGTCGGTCACCGTTGCCGGGCGACGTGCCGATGACCACGACGTGGGCATAGGCGATTGGGGTCGCGAGGAGCGCTGAGACGGCCATGGCTGTGGCAAGTAGCACGTATCGCATCCGGGTGTCTCTCCTCGAGATATTGGGGCTGGCCGGGCGGCGGATCGAAGCCCGCCGTCCCTGGCTTGCTTTCTATGAAGGTTCTCGCTGGGGAGGTTTTCGGGCGACCAGACGTTCGACGAGGCCGAGTCCGAAGCGCTGGACCTGCTCGACGTCGAACCCGGCTGCCCGCACTTTCGTGAGGGGGCGGCGGAGGAAGTGTTCGCCGGCGAGCGGGACGGTGAGGGTTTCGAGCAGGCGTTGAACGACTCGTGCAGCCCGGGAAGAACTTTCAATGTGATCGACGAGGATCAACCGTCCCTCGGGGCGCAGCACCCGGTGCATCTGGCTGATCGCTGCGTCGGTATCAGGGATCGCGCACAGACCGAACGTGCACACCACCGTGTCGAACGACGCATCGTCGAAGGGAAGGGAATGCGCGTCACCTTGCAGCAGGGTGGCGTTGGAGCCGAGTTGCGCCGCCCGGGTTCGGGCACCGTCGAGCATCGCGTCGCTGAGGTCCACGCCCGTCAGCGTGACTCCGTCGGGGTAGGCCCCGAGATTGAGGCCGGTTCCGACAGCAACCTCCAACACGTGTCCGGCGGCTTGCCCGCAGGCCCAGCTGCGGCAGTCGCGGAAGAGGATACGTTCAAAGAACTGCATCTCGCGGTCGTAGTGGTGGGCCTTCTTGTCCCAGTAACGATGCCAGCGGGCCCGCTTTCCGGTGTGTGTTGACATGTCGAGTGCTCCGTCCCCTGAGGTCCTGCAATATCGTGCCCGCGCAGCACGGGCAGGCTTACGGTGACGTGCGACACGGGCAGTCGGCCATCATCATCGCCATCATCCCCTCACCGAAACACCACATCAGCGGCGTGGCGCCGCCGGTGTAGGTCACGGCCACGGGATCGGCGCCGGTGACGTCGAAGTACAGTGTGCCCGTGGCTGATTGTCCTTCGGCAATGGTCGCTCCCGGGATGCCTTCAGGGCTGGCCAGTTGCCACAGCACCGGATAGGCGCCGGCACCGTTGGGTGCGCTGAAGGCTGGGATGATCGGTGTCGCGGCTCCATTGATCGCAGTGACCGACGCCGTCGCCTCCCAGAGTTGACCGGCCAGCGGGTACCCGGGCGCGGGGTCGGCGCTCTTCTGCAGATCTGACACCGTCCATTCCTGCATTCCGCCGGCGCTGGCCACCTGTTGATGCGAGCCGAATCGATGCATGCATCCGCTGGCAGCTGACGCTGCCCCCGCATGCCCGACGGCCAGCACTGCTATGAGCCCCAGCGTGCTCAGTGCGACTCCAAGTCTGCGCAAGACGTTCTCCTTCATCAGCGACAGGGGTGATAGTGAGGTCGAGTGTAACTACGGTCTCGGTACCGAGCCAGTAGTGGGTTGGTTATCTACTGTATCGGTACCGAAGTAGTATGTCGGTGCGCTGCCGCTCCGGGCATCGCCCACATGCGAGGCGAATGGGTAACATATGAATCTCGGAATCCAGCGGCGCGCCGTGGCGGTGACCTCCGGTGTCCTCGGGTTGGTCCTCGCCGCCCTGGTTGGGGGCTGTACGTCTGGCAGCGACGGCGAAGTTGGCACCGCACCGGGCTCGACCAAAGTTGGCAGCGCACCGGGCCCTACCGAAGTTGGCACCGGCGCGGGTCCGCCGTCGATCGCGCTCCGGCCCGGGCTTTCTCATCTGCACGGCTTGCACGTGACCGACATTGGAACCCTGCTGGCTGGGACGCATACAGGCTTGTTCGCCATTGACCCGGTCACCGGCGCGACGTCGCGGGTCGGAGATTCCGATGATGACTTCATGGGGCTGACCGGCGTTGCGGGCAGCGACACGTTGTATTCCTCGGGGCATCCGGGCCGATCTAGTTCGGCACCGAATCCGCTCGGTCTGCGCGCCAGCACGGATGGAGGACGAACCTGGACCGAGAAGTCCTTGGTCGGGCAGGTGGACTTCCATGCGCTGACGACTAACGGCGACATCCTCGTCGGGTTCGACGGCACCACCGGCCTGCGTGTCTCATCCGACGGCGGAGCGACCTGGAGTCCGGGTGCCGCGCTTGCGGCGCAGTCCCTGACGACGACGGACACCGGAGTCTGGGCGGTCACCGCGAGGGGGCTGGAACGCAGCACCGATGACGCCCGTTCGTTCTCGCCGGTGCCTGAGGCTCCCTCGCTGGTGATGATCGCCGGTGCCGCGCAGGCGATCTGGGGAATCGATGAGAACGGGTACGCCTGGCACAGCCGCGACGGAGCCGCGTGGCGGCAAAGCTCCTACGTAGGGCCCGCCGAAGCGCTCATCGCCATCGACAACACCACCGCATACGCCGCGACCGGCGAGACACTGCGCATGCTGTCCTGATTGTTCGCGCCGTCAGCTCGGTGGGCGGGCGTCGTCACCGGGTTGGGCCACGATGCGGATGTAGGGTTTGGGCTCCCGCCAGCTGCCGAAGATCTGCTTGGCCTCGTCGTTGGACACTGAACCGGCGATGATGACGTCCTGGCCTGGCTGCCAGTTGGCCGGCGTGGCGACCCGGTGGCGGGCGGTGAGTTGCAGCGAGTCGATGACCCGCAGCACCTCGTCGAAGTTGCGGCCGGTCGTCATGGGGTAGATCAGGATCAGCTTGACCATCTTGTCCGGCCCCACCACGAAGACGTTGCGCACGGTTTGGTTGTCGGCCGGCGTCCTGGTCTTGGGGTCGCCTGAGGTGCTCGCCGGCAGCATTCCGTAGAGCTTGGATACGGTGAAGTCGGAGTCGCCGATGATTGGATAGTTCGGCCGGGCGCCTTGGGTCTCTTCGATGTCGTTGGCCCAGGTTTCGTGGTCGTTGATGGCGTCCACCGAGAGCCCGATGATCTTGACGCCGCGGCGTTCGAATTCGGGGCCGATCTTGGCCATGTAGCCGAGTTCGGTGGTGCAGACCGGGGTGAAGTCCTTGGGGTGGGAGAACAGCACTGCCCAGGAGTCACCGATCCAGTCGTGAAACCTGATTCGCCCCTGGGTGGTGTCGGCCTCGAAATCTGGTGCTGTGGCACCGATCTGCAAACCCATGGTGGTTCTCTCCTTCTTGGTTGTGTTTCTTCTCGGTTCTTTGAACGGATCGCTGTGAGATCGCAGCGGGCCGACTGCCGCAGCCCGAGGGCGACTACTGTCTCTGTACCGAAACAGTAGCGAAATAAGCGGGCGGCTGCACGACGTTGCCGCCGCTCGGGTGCCGGCGCATCTGCGCGGGCCACGATCGAGGGGGAATTCACGCAGGCAGTCGGTGTGTCGCAGTAGCTTGTGGTGTGACTGCTCTCCATAGCACCTTTCTGCCGGTCTTTCCGGTGTTCACCGCCGTCGAGCCTCCTGCGTGGTTGTACTCAGATCGGCAGGACCGTATCGGTGACGAATTCGTTTCGCAGCCAACTCGTGAACCAGCCCCAGACCCCGCTTGTCAGGGCGATGCCGACGGTGATCAGTGTGAGACCTCCTATCAGCTGGATGATCCGAGTGTGCCGGCGAATCCAGTCGAGGGTGCCTACGGCTCGGTCGGAGCCGTAGGCCAGGGCGATGAACGGTAGTCCGAGGCCGGCGCAGTAGGCGACGATGAGTACGATGCCGCGGGCTGCGGTGATGCCTTGGGTGCCGGCAGCCACCGATAGCAC
>JAHZKD010000396.1 GCA_022600605.1 Actinomycetes bacterium
GGATAAGGCCGACGGCATGCGGCACCGGCGTTTCCTGCCGCCGCGGTGGTGGTCGATGTCACCGCTGGACGGGCTCGTCTCCGCGGTACTGGTCTGGTGGCATTTCGTCGGCGCCAATACCGCCGACGACGGCTACATCCTGACGATGGCCCGGGTATCCGAAAACGCCGGATACATGGCCAACTACTACCGATGGTTCGGTACACCCGAATCGCCGTTCGGTTGGTATTACGACCTGCTGGCGATGTGGGCACACGTCAGCACGACAAGCGTATGGATGCGCCTTCCCACCCTGTTGATGGCGCTGGCGTGTTGGTGGGTGATCAGCCGTGAAGTGCTTCCCCGGTTGGGCACCGCCGTCAAACACAGCCGGGCTGCGGCGTGGACTGCCGCTGGTCTGTTCCTCGCGTTCTGGCTGCCATTGAACAACGGCCTGCGTCCCGAGCCGATCATCGCGCTCGGAATCCTACTGACCTGGTGTTCGGTGGAGCGGGGAGTCGCGACCAGCAGGCTGTTACCGGTGGCGGTCGCGATCATCATCGGCGCCCTGACCTTGGTCTCCGGCCCCACCGGAATCGCAGCGATTGGTGCACTGCTGGTCGCGATCGGCCCGCTGAAAACCATTGTGGCTCGTCACACTTCGCGGTTCGGTTACGCGGCGCTGCTGGCGCCGATTGCCGCCGCTGCCACCGTCACCATCATCTTGATCTTCCGCGATCAGACCTTGGCCGCCGAGATGCAGGCCAGTAGCTTCAAGTCGGCCGTCGGTCCGAGCCTGGCGTGGTTCGACGAGCACGTCCGCTATTCGCGACTGTTCACCACTAGCCCGGACGGCTCGGTGGCGCGACGGTTCGCGGTGCTGACTTTGCTACTCGCACTTGCCGTCGCGGTGGCAATGTCGCTGCGCAAGGGCCGCATCCCCGGTACCGCGCTGGGCCCGAGCCGGCGCATTATCGGCATCACCATCATCTCGTTCCTGGCGATGATGTTCACCCCCACCAAATGGACCCACCACTTCGGTGTTTTCGCGGGGCTGGCCGGCTCGCTCGGTGCGCTCGCCGCGGTGGCTGTCGCGGCTGCGGCGATGCGCTCACGGCGAAACCGCACGCTGTTCGCCGCTGCCGTGCTGTTCGTCACGGCACTGTCGCTCGCAACCGTGAACGGCTGGTGGTATGTCTCCAATTTCGGAGTGCCGTGGTCGAATTCCTTCCCGGAGTGGAAGTTTGGCTTCACCACGATTGTGCTCGGCCTGTCGGTGATCACGCTGCTGGTAGCAGCCTGGTTCCACTTCTCGGGCCGAGACGGCGCGCCGCCCGACGGCGACCAGCGTCGCTGGCAACCGATTCTCCAGGCGCCGCTGGCCATCGCCACGTGGGCGCTGGTGACCTTCGAGGTGCTGTCGCTGACGCTGGCGATGACCGGCCAGTACCCGGCATGGACCGTCGGCCGGTCCAACCTGGAAGCGCTCACCGGTAAGACATGCGGCATGGCCGAAGACGTCATGGTGGAGCAGGATCCCAACGCCGGGCTGCTCACACCCATCGGTGTCCCGATCGGCGACGGGCTCGGTGGCAGCGCCACAGACACATCGCAGGGACCCACCGGCACTCCAGATGGATCCAACCCCACATCGGAAGGGTTCAGGCCCAACGGAGTTCCCTCCGACTTATCCGCTGATCCGGTCATGGACCAGCCGGGCTCGGACAACTTCGCCGACACGTCGAGCACCGATGCCGCCGAGAGCGGGGCAGGCACCGAAGGCGGTACCACTGCTGCCGCGGGCGTGAACGGCTCGCGCGCCCGGCTGCCCTATGGGCTGGACCCCGCGCGAACGCCGGTGCTGGGCAGCTGGCGCAGTGGAACCCAGCAGCCTGCGAGGCTGCGGTCGGCCTGGTACCGGCTGCCAGCCGGGTGGAGCGAAACCGACCGGTCTGATTCCCTGCTCGTGGTGTCTGCGGCCGGACGGTTCGACATGGGCGAGGTCGTCGTGCAATGGGCCGAGACCGCCGACGCCGAGGCCGACGATGAGCCAGCGGGCAGCATCGAACTCGGCGACGTCGGCTCCGCTCCGGCGTGGCGCAACCTGCGGGTACCGCTGTCAGCGATCCCCGCCGACGCCACCCGAATCCGGCTGGTCGCCACCGATGATGACCTCAGCCCGCAACACTGGATCGCGCTCACGCCGCCCAGGATCCCTGTCCTGCGCACCCTCCAGGACGTCGTCGGCTCGACAGCACCGGTGTTCCTGGACTGGCTGGTCGGGCTGGCCTTCCCGTGCCAGCGTCCGTACAGCCACCGCAACGGCGTCATCGAGGTGCCCGAGTGGCGGATCCTGCCCGACCGGTTCGGTGCCGAGGCCAACTCCCCGGTGATGGACTACCTCGGCGGTGGCCCCCTGGGGATCACCGAACTGCTGCTGCGCTCCACGACCGTCGCCACTTATCTGAAGCACGACTGGCTACGCGATTGGGGTTCGCTGCAGCAGCTCACGCCCTTCTACCCAAGCGCAGAAACGGCTCGGATAGATCTTGGTTCGGCGACGCGCAGCGGTCTATGGAGCCCAGCACCGCTGCGTCTGAGCTAGCGTCGAATACCATCGACCCTCGTGCCTGACCGGACAATCCGCCTCGTCGCCATCGTCGCGGGTGTACTCGGGATGTTCTTGTGCGCATTGACCCCGCTGCTGCCGGTCAATCAAACGACCGCGACGATCCATTGGCCGCAGGGCGTCGGGAGCGACGGCAACATCGGCAACGTCACCGCGCCGCTGGTGTCGGGGGCTCCCCGCGCGCTCGACGTCGTCATCCCCTGCAAGACCGTGGCCTCGCTGCCTGCCGACGGCGGACTAGTGTTTTCCACGATCCCGCCCGGGGGCATCGACGCCGGCGCCAACGGCCTGTTCGTACGCGCCCATGCCGACAAGGTCATCGTGGCCTTCCGCGATTCGGTGGCCGCGGTGGCCCCGCGTGAGGCGGTGGAGTCCGGAGCCTGCAGCATCATCCACCTGTGGGCCGATATCGGCGCAGTCGGCGCCGACTTCGTGGGCATTCCCGGCGCCGCCGGGACCCTGGCACCGGAGAATCGGCCCCAGGTTGCGGGCATCTTCACCGAGCTCAAAGTCCCGGCCAATAGCGGCGTGTCGGCCACGGTAGACATCGACACGCGCTTCATCACCAGCCCGTCCACTCTCAAGCTCGCGGTCATGATCCTTGGTGTTGTCTGCGTGGTGGGCTCCATCGGCGCGTTGGCGCTGCTGGACCGCACGTCAGGGAGACGATTGCGGCAGGGCCGAAGCCGCGGCCCGCGGGTTGGCCTGTCGAGGTGGCTTACCGATGCCGGCGTGATTGGCGTACTGCTGGTGTGGCATCTGGTCGGTCCGCAATCCTCGGACGACGGCTACAACCTGACCATCGCACGAGTGTCGGGCGAAGCCGGGTACGTCGCCAACTACTATCGCTTCTTCGGTGCTTCCGAAGCACCCTTCGACTGGTATCAGAGCGTCCTGGCCCAACTGGCGTCGATCAGCACCGACGGCATCTGGATGCGCCTGCCCGCCACGGCCGCCGCCATCGGAACCTGGCTGATCCTGAGCCGGTGCATGCTGCCGCGACTCGGGACCCGCCTGGCACGTAATCGGGTCGCGGTGTGGACCGCTGGGGCGGTGTTCCTCGCTGCTTGGTTGCCGTTCAACAATGGTCTGCGCCCGGAACCGCTGATCGCCTTCGGGGTGGTCGCGGTGTGGATGCTCGTCGAGACATCGCTGGTAAGCCGTCGCCTGTGGCCCACCGCGGTGGCGATCGTCGTCATGGTGTTCTGTGTGACTCTCGCCCCGCACGGGATGGTCGCGTTGGCGCCGTTGCTGGTGGGTGCGCGCGGCATCATGCGCGTCATCTCCGATCGCCGGGCGACCGACGGTCTCGCGGCTCAACTGGCCCCGCTGGCGGCTTTCTTGGCGTCAGCCTCGCTGATCTTCGTCGTTGTGTTCCGCGACCAGACACTGGCCACCGTGGCCGAGTCGGTCCGGATCAAGTACGTCGTGGGCCCGACGATCCCCTGGTACCAGGAGTTCCTGCGCTACTACTTCGTGATGGTCGAAGACAGCGTGGAAGCCTCGCTGACGCGCCGGTTCTCCGTGCTGGTCATGTTGTTGTGCCTCTTCGGTCTGCTCGTCGTGCTTCTGCGGCGCGGCAAGGTGGCAGGAGTGCTGAACGGGCCGGTCTGGCGGTTGACCGGAACGACCGCGATCGGCCTGCTGCTGCTGACGTTTACCCCGACAAAATGGGCGACTCAGTTCGGCGCCTTCGCGGGATTGGCCGGTGCGCTGGGTGGAGTCACGGCGTTCGCGGTCGCCCACGTCGGGCTGCACAAACGACGCAACCTCGCCCTCTACGTGACGGCCCTGCTGTTCGTGCTGGCGTGGGCGAACGCAGGCATCAACGGCTGGTTCTACGTCGGCAACTACGGGGTGCCCTGGTTCGACAAGCAGCCGGTGATCTTCGGACAACCGGTCACCACGATTTTCCTTGTGCTCGCGATCGTCTGCGGCCTGCTCGCGGGCTGGCTGCACTTCCGCATGGACTACGCCGGACATACCGAAGTCGCCGATACCGGCCGGAATCGGGCACTGGCATCCACGCCGCTGCTCGTTGTGGCCACCATCATGGTGGTCCTGGAACTGGGCTCCATGCTCAAGGCCACCGCAGGCCGCTACCCCGTTTACACCACAGGAGCAGCCAACCTGTCGGCACTGCGGGCGGGATTATCCGACAAGAGTTGCGCTATGGCCGACGCCGTCCTCGTCGAAGAGGACACCAACGCCGGCATGCTGCAACCGGTTCCGGGACAGCGTTACGGAAAATACGGACCGCTTGGCGGCGAGGATCCGGTGGGCTTCGTCCCCAACGGAGTCAGTGACACGCTCGAACCGGCCGAACCCGTGGCGGGCAACCCCGGTCTGGTGAACTCCGATGCGCCCGTGGACAAACCAAATATCGGGGTGCCGTACGCGGCAGGCACCGGCGGCGGCTATGGCCCCGAGGGCGTCAATGGATCACGGGTGTTTCTGCCGTTTGGTCTGGATCCGGACCGCACCCCGGTGATGGGCAGCTACGACGAGAACACCGTCGCCGCCGAAGCCACCTCAGTGTGGTATCAGTTGCCGCCCCGCACACCCGACCGGCCGCTGGTGTCCGTCGCCGCTGTAGGCGCAATCTGGTACTACGAGGAAGATGGCTCGTTCAACTACGGCCAGTCGTTGAAGCTGCAATGGGGCGTGCACCATTCCGATGGTTCCTATGAGGCGCTCAACGAGGTTCAGCCGATCGACATCTTCCCGCAGAAGGCCTGGCGGAATCTGCGGTTCCCGCTAGCGTCGGCGCCGCCGGAGGCCAACGTCGCCCGCATTGTCGCCGATGACCCGAACTTGTCCGAGGATCAGTGGTTCGGGTTCACCCCACCACGGGTGCCGGTGCTGCAGACCGCGCAAGAGTTCCTCGGGTCACAGACGCCGGTGCTCATGGACATCGCCACCGCAGCTAATTTCCCCTGCCAGCGGCCCTTCTCCGAACATCTCGGGGTGGCCGAGCTTCCGGAGTACCGCATCCTGCCCAATTTCAAGCAGGTCGTGTCGTCGTCGAATCAGTGGCAGGCGGCAGAAGACGGCGGCCCCTTCCTGTTCATCCAGGCACTGTTGCGGACCTCGACGATCCCGACGTACCTGCGGGACGACTGGTACCGCGACTGGGGCTCGATCGAAAGTTACACCCCGGTGATGCCGCGCGGCCAGGCACCTGTTGCCGTCATTGAGGAGGGGTCCGCGCGAATGTTCGGCTGGAGCCGCGGCGGACCGATTAGGGCCCTGCCGTGAACGAAGAGAACGGCAGAAAACCGGCCCCTGCCGTGAACGAAGAGAACGGCAGCAAGCCAACACCTGCCGTGAACGAAGAGAAGGGCTCCGCGAAAGACGTGCAGATCGCACGATGGGTTGCCACGATCGCCGGGCTGCTGGGCTTCGTGCTGGCCGTCGCGACCCCGCTGCTGCCCGTCACGCAGACAACGGCGACGTTGAACTGGCCCCAGCATGGCCAACTTGAAAACATCACTGCGCCGCTGATCTCGCAGGCACCGGTAAGTCTGACTGCGACCATTCCCTGCACAGCTGTCGCCTCGATGCCCGACAAGGGCGGCCTGCTCCTGGGCACCGCCCCATCGGAGGGCCGAGACGCGGCCCTGAACGCAATGTTGGTCAACGTCACATCCGGCGGACAGGAGCGAAGCGACCAGGGATTCAGCGGCGCCCGAGTCGACGTGATCGTGCGAAACGTCGTGGTAGCCACTGTGGACCGGGAGCGCGTCACCGGGACAGAATCTGCCCCCGGTTGTTCCAGCATCGACATCACCTCGTCGCTGGATGGGACATATGCCGACTTCGTCGGGCTTACCCAGACCTCCGGCGAGGACGCCGGGAAACCTCAGCGCACCGGCTTCCCCGATCCCAACCTGCGCCCTGCGGTCGTGGGGGTTTTCAGCGACCTGACTGGGCCAGCCCCCGCCGGTATGGAGTTCTCGGCGACCATCGACACGCGCTTCAGCACCCATCCCACCGCGCTGAAGCTGGCGGCGATGCTGCTGGCGATCGCCTCGACAATCGTGGCACTGCTGGCGCTGTGGCAGCTGGACCGCACCGATGGGCGGCGCATGCACCGGCTCATCCCATCGCGTTGGCGCACGGTCAGCCCCGTCGACGGCGTCGTCGTGGGCGGGCTGGGGCTCTGGTATGTAATCGGGGCCAACTCCTCGGACGACGGCTACATCCTCGGCATGGCCCGGGTTGCCGATCACGCCGGCTACATGTCGAACTACTTCCGCTGGTTCGGCAGCCCCGAAGACCCGTTCGGCTGGTACTACAACCTGTTGGCCTTCATGACACGGATCAGCGATGCCAGCATCTGGATCCGATTGCCCGACTTGATCTGTTCGCTGGTGTGCTGGCTATTGCTATCCAGGGAGGTACTGCCCCGCCTCGGGCCGGCTGTGTCGGGAAGCCGTGCGGCGATGTGGGCAGCCGGGCTGGTGTTCATGGGTGCCTGGATGCCCTTCGACAACGGTCTTCGACCTGAAGGCCAGATCGCCACCGGCGCCCTGATCACTTACGTATTGATCGAGCGAGCGATCACTTCCGGCCGCCTCACGCCCGCGGCATTGGCGATCACCACCGCTGCATTCACGCTCGGTATCCAGCCCACCGGGCTGATCGCGGTAGCCGCCCTGATAGCCGGCGGCCGGCCAATCTTGCGAATCCTCATGCGGCGACGCCAACTAGTCGGCACCTGGCCGCTGGTGGCGCCGTTACTGGCCGCGGGAACCATCGTGCTCACAATCGTGTTCGCCGACCAGACGCTGGCGACGGTGCTGGAAGCAACCAGGATTCGCACCCAGGTGGGCCCAAGCCAGGAATGGTTCACCGAGATCCTGCGCTACTACTACATCATCCTGCCGACTACCGACGCCTCGATCTCCCGTCGGTTCGCATTCCTGTTTACCGTGTTGTGCTTGTTCCCGTCGCTGTTCATGATGTTGCGGCGCAAGCACGTTCCCGGTGTTGCCCGGGGGCCGGCCTGGCGCTTGATGGGCGTCATCTTCGCCACGATCTTCTTCCTGATGTTCACCCCCACCAAGTGGATCCACCACTTCGGTCTGTTCGCTGCTGTCGGCGGGGCGATGGCGGCGCTGGCGACCGTTTTGATGTCGCCACTGGTGTTGCGCTCAGCACGCAACCGGATGGCGTTTCTTTCGCTGGTGTTCTTCGTATTGGCGATGTGCTTCGCCTCGACGAACGGCTGGTGGTACGTCTCGAACTTCGGTGCCCCATACAACAATTCGGTGCCAAGCCTGGGCGGCCTGACGGTCAGCACGGTCTTCTTGGCACTGTTCGCGATCGCGGCCCTGTGGGCGTTCTGGCTGCACGTCTCCGCACGACCCGAATCGCGGGCCGTCGACAAGCTCACCGCGGCACCGATACCGATCGCCGCAGGTCTCAGGGTCGTCGTGTTCATGGCCTCGATGGTGGTGGGCGTGGTACGCCAGTACCCGACCTACTCCAACGGCTGGGCCAATCTGCGTGCCTTCGCCGGGGGCTGCGGCATGGCCGACGACGTGCTGGTCGAGCCCGACTCCAACGTCGGCTTCCTGCGGCCACTGCCCCGTGATCCAGCCGAGCCTCCCTGGGGCCCGCTGGGGCCGCTGGGCGGCAGCGAACCGGTGGGCTTCTCCCCCAACGGTGTTCCGGACCGGATCATCGCCGAGGCCATCCGGATCAATAACCCCCAGCCAGGCACCGATGCCGACTGGAACCGGCCGAAGCGACTGCCACGTGCGGGTATCAATGGGTCGAAAGTTCCGCTCCCCTATGGCCTGGACCCAGCCCGGGTCCCCGTTGCGGGAACGTATTCGCTAGCCGCACAGCAGGAGAGCCGGCTGGCCTCCACGTGGTATGAGCTGCCCGCCGCCGACGACGCGCACCCACTGGTGGTGATCACCGCGGCCGGAACGATCGCGGGCGAGAGCGTGGCCGAGGGCATCGCCTCCGGCCAGACGGTGGAGCTCGAATACGCGATCCCCGGGCCGTCCGGAGCCCCGGAGCCCGCCGGCCGCGTCAGCCCGTTCGACATCGGCCCGACACCGTCGTGGCGCAATTTGCGCTATCCGCGCGCCCAGATCCCGGCTGACGCCATCGCTGTTCGGGTGATCGCCGAAGATCTGTCACTCGGCCAGGGCGACTGGGTCGCCGTCACACCGCCACGGGTACCGGAGCTGCGTTCGGTGCAGGAGTACATCGGTTCCCAGCAGCCGGTCCTGATGGACTGGGCGGTCGGGCTGGCGTTCCCCTGCCAACAGCCGATGCTGCACGTCAACGGTGTCACCGAGATCCCCAAGTTCCGTATCTCCCCCGACTACTACGCCAAGCTGCAAAGCACCGACACTTGGCAGGACGGCATCAACGGCGGCCTGCTGGGAATCACCGACCTGCTTCTGCAAGCATCGGTGATGTCTACCTACCTGTCGCACGACTGGGGCCAGGACTGGGGCTCGCTGCGCCGCTTCGACACCATCGTGGAGGCACAACAGGCCGAGATCGCCCTGGGCTCGGCCACCCACTCAGGTATATGGTCGCCGGGCCCGATCCGAATCGGGCCATGATCAACCGCGCAGGATCTGGTAGCTAAGAGCAACCCGAGAGGATGCGTACCGCGAGCATGGACGAAACCACTATGGGCGGCGACAAGGATCTGGAAGATGCAGTGCGCCGACTATTGCACGGCCAGCCGCCCGACACCGCCGTCATCGATCGCGTTGCGCTGCAACGCCATCGGGGCGTCGCCGTAGTTACGCTGAGTCACCCGCAGGCGCTCAACGCGCTCAACCTGGCGAGCTGGCGCCGCCTCAAGCTGTTGCTCGACGATCTTGCCGGCGACTCAAGCCTGCGAGCGGTGGTGCTGCGCGGCGCGGGTGAGCAGGCATTCGCTGCTGGCGCCGACATCACAGAGTTTCCAGATACTCGGATGAGCGCCGCAGACGCCGCCACCTACAACGAGAGCCTCGCCGTATGCCTGCGTGCACTGGTTGCAATGCCGGTCCCGGTTATCGCCGCCGTCCGCGGGCTCGCCGTCGGTGGTGGCTGCGAGCTCAGCGCGGCTTGCGACGTGCGCATCGCGACCGAGGATGCACGTTTCGGTATCCCATTGGGCAAGTTGGGTGTGATCCTCGGGCTCACCGAGGCTGACATCGTCGCGCGCCTCATCGGTCCAGCGGGCCTGAAGTATTTGATGTTCAGCGCAGAGCTGATCGACGTCGACACCGCCGCGCGCTGGGGATTGGTGCAAAAAGTGGTCGCGGCAGATGATTTGGCAGCTGCGGTAGCCAAACTCGTCGGCCAGATCTGCCGGCAGTCGGCGGTGACTATGCGCGCATCGAAAGTGGTTGCCAACATGCATGGGCGGGCGCTGACTGCAGCCGACAGCGATGCCCTGATCCGATTCAGTGTCGATGCATACGAGGGGACCGACCTTCAAGAAGGAGTGGCGGCATTCAGCCAGGGGCGCCCGCCGATATTCGGTGATGACAAAGAGATCTGAGATGCCAAGGCTCGCCGCACAAACCGAGGACGAGATCTGGAAACTCGAGCTGACCGAACTCGCCGAGCTGATCCGCGCGCGGCACCTCACTTCCGAACAGGTTACGCAGTCAACCTTGGCGCGAATAGCGAAGCTCGATCCTGAACTGAAAAGCTACGTCTGGGTAATGGAGGAAGCCGCGCTCAAGGCAGCGCGTGCCGCCGACGCCGAAATTGCCGGGGGCCACTACCGGGGCGTCCTGCACGGCATCCCGATCGGTGTGAAAGATCTCTGCTACACCGCCGATGCCCCCACCGCCGCGGGCACCACCATACTCAAAGGTTTCCGGCCACCGCATGACGCCACGGTAGTGGCCAGGCTGCGGACCGCCGGTGCGGTCATCACCGGCAAGTTGGCCATGACCGAGGGCGCCTACCTCGCCTACCATCCCGATTTCGCCGCGCCAGTCAATCCCTGGGATTCACAGACATGGGCAGGTGTGTCCTCCAGCGGTTGCGGTGTCGCCACCGCAGCGGGACTGTGTTTCGGTTCGATCGGTTCAGATACTGGCGGATCGATTCGATTTCCGACAGCCATGTGTGGCCTCACCGGTATAAAGCCGACGTGGGGACGGGTGAGCCGCTACGGCATCATCGAACTGGCGGCCAGTTTCGACCACGTCGGACCCATCGCCCGAAGCGCTCAAGACGCGGCAGCGCTACTCACCGTCATCGCCGGACCCGATAGCAACGACCCCAGCACCTCGCCGCTCAAGCCCGCCGGGGACTACAGCGCTGATCTCACTTTGACCCAGACGCCCCGAGTCGGCGTTGACTGGTCACAAATGGCCGCATTCGACGAGGACACCAAGTCCATGCTGGCCGAGGTCATCGGGACGCTGGATCAGCTTGGATGGCCCGTCATCGACGTCACCCTGCCTGCACTCGGTCCGATCGTGGAAGCGTTTGGAAAGTTGCGCGCTATCGAAACCGCCCGAGCGCATGCCCAGACCTATCCGGCCCGCGCCCACGAATACGGGCCGGTGCTGAGTGCGCTCATCGATAGGGGGGGCACACTGAGCACCACGGAACTCGAAGGGCTGATCAAGCAGCGGCGCGAATTCACCGATTCATTGCGCCGCGTATTCCACGCCATCGACATCCTGTTGATGCCCAGCGCTGGCCTAGCATCACCAACCCTGGAAACCATGCAGACCCTGGGGCAGGACCCCCAGCTGATCGCCACCCTGGCCGCAGCGTCCGCGCCGTTCAACGTCAGCGGCAACCCCGCCATCTGTCTGCCCTCTGGGACCACTGCACGGGGAACCCCGCTCGGAGTCCAGTTCATCGGCCGGGATTTCGCCGAACAATTCCTCATCCAAGCCGGCCACGCATTCCAGCAAGTGACCACATTTCATCGCCTCCGCCCACCCCTGGCCCTCGGGGCCGGGTAGCCAGCGAAACCTTTGTTCTGGCACGCACGCTCCGTGCCGAGGCCAAGCTCGCCTCGCTTTCGCACCGGCTCCACCAACCCCACCGGCGGGTGGGTGAATTCAACGAAACGAGCCTCTGGACATACTGGGACGGCTCATAATGCATCTGCGGTGTCTCGAACCCAGTGACGCTACCGGTGGGCAATCCAGACGACGGATGCAACGACTAGAAAGCAGGCAGCCACCGACATGGCTTCGGGCAAATCGGTCCCGCATCGGACGACCCGGATGCTGAACAGGATCACCGGGCAGATTAGTCGGTCGCCCGAAACGCCTGAGTTCGGGTCTCGGTTGCTGGGCTCCGCGGTAGAGGGCCAGCGCCGTCTGCACATACTCTCCGGCTTTTTCATGTTCGTGGTCCTGGTCGATCTGATCGGCGTTGTCGTGGTGTGGCTTGTCGTCGCTGTGGCCGTCCCAGAGCCGGATATTTACACCGAGGCACCAGGTTGGCTGACCTTTGGAGTCGCCCCGGCCTACGCGGCAGTCGCTCTGGTCATCGGCAGCATCTGGGGTAGACGCCAGTTGGTTGGCGCGTTGGGCTGGTCGATCGTGCGGCGCCCGCCCACCCGTGCAGATCAGCGCAACACCCTGCGAGCGCCGTGGCGGCTGGCCCGGATTCATCTGGTGCTGTGGGGTATCGGAGCAGTTCTACTGAGCACGCTTTACGGGTTGTCCGATCAACACTTCGTTCCAAAGTTCTTGTTCGGCACGGGGTTCATCGGAGTTGTGGCGGCGACTAACTGCTACCTCGTCAGTGAATTCGCGCTGAGACCGGCGGCGGCACAAGCTATCGCAGCCGGACACTCGCCGGGGTGGCTGGCCGCTGGCGTCAAGGGCCGAATCATGACGGTGTGGATTCTAGGATCGGGGATTCCGGTTCTGGGAATCGTGTTCTTTGGCATCCTCAGCCTGCGGTCACACATCGAAACCCGCCACCAATTCGTGGTCGGACAGCTGATCTTGTCCACCGTGGTGCTGATTATCGGATTCACCCTGATGTGGATTGTCACCTCACTGACCGCAACGCCGGTTCGAGTGGTTCGCGCCGCGCTGCAACGAGTGGAGCAGGGCGATCTGGATACCGATCTGGTGGTCTTCGACGGAACCGAGATCGGTGAATTGCAGCACGGCTTCAACTCCATGGTCGAGGGACTGCGGCAACGCGAACGAGTTCGCGACCTGTTCGGCCGCCATGTAGGACGCGAGGTAGCCGCCGACGCCGAGCAACGCCGCATCGAACTAGGCGGCCTAGAACGCCATGTCGCAGTGCTATTCGTCGACGTAGAGGGCTCCACGAAGCTTGCCGCCACCCATCCACCGATGGAAGTGGTGGAACTTCTCAACCGGTTCTTTGCCGTCATCGTCGACGAGGTCGACCGCCATCACGGGTCGCTCAACAAATTCATCGGTGACGCCACCCTGGCGGTATTCGGCGCACCGATGTCACTGAATCGACCCGAGGACAACGCCCTGGCCGCAGCGCGGAACATCTCGCGGCGCCTACGCGAAGAGGTGCCCGAGTTCACGGCCGGCGTGGGGGTGACCGCGGGCACCGCAGTGGCCGGGAAC
>JAHZKD010000397.1 GCA_022600605.1 Actinomycetes bacterium
CGAGTTCAGCCCGCTTTGGTCAACTGAAACGGGGTGTAGGTCAGGGTTCCGCCCGGGCAACCGTAGTTGGAGTCGGCGGTGATCACCCCGTGCAACGTCACCGGGTCGACCGATAACGAGACGACGGCAGGTTCAATGTGCCCGTCTGCGCAGGTGATAGCGCCGGGCCTGGTGACATTGAAAGTCCAGCGGCCGCCGCTGAACCTGGCGGGACTGGTCCAGCCCTTATTGCTGGCCACCGTGCCAGAGCAGCCGGCGGGCCCGCAGTTTGTCGTTATGGTCCAGACAGCCATCGGGTCGCCGTCGGCTCCTCGATAGGCGCCGTTGAGCAGCCGTGGGTCAGCATGTGCGGTACCGGCAAGTGCGGTACCCGCAGCCACCGCCGCGGCGACGGCGGCAGCCAATGTGCGCGAAATCCCCATAATAAGCTGGATGTTAGCTGCCGTTCGCACGGTGATCGACGCTGGACGGAAGGCGATTCCGTGTTGTGGCTGCCGTGTCTCCAAATCGAGATCCGTAGATACGCGTCTCGACAGCACCGAATAGCGACGCGCGCCTTGACCGTCCTGTCGGTCTACATCGTGTAGGCAAGGTTGCGAGCGGCAGCTTCACCCCACTGGCCGTCGCCCGTCCATCGAATTTTTCCCGAATCGATCTGTGCCTGCGGATCGATGCGCCCGGCGACCAGCATCATGAAGGTCTGTAGGTCAGCCGTCACCTCGACGTCAGGCGAGTCCAGCGCATCAACTGCCCGCGCGCGACCATCGACGAGCACCCCGAGGTCACGTTCCACGCCATCATTGATGTGGAACACGATCGACATGCCGTCGGGCAGCCCGATCTTCTTCCCGACGATGTACCCGATAGAACCCGCCACCTCAGCCAGCGCGATCTCGGCGCCGGGCCCGGTGTTGTCGAGTTGCTCACCCAAAGGAATGGCGATATCGCGGGCGTGCACCCACATGTCGAAGATTCGGATCTGAAGAAATGCACCATATGTCCTCAGGCCGGCCGGGGTGATCGACGGCTCGTCGACGACCGCCGGGTCCAGTGACCGCAGCTGGTCGAGACGGGAGGCGGTGATCTCGCCGATGCGCTCGGCGAGCTTCGCCGGATCGAGCGTGGCCGCCTCGGCCTGAAATGTCGCAAGCTTGCCGAATGGGGGCGGGTTCTGAGTCGACGGAACCCATCCGTCGAGCACACTCTCCACGCCGATCACATGCGTGATCACACCGCGTAAATCCCAGTCGGGACAAAGTGATTGAAGCCCGAGCTGCTCTTCGCTCAGTCGCTCACACAGCCGGTTGTAATGGTCGAAAAGGTCTGAATGGACCTCAATGTATTCGTTCAGGTTCCGGGTACTCATCGTGCTGGCCTCTCCTTACTCACCCAGTCGCGGGCCTCGAGGTAGGGACGGAAGACGCCGGCAATGTGGACCATGTCGGCGTCGGTCTTGGGGGTTTTCAACTCGTAGAGGTGCGGCACCTTGCTGTAGGCCACCGTCAGGTCCCACAATTCGAGCGCGTCGGCACCGGTGGGCGCCGGGGCGACGACGGGGCCGTAAACGTGTCGGTCACCGGGGAATACGAGCGTCGGCACCCCGAACCCCCCGCGGGCGACGACGGCGTCGTGGTCGGCTTTGACCTCGTCATGGGTGGTCGGATCGTCGATGGCGGCCTGCACGACTGACGGATCCAGGCCGAGGTCGGTGCAAATCTCAGCCGCGACCTCGGGACGGTGGGGCTTGCGCGACTCCTCGTGCAGCGCCCTCCCCGTCGCCTCGTAGAAGCGGTCGCAATCACTCATCGACGTTCGACGCAGCATCGCCGCGACGCGCATCATGCCCCAGCCGTAGGACCACTCGCGTTCCCAGGGGTGCTTCTTTCCCTCTTCACGGTTGATCTCCTCGAGCGAGAAGAACTTCCAATCGATCTGCAACGGCACACTCTCGCGGACCGTTCTGATCCACTTCGACGTCTGGTAGGCCCACGGGCACATCACATCGAAGTGGAATGCGACCGGTAGGTGATCGGGGTTGGTCAACGACAACTCCTTGCCGGTAGTGACCGCCGGTGGGGCGGGTCCAACGCCGAGGATATGTCGATTCACAATCCACCGAGGATGGCTGGCGGAGTAGGCGGAACAGCCGACACCGCCGACAACTTCAGTTCGGCCGACGCGACATTCTTCCTACGCCGAACCTGGTCCACATACAACCTGCAGTCGCGGCCGGAGTCGGCACGACGCGATCTGGGCGCCCAGCTTGAGGTCATCGGCAAGCGCGTTGGCATGCCGCACGAGCTCGATGGCATCGATCTCATGCGGCGCCGAGTCAACCTCGCCGATGCGTTCGGCGGCTCGCTGCAGGACAGTTGCCGCGCCGCGAATGTTGCCCCGCTGAATGTGGGTGATACCTACGGCGAGCTGCGCCAGACCCTGCCAGAGCGCCCGTTCGCCATCGGGTGCCCTCTTCCAGGCCGCCTCCAGTACCTCGTGGGCGTTGAAGGCCAGGCCGACATCCAGGAGGTCTTGCGCGTAGCGCAGGTATCCCTGCGGCGACAGGTCGAGGTCGTCGGGAATGCGGGGCACACCCTGGGCTCCGTAGGGCTGCGGTCGCCCCAAGGCGTCGCGCGGCCGGCTGTTGCTGGCCCTTCCAGTTTGATCGCGATCGCGCTGCGCCACCTCGCTATGGTCGCACTTCCAACGGGACGGCGAATCAACGCCGCGCGGTTCGGCCGCCACCAGTGTCCAGGGGCTCCTCAGCTCATCATCGCCGCAGGCAGGACCTCGCCGAGTCGCTCCGTTAGTTGTAGTACTGTGCGGGCATGGCCGTACCGCATGTGTGGATTCTGGGCGGCTATCAGAGCGACTTCGCCCGCAACTTCGACCGCGAGGGCCTCGGCTTCTCCGACTTGGCCGGTGAGGTCGTCGACGCCACCCTCGATGCGGCCGCGCTGGACGGCACGGACATCGACGTCGTCCACGTCGCCAACGCGTTCGGCGAATTGTTCGCCCACCAAGGGCACCTCGGCGCCATGCCGGCCACCGTGAACGCCGAACTCTGGGGTACCCCCGCCACCCGGCACGAGGCAGCCTGCGCGTCAGGCAGCGTCGCAACCCTGGCAGCGATCGCTGACCTGCGTTCAGGTGCCTACCGGAGCGCGCTGGTCGTCGGAATGGAACTGGAGAAGACCGTGCCGGGCGACAATGCGGCGACGATTCTCGGCGCCGCAGCGTGGACCGGCCACGAAGGCCACGACGCAAAATTTGTGTGGCCGCACATGTTCGACCGCGTCGCCGCCGAGTACGACCTCCGCTACGGCATCGACGAGGTTCACCTACGGGCCATCGCGGAGCTCAACTTCGCCAACGCCCGCGCCAATCCCAACGCCCAAACCCGCGACTGGGAAATCCCCAGACCGCTAACCGACGACGACATATCCAACCCAGTGGTCGAAGGCCGATTGCGCCGGTTCGACTGCAGCCAGATCACCGACGGCGGCGCGGGCCTCGTGCTTGTTAACGACGACTGGTTGGCTGAGCACCCCCGGGCGCGGCCCCTGGGCAGGATTGACGGCTGGGGACATCGCACCGTGGGCCTGGGCTTGCGACAGAAGCTCGACCGCTCGCCCGATGACCCAGCCCAGAAGTACCTCCTCCCCCATGTCCACCATGCCGTGATGGATGCCTTCGACCGCGCCCAAGTCACCCTCGATGACATCGACGGGTTCGAAGTACATGACTGCTTCACCCCCAGCGAATACCTTGCGATCGATCACATCGGGCTCACTGACCCCGGTGAATCGTGGAAAGCCATCGAAAACGGGGAGATCGAGATCGGCGGACGCCTACCCATCAACCCCAGTGGCGGCCTGATCGGCGGCGGGCATCCCGTCGGCGCCTCCGGTGTGCGAATGCTGCTTGACGCCGCGCGACAGGTCAGCCACACCGCGGGCGACTATCAGATCGAGGACGTAAAGACGTTCGCAACGCTTAACTTCGGTGGCAGCACAGCCACTACCGTCAGCTTCGTGATCGGGAGACCACAATGAGCCTCAACACCCATCCCGAGATCGTCGGCAAGTTCCTGTCCACCCTTCCCGAGCAGGATGACCATCCCTACCGCACCGGCCCGTGGCGGCCGCAGACCACCGAATGGGACTGCGACAACCTCACCGTGGTCGAAGGCGAGATTCCCCGTGACCTCGACGGCGTGTACCTGCGTAACACCGAAAACCCACTGCACCCAGCGCTGAAGACCTACCACCCGTTCGACGGCGACGGGATGCTACACATCGTCGGCTTTCGGGATGGACAGTCCTTCTACCGCAATAGGTTCGTCCGTACCGATGCCTTCTTCGAAGAGAACCGGGAAGGCGGGCCACTGTGGCCGGGTATCGCCGAGCCCGTAGACCTGGCCCGTCGCGACTATGGCTGGGGTGCAAGGACTCTCATGAAAGACGCCTCATCCACCGATGTTGTCGTGCATCGCGGGGTCGCGTTGACCAGTCATTACCAGTGCGGCGACCTGTACCGCACCGACCCCTGTACCGGGGACGCCCTGGGCAAGGAGGACTGGCGTGGCGACTTCCCCCGCGATTGGGGCGTGTCCGCCCACCCGAAGGTCGACGAACGCACCGGGGAGCTACTGCACTTCAGCTACAGCAAGGACGCCCCCTACCTGCGTTATGGCGTCATCAGTGACAGTGGCCAGCTCACCCACCGCGTCGATGTCCCGCTGCCCGGCCCGCGACTGCCACACGATATGGCATTCACCGAAAACTACGTGATACTCAACGACTTTCCGATGTTCTGGGATCCGGCGTTGCTCGAACACAACGTCCACCTCCCGGGCTTCCACCGCGACATGCCGAGCCGTTTCGCTGTTGTCCCGAGGCGCGGTAACACCACACAGATCAGGTGGTTCGAGGCAGACCCGACCTACGTGCTGCACTTCCCCAACGCCTACGAGGACGGCGACGAGATCGTCCTCGACGGTTTCTTCCAGGGTGAGCCCGAGCCCGCCGACGACGGTATCGGCGACAAGTGGCGTCGGAGATTCCGGTTTCTGGCCATCGACCGGATGCAGACCCGGCTGCACCGATGGCGTTTCAACCTGGTCACCGGGGAAGTCCGCGAAGAGCAATTGTCAGATACCTTCACCGAGTTCGGCATTATCAACTCGGCCTATGCCGGGCGCAGCTACCGCTACACGTATGCAGCGACCGCCAAGCCCGGTTGGTTTCTGTTCGACGGCCTGGTCCGCCACGACCTCAAGTCCGGCAACGAACAACGCTTTTCATTCGGTGACGGAGTGTTCGGCAGCGAGACGGCGATGGCACCTCGGTCACATGCCGCCGCCGGGACGGCTCAGCGGGCGGGAAGTATCGCCGAGGACGACGGGTACCTGGTGACGCTCACCACCGACATGGCCGCCGACGCCTCCTACTGCCTAGTGTTCGATGCGTCCCAGATCGAAGCTGGGCCGGTGTGCAAACTGGCTCTCCCCGAGCGAATCTCCAGTGGCACCCACTCAGCGTGGGCGAAGGGGGACGACGTTCGTCATTGGCGGGAGACAGACAGCGCCGCCGCCGCGATCGGTCTGTAGTTGACTCAAGGTCCCAATGCCGTTGCCCGGATGCTCGGGGTGCTGGGCGACGAGTGGACGCTGCTGATCATTCAGCAGGCCCTGCTGGGCTCGACGCGCTACGGTGAATTCTCCACTGCGCTTCCGGTTTCGCACTCAGTACTGACCGGGCGGCTGCAATTGCTTATGGACGGTGATCTACTTACCCGCCGCGAGTACCAGACCAACCCTTCGCGTTCGGAATATCGTGCGACGGCGAGGAGTCGGTCGTTGTGGCCGATGCTGACCTCGATTTGGGAATGGGAACGACGCTGGGTTCCCGTCCATATTCAGCGGTTGCCCGAAATGCACCACAAAGTGTGCGGTGCCGACTTCGCTCCACTGGTGACATGCAAGGCGTGCGGGGCGGCGACGATCGAGAAAGATGTTGTGGCGCAATGGGGGCCGAGCGGAACCTGGGAGCGTTCCATGCCATCTACCACGAACCGCCGACGTTCGGACAACCGCCGAGGGGGTGCGGCGTTGCAGTTTCCACAAACCATGAGCGTTATCGGCGACCGCTGGGGGTTCGCGCTGCTGGTTGCCGCGTTCGTCGGTGTCGCCAGGTTCACTGACTTCCAGGCTCAGCTCAGCGCTCCGCCCGGCACGATCGCCGACCGGTTGTCCGCTTTCGCCACCGAGGGGATCCTCTGCAATGCAGGCGGCCGGTACCAGCTAACGCGGAAGGGGCGGGCCTTCTTCCCGGTGCTCGTGACTGCCTTACAGTGGGCACAGCGGTGGTACCCCGACCCCGAGGGCCCCGCGGTAGAGCTGACCCACACTGTATGTGGCCATCGGTTCAGCCCCGTTCTCGTCTGCGACCAGTGCGCAACGGCGTTACTTGCCGCGCAGGTGATTCCGGTCTGACGTGAGAGTTGGGCGGCAATTCCGCGAGTTAGTCGGCAACCAGTTGAGGCTGCGGGTCAGGGGTGGTCACCCAATCTGAATTCCAAGTTGTTCCGCACTGAGGGCCACTCGATGTCCAGGATCGAATAGACAACAGTGTCGCGTCGCGACCCGTCGGGAAGGATCTGGTTGCTGCGCAACACTCCGTCGAGTTTCGCGCCGAGCCGCTCGATGCCGGCACGGCTGGCCGAGTTGAAGTAATGCGTGCGGAACTCGACTGCAAGGCAACCCAACTGATCAAAGGCGTGGCCGAGCATGAGCAGCTTCGTTTCGGAGTTAATCCCAGTGCGTCGAGCAGAAGCGGCGTACCAGGTATAGCCGATTTCGAGCCGACGGTTAGGTCCGTCGACGTTCATGTAGCTGGAGGATCCGACCAGAGCACCGTCGGGCCCGCGCACCACCAAGGTCAAACCGCTATCCGGTCTCTGCGCCGCCAGCCGCATCTCGACCCACTCTTCGGCCGCGCCCGCCTTCGGCGCGAAGGTAAACCACAACCTGCCCAGCTCACCGTCAGCGGCAACCGCCTCGATCTCGGGAAGATGTTCGCGGGTAAGGGGTTCCAACCTCACCCAACGGTCGCCGACCAACGTTACAGGCTCAACGAAACCGCTCATGAATGCCTCCTCGTTACTGGTGCCGAGGCCCTCCAGGCTGCCAGCATCGTCCACACGGACAGCAGGACGGACGCCAGCGCGACCGCGCCCCCGACGTACAATCCGTAGCCCGCCGATACCGGCGGGTACACGTAAAGCCGGTAGTACCAGCCTGCCAGAACAGCCAATGTCACCGAAATAGACAGCGCAACAGTCGAAGCCACCCGCGCCGAGATATCACGGGCTGACATCGCGCCGGCCACGACCAACAACGACGAAAGCAGCACGATGAACTGCCCGACCCCGAACCCTGGAGGGGGCACCGGCATGGCTCCGGCGATCCCGCCGATCGCACTGGCCCGCCCGCCGCCGTCGGCCGCAGAGGTGAGCCAAGGGAACCAGGCGCTCACCGCGACGATCAATGCGCACAGTGCTACCAGCCAACCGGGGCGCACGCGAGCCATTCGCAAAGAATACTGTGCCCGGCGAGCCTGCCCTACAACGACGCTGGACAGTAGGGTGATACTGATGACTGATCGTCCGGAACTGGCACGTCGACTAGATCTATCTCCGCACCCAGAAGGCGGCTGGTACCGGGAGACTTGGCGCAGCGACCTGTCCATCCCGGAGTCTGCACTGCCGCCTGACTACGCCGGACCTCGCAACGCAGGCACCGCGATCCTGTTCCTGCTGATGGCCGGCCAGCAGTGCGCATGGCACACAGTACGAAGCGCCGAGCTGTGGCTCTACCACTGGGGCAGTCCACTGTTCTTGGAAGTCGGAGAAGAACAGAGTTCAGCGCAATCTCACCTGCTAGGAACCGACGTTATGGCCGGGGAAAGCCCACAGCTCCTCGTCCCTGCTGGGCATTGGCAGCGGGCGCGCCCGCGCGACGATCACCCATGCCTGGTCAGCTGCGTTGTGGTACCGGGATTCGACTTTGCCGACTTCAGCATGGGCGCTCCCGGCGACTGAACAGTTCCACGACAGCAACCGCTATGCCTGCCCCCACGGCCTGTCCCGCGCCCGCGGCGAGAAGATCATCATGTGATGCCCAGGACTGCCAGCGCATTCTGTTTGTAGATGAGAGGCAACACCGCGGGGTCGATGTCGAGGGTGTCGAAGTCGCGCCGC
>JAHZKD010000398.1 GCA_022600605.1 Actinomycetes bacterium
GATCGAGAATGCCGACATTCTCGCGACGAGGATGTTCGAGTGGGACGATGTGGTGGACGTGGCCGACCACGCGGAATCGCGGAAAGCGCAGCGTGCGGTAGTGCTTCGGCTCCGGGACGGCCACGAAGAGATCATCAGCTTCGCCAACATCTATGTGCCCCGCGGTGTGGCCCTGTACTGGTTGGTCCGGCATTACTGGCGGCATCCCGAGGATCGGATGGAATTGGCGGATTCGAGGGCTGCCGAGCGATTGCGCGACGGTCGATTTGATCTCGGCTAGGCGCCTGCGCTTTTCGTGGCTTTTGCACTGTGAGCAGCCATCGGCTTAATCGCCTGGGACCGCGCGGTGGGGTGGTGTACCTCAAAGTCACACCGGCAATGGTCGAGATCGTGTCACTTCAGTGGGGAACATAGACTCGCTATCTGTGACCAACAGGAAGCCGTTGCGGCGGGTGGCCGAAAAAGTCGTGCTGGCCAGCATGCGACCACCCCGCCTACCCACGCTGCTGAGGTATCGGCGCAGTCACGAGACCGTCGAACTCACAGGCAAGCGCATCCTGCTGACGGGGGCATCTTCGGGAATCGGCGAAGCCGCCGCCGCCAAGCTGGCCGACAGTGGCGCCACGGTGATAGTGGTTGCGCGCCGCCGCGATCTCCTCGACGATCTTGTCACGCGCATCGCCGAGGCCGGTGGAGATGCCCGCGCCCACGCCTGCGACCTGTCCGACCTCGATGCAGTCGACGACCTCGTCGCGACCGTCGAGGCCGAACTCGGAGGTGTCGACATCCTGGTCAACAATGCTGGCCGATCCATCCGACGACCATTGGCGGAATCACTAGAGCGCTGGCACGACGTCGAACGCACGATGAGCCTGAACTACTACGCACCGCTACGGCTGATCCGGGGGCTGGCTCCGGGCATGATCCAGCGCGGCGACGGCCACGTCATCAACGTGTCCACGTGGGGTGTCAAGACCGAGTCTCCGCCGCTGTTCGGCGTATACAACGCCTCGAAGGCAGCGTTGTCGTCGGTCAGTCGCATCCTGGAGACCGAGTGGGGTGACAAGGGTGTGCACTCGACGACTCTGTACTACCCCTTGGTAATAACCCCGATGATCGCCCCCACCCGCGCCTACGACGGTCTGCCCGGATTGTCCGCGGAGGAGGCTGCGGGCTGGATCGTCGAGGCCGCACGCCATCGCCCGGTGAGCATCGCGCCCCGGATCGCCGTCACCGCGCACGCGATCAATAGCATCGCCCCGGCCGCGGTCGACGCGCTCATGAAGCGTCAGCGGATGCAGCCCAAAGACAGGTGATGACCCCCGGGATCGCTGGCCTGGCCGACATTGTCCGCCTGCACGGCCGGGACCGTCCCGATGCGCCCGCGCTTGTCGCCGGCGGGCGCACCATCACCTACGGCGAGCTTGACGCCAGGTCCAGCCGCACGGCGCAGGCGTTCGCACAAGCTGGTGTCGGGCTCGGGGACCGCGTCGCGTTCGTCGAGCGCAACGGTGCCGAGTTCTTCGACGTCGTATTCGGTCTGGCGAAGTTGGGCGCTGTTGGCGTACCGATCAACTGGCGCCTGGCCGTCCCCGAGATGCACCACATCATCGAGGACTCCGGGGCGGCGCTGGTGGTGGCCGGTGAGGACTTCTTCGGCCACATGGAGGCCATCGAGGATGGCCTCGGCATCGGAGTGATCGCGATCGGGGCACACGATCGCTGGCCGGCTTTCAACGACTGGATGGCTGCCCACCCTGCCGTCGACCCTGGCATCACCACCGGACCTGACGACCTGGTGCTACTGATGTACACGTCGGGGACTACCGGGCTGCCCAAGGGCGTCATGCTGAGCAACGCCAACTACTCCTGCAAGACCGCCGGAGTTGCCGGGCCGTGGCAGCTGTCCGCCGACAGCGTGAGCTTGGCCGTCATGCCGCTGTTCCACATGGCAGGGTCCGGATGGGCGTTCGCCAGCCTGTGGGTCGGCGGCACCACCGTAGTGCTGCGCGACGTCGACCCCGCGACGATCCTCGACGTCGTCTCCAGCCATCGCATCACCAACCTGCTGCTGGTGCCCGCGGTCATTCAGTCCCTGCTCGATACTCCCGGCATGCAGGCGTTCGATTTCGCGAACGTGCGGGTGATTGTCTACGGGGCCTCACCGATCAGCGACGACGTCCTGGTCCGGGGCATCCAACGATTCGGTGGCGTGTTCACGCAGGTGTATGGCATGACCGAAACCACCGGCTCGATCACCCAACTCGACAGCGCTGAGCACGTTCCGGAGCTGCGTGGCTCGTGCGGCAAGCCATACCCGTGGGTGCAGGTACGTGTCGTCAGCCCATCCAATCCAGAGGGCCATGCCGGCGTCGACGCCGGGGTCGAGGCCGCACCGGGGACGGTTGGCGAGCTGTGGACCCGGTCTGATCAAAACATGCTCGGCTACTGGAACAACCCCGATGCGACCGCGGCGACATTGGCCCCCGACGGGTGGCTGCGAACCGGCGATGCAGGGTACGTCGATGCCGACGGCTACGTGTTCCTGCGGGACCGGATCAAAGACATGATTGTCTCCGGCGGTGAGAATATTTACCCCATTGAGGTCGAGAACGTCCTGCTAATCCATCCCGGCGTCGCGGAAGCAGCCGTCATCGGAGTGCCCGACGACAGGTGGGGCGAAGCGGTCAAGGCCTTCGTCGTACCCGCCCCGGGCGCGAAGCTCAGCGAGGCCGACCTGATCGGGTTCGCCCGCGCTCGACTGGCGGGGTTCAAACTTCCGAAGTCCGTCGAGTTCGTCACTGCTTTGCCGCGCAACACGAGCGGCAAAGTGCTCAAGCGCGAGCTGCGCGATCCCTACTGGGCGGGACTCGGGACGCAGATCGGGTAAACCCGACCCTCGGCCAAACGCGAGGCTCGGCCAAACCCGACGTGAACGTGATAGACACGCTGCATGGAAATCTTGGCCAGCCGGGTGCTATTCCGGCCGGCCGACTACCAACGGTCATTGGCGTTCTACCGCGACGGTATCGGCCTTGCGATTGCCCGCGAGTACCCGGGCGGCACCGTTTTCTACGCCGGGCAGTCACTTGTCGAACTCGCCGGCCACGGCGCCCCAGACCCGTGCACCCCACCGTTTCCCGGCGCGCTGTGGCTTCAGGTACGGAACCTGCATGCGACGCAGGAAGAGCTCCGGCAGCGCGGTGTGGAGATCACCCGCCAGGCCCGCCGCGAGCCGTGGGGGCTGCACGAGATGCATGTCCTCGACCCCGACGGTGTGACGCTGATCTTCGTACAGGTCCCCGAGGATCACCCTCTGCGCCGCGACACCCGCGCGATGTGAAGGAAAGCCCATAGCCATCCTGCGTCCCGTCGCAATCCAGTCGGGTCCTGCTGCGTTGTCGGCGTTGACTGTCGTCGACGACATCCTCCACGGCCGCGCCAGCGTGCTGCCGGTGCCCGCAGGAGATGCCGATCAAACCTCGCTGCTGACAACAGCATTGCGCGCCGGGGAAGAGATTGACGACGATGTCGCTGTCGTGCTGTCGACTTCGGGGACGACGGGCGCGCCCAAGGGTGCCTTACTGACCGCGCGGGCACTGATGGCCAGCGTCGAGGCGACTCATCAACGGCTCGGCGGTGACGGGCGGTGGCTGCTCGCATTGCCCGCCCACCACGTGGCCGGGTTCCAAGTTCTGGTGCGCAGCGTGGTCGCCGGAACCATGCCGGTGGCGGTGCCGGCGGGAGTCGATGCCGCCGGCCTGGTGGGCGCGATTGCCCAGCTAGGTTCGGGCCGACGGTACGCATCGCTGGTGGCGGCCCAACTGGATAAAGCTCTGCGGGATCCGCGCGCCACCGGGGCGCTGGCCGAGCTGGATGCTGTCCTCATCGGCGGCGGACCCATGCCGGGCGCTGTCGCCGACCGAGCATCGGCCGCAAACATTTCGGTAATCAGGACATACGGGATGAGCGAGACAGCTGGCGGCTGTGTATACGACGGCCGCCCACTGCGCGGTGTCGGAATTCAGGCGGATTCCGAAGGCAGGGTCTCCCTCGGTGGACCGATGCTGGCCTCGGGCTACCGCAACCCCGTGACACCCGATCCGTTCGCCGAGAATGGATGGTTCCGCACCGATGACATTGGGGTGATCGATGACTCGGGAACACTCACGGTGTTGGGGCGCGTGGACGACGCGATCAGTACCGGCGGGCTCACCGTCCTTCCGCAACTGGTTGAGGCGGCGGTGGCGAGCCATCCGGCGGTGGCCGAGTGTGCGGTGTTCGCCGTTACCGACGACCGTCTGGGCCAACGGGTGGTGGCCGCCGTCGTGGTCAAGCGCGGCACAACGATCACACTGTCGGAGCTGCGTTCCCACGTCGGCGGATCGCTGCCGCCCAGTGCCGCGCCGCGCCAGCTCCACATCGTCGACACGCTTCCGCGACGCGGTATCGGCAAGCTCGACCGACGTGAGCTCAACCGGCTATTCGGCTCAGCGGAGCCCTAGCTGCCGAGTCTCCTGAAGTCCGCTTCGCGGGGCTGCGCGCCACCCACTCACACGAACTGTCGTGGCGCGTTGCGTACAAGAACATTCGCTCACGCAGTATGGGGGGATGCGTAAAGAAATGATCGCAGTCGGCGCGGCGGTGATTCTCGTCGTCGCCGCGTTCGTCATCCCGCACCTCGACCTGAGCATCACCCCACTCATCACCTCCGACCCAGATCGCTTCCGCAGCTTCGCCGGGACCGCGCCGATCTTCGGCAAGTGGATCACGCACGCCGGCCTGGGCACGGTCCCCGCCATCGCGATCGCTGTCGCAGCGGTGCTGTGGGGACCCTCGCTGGCGCAGCGGCTGCCCTGGCGCTGGCTTCCCTGGGCGGCGTGGGCGGTGTCCTGCGCGTGGGCGTTCAGTCTGGCTATGGTCGATGGCTGGCAGCGGGGGTTCGCCGGGCGGCTCACGGCGCGCCACGAGTATCTGCGCCAGGTAGGCAGTGTCACCGACATCCCGGAGGCGCTGCGCACGTTCTCCAGCAGGATCCTTGACTACCAACCTGATTCGTGGATAACCCATGTGTCTGGGCATCCGCCGGGCGCGCTGTTGACGTTCGTGTGGCTGGATCGCATCGGATTGAGCGGTGGAGCGTGGGCAGGACTGCTATGCCTGCTGGCGGGTTCCAGCATCGCGGCCGCCATCGTGGTCACACTGCGCGCGGTGGCTGATGAGAGCACCGCCAGACTGGCAGCACCGTTCTTGGCTGTGGCGCCTACCGCCATCTGGATCGCGGTATCCGCTGACGGCTACTTCGCCGGGGTCGCTGCCTGGGGGATCGCTGCGCTGGCGCTCTCGGCAACCAGAACGACACGCCATCCGATGCTGGCGGCCGCTGGCTCCGGGCTCCTTCTGGGCTGGGGAATTTTTCTCAACTACGGGTTGGTGCTCATGGCTCTGCCCGCACTGGCGGTGCTGCTCTGTGCCAGAAGCTGGCGAGACGCGCTGGCCACCGTCGCGCCCGCCGTGCTCGCGGCCCTGGCGGTCGGTGCTGTCTTTCTGGCTGCGGGATTCTGGTGGTTCGACGGGTACCTGTTGGTGCAGGAGCGTTATTGGCAGGGCATCGCCAGCCACCGCCCCTTCCAATATTGGGGATGGGCCAATCTCGCCTCGGTGGTCTGCGCCATCGGGCTGGGCAGCGTGGCGGGAGTCGTTCGCGTGTTCGACATCGAAGCGATCCGGAAGCGATCCGGGCTGCACCTACTGGTGCTGGGCGCTTTGCTGGCGATTCTTTTCGCCGATCTGTCCCGACTCAGCAAAGCCGAGACCGAACGCATCTGGCTGCCGTTCACCGTCTGGCTCGTCGCCTCGACCGCGCTCCTGGCACCGCGGTCACACCGTTGGTGGTTGTCGCTCAACGTGATCGGGGCCTTGTTGATCAACCACCTGATCCTGACGAACTGGTAGCCGTCTCGACAGAAAGTAGTACAGCGGTACACAAGCCCATACGACGGCCAACGATATCCACAGGCCCAGTGGGTAGTTGCGGTCCAGCACCGTGGGGTTGTCCGGCTTGAGTCCTGGCTTGTTGAATACCGGCACGGCGAGCACAGCCAGCACGACGGTACACAAGGCCGCCACCGCCACTGGCGACTGCCAGCGCGCCGGGAGCAGCGGTCGCCCGGCCAACCCAGCCGCCACGCATAGCGGCGCGAAAACAAAGTCGTGTACCGCGACGCCGACCAATGCCCACACAGCGATTCGTATGAGCACCGTGGGCGAATGATCCCACAGCAGCACCACACCGTAGAGGCCGATCATGACACCGGTGATGACCAAAACCGTCCGCGCAGCAGTCATCCGACCACCTCGATACGCGTCAACCATTTCGTCTGCAACACACCGGGTCTTGTCGGTGCAATCAACCGGCATGGATAACCGTGATCGAGGTTGAGGGTTTCGCCATTGATCTTCAACGCGATCAGTGTCTTCTCGTCACGTGCATGACGGGCCGGCAGCACGGTGCGCGAGTAGGGCCCAGGTCGTTCCAGCGAGATCATTCGCACATCGGAATCAGCCGACGCACCCACAGTGGCGACCAGGTCGGCCAGCACCACGCCCGTCCATTCCGCTTCAGCACTCCAGCCCTCGACGCAGGCGATCGGCAGTCGACATGTCTTCTGCGGCATCGCCTGCAGCTCGGCAAGGGTGAACGTTTGAGTGCGGTCACCGTTGGTGGCCGTCAACCGGTAGTCCGGCGATCGGGCGGCGCGCACTACACCGGCCGCCGCCGCTGATCGGTTGATCGGAACACCCTGAGGCCCTTCGCCCGTACGCGGCGCGAGCACGGAGACACGACGCAGCAGCGGCACCGTCTGGCCGACGGTAGCCAACGTGGCCAGAGCCACCGCCACCCAGGTGCCACGCAGTACGGCGCGGCGTGACAGACCCACTGCGCCACCTTGGGCGACGTCGCCTATCGGCTCGCTGAGAGCCCGCCGAATCACCGGCAACTTCACGCCGATGTGCACGATGACCGCTCCGAGGGCGACATAGGACATCGCGTAGTGGGCTGTGGTGAAGAAGAATTTGAACGCGTACCACTGCGCGATGTTGAGCAGTCCCGTGCTGAGCTGAAACAGCATCGACGCAACCAACACGAGGATCGACAGCCGTTCGATCTGACGGACGACCCCGCCGATCAGTGGACGCTCGAATAGTTTCGGCCACACCGACCACAGCTTCACGATGATCAGCGGAATCGCCGCGATACCGGTGGCGACGTGCAGCCCCTGGGTCAGCCGGTAGAGCCACACTGGCCGGGTGGGCCACCAGAACCAGGGCTGCGGGTGCTGGATGAAATGACTGATCAGTCCTGTGACGAAGCATATTGCGACGGTGACGCCCAGCGCCACACCCACGCGCGCGGTGATCGCTGTCCCGCGCAGCGAAGTTGAAGTCGTCAAACACTCACCCCCGCGGCGGCGCGACTGAACCGAGATTCGGGCCGGCAGGCGCGGCGCACCACCGCGACATCATCGAGCGTGTCGACGTCGGCAAGCTCGCCGACAAGTTCCACCACAACCCCTTCGCGCTGCAGTGCGGCCAGCGTCTCAGCACCGGTGTCGGGGGCCGACATCGGCACGCCGCGAAGGCACTCCGCGGACGCGGCGTCGGTGACGCCCAGTACCCACCAGCCGCCGTCACAGGCCAAACCCAGAACCGCGTCGTTGTCGACGAGAGCCTGCGCGCACCGACCGATCAGTTCCGGATTCACCTGCGGGGTATCCATGCCGATCTGGAGCACTGGCAGCCCGCCAGTCGCCGCAGCAGCGTCCAGGTGGGCGTTGGCAAGCCGGTCGGCGAAATTTTCGCCGCGTTGGGTGACAACGACGAAATCGGCCAGCCGGGAATGGATCTCACCCGAACGTTTGGCATCGCCGAGGTTTCCGGTGAGGGCTACCACTCGGGCAGTTACCGAAGCCTCCGCGACGGCGTCAAGGGTGTCCAAGAGCGCTGCGGCCGCAATCTCGGCGGCCGCGTCATCGCCCACTCCGGCCGCCAGACGGGTCTTGGCCAGGCCGGGCACCGGCGCCTTGGCAACGACCAACACGCTCACCGGTATCACGCGATCGCCCGCCAGAAATCCAGCGCTGCAGTGGCACTGCCCCGAACCGAGCCGCTGACCTTGGACCTGCCGCCAGTACGGGGCCCGTACACGACGTCGCGCTCGACCACCACCCAGCCTGCCCGTGCGGCGCACACGAGCAGTTCGAGCGGATAGCCTGAACGCCGATCGGACACCTTGAGTGACAGCAGCGCCTCTCGACGCGCCACCCGCATCGGCGCGATGTCGTGGACCCGAAGGCCATATCGGGTGCGCAGCCGCCAGCACACCGCCGCGGTGCCCAGCCGGGCATGCCAGGGCCAGCTGAGACCGGGCGCCGCGCGCCGCCGCCCGATCGCCAGGTCGGCGCCGCGTTCGACATCGTCGACCAGAGCGGGAAGCTCGCCGGGATCCAGCGAGCCGTCGCCATCCAGGACCGCCACGATCGGCGTCCTGGCCGCCACTACACCTGCGTGCACCGCCGACCCGTAGCCCGGTCTGAATTCGGTGACAACCTCGGCGCCGTGACGGCGCGCCACTTCGGCCGTACCGTCTGTGCTGTTGTTGTCGACCACCAGAGCCGCGTACCCGACTGGTAGGGCCGCCAGGACCCCGGGCAGCGAGTCCGCCTCGTCGAGGCAGGGCAACACCACCGTCACCGGGCATGTGGGCATAGACATCGAGGCTAGGCGATTTGGCCCTGGCGAAGCTAGTGCCCGCGGGCTGACGAATCAGTGACGCCAGGGGGCAAGCACATGCGGCTAACCTCAGTGTGGTGACCCGAGTATTGATTGCCGACGACGACGGCGTCGTCCGCGATGTGGTGCGGCGATATCTGGAGCGCGACGGACTCGACGTGTCGATCGCCCGCGATGGGACTGAGGCGCTGCGACTGCTCGGCACCCAGCGCATCGATGTGGCCGTCCTGGACGTGATGATGCCCGGACCGGACGGACTTGCGTTGTGCCGCAGCCTGCGTCGCGGTGGCGACTACACATTGCCGGTGATCCTGCTGACCGCACTCGGCGAGGAAGGGGACCGGATCGCCGGGCTCGAAGCGGGCGCCGATGACTACCTGACTAAGCCGTTCAGCCCGCGTGAGCTTGTCCTGCGGGTCCGATCGGTACTACGCCGCTCCCCCTCGCCAAACGGTGTGCTGCCCATCGATATCAAGGTCGGCGACCTCACGTTGTCGACCGCATCGCACATCGTCACGATCGCAGGCGAGCCGGTTAGCCTCACCAATCGCGAGTTCGATTTGCTGCTGTTCTTCCTGACCCACACCGACACCGTGTTCACCAGGGAAGACCTTCTGCGGGAGGTGTGGCACTGGAATTTCGGCGATCTGTCCACGGTGACGGTGCACGTCAAGCGGCTGCGCTCCAAACTTGGCGAGCGACATCAGGTGCAGACTGTGTGGGGCCGCGGCTACATGTGGGCCTCCAAGAACGCAACCACAGGGCCCCCCGATGCCCCCGGCTGACTTCTGGGAGATTGTCGGTTGGGCGCTGGCCTGCTCTATTCCCGTGGTCCTGGCAGGCGCCATAGTCATTCGGCTGGCGCGGTCGTGGTCGTTGGCGGCGAGCATGGTGGTCCTGGTGCTGATTCCGGTGCTGGCGACGTTCACCGGGGTGTTGGGCGCCAGCGGGTTCATGGTCACCGGGACCTTCGAGCAGACAGCCGTCGTGCTGGTCATCGTGTCGATCGTGACGGTCCCCGCGGCGGTGATGCTGGGCCGCTATCAGGCGCGACGTACCGTCTGGGAAGCCGAGATCCGCGACTCCGAGCGGGCTGCCGAACAATCGCGTCGACGCCTGGTTGCCTTCGTCAGCCATGATCTGCGTACCCCGCTGGCAGGCATCCGTGCGGTATCGGAGGCGATCGCCGACGGTGTCGTCGCCGAAGTCGATGTGCGGGTGCACGCCCAACACATCTAGCACGAATCAGTTCGACTCTCGGAGATGGTCGACGACCTGTTTGAGATGTCGAAGATCAATGCCGGGGCGCTGATCCCATCTTTCGACAAGGTTGCACTCGACGAGGTGGTCGACGACGTGCTCGCCGCGCACCGGATTGCCGCCGAGCGTGCCAGCGTAGGGCTGCGGGCCGATCTTCCCGAACGACCTGTGCGGGTGCTCGGCAGTGATCGCGCGCTAGCTCGAGTGCTGTCAAACCTGGTGGCCAACGCTATTGCGCATACCCCCGCAGGCGGCAACGTCGAGCTGGCGCTCGGCGCCGACGAAAGCAGCGCCTGGGCCCGCGTCGACGACACCGGTGTCGGCATCGACGAGGCAGACCTTCCGAAGGTGTTCGACGTCGCCTACCGCGGATCGAATAGCCGTGTCCCGCGGGCGGATTCGTCGCTGCCAAGCGGCTCGGGCCTTGGATTGGCGATCGCCGCGGGGCTAGTTCAGGCCCACCGTGGCACGCTGTCGGCGCACAACCTCCCGACCGGTGCGCGCTTCGAGGTACGCCTGCCGCTGGCCGGCGACTGAAGCTACCGAAGCGAGCGTGCATGCTTGGTGGCGCGGCCGCGAGGGCGGTCACAGATGCCCGGGAACGAAAATCAGCCGGGAAGTGAGTCGTTCAGCCGCTCGGCCGCGGCAAGGTAGTCCTCGATGAACTCCCGAACCACCTCGCGCGCAGGGTTCACCTTGTTCATCAGACCCACACCCTGCCCGACGAAGTAGGTTGCCAACGCCTGGGCTCCCTCGTGCCCCTGGGACGCCAGCACGTCGATCCGGCGGATCACCGGCTCGCACAGCATCGACTGCAGCGGCAACGGCAACGGCTGCTGTCCGCCGGCGTTGGGTGTCCAGGCGTTCGTCCAGTCCGATACCAATTGACGCGACGGCTTGCCCGTGCGGCCTGCCGAGCGAACGGTGTCCCGGGAGGTGGCGGCCAGCATCTTGGCCACAGTGTGCGGCGCCGTTTCGGCCTCATCTGTGGTCAACCACACCGAACCGGTCCACGCGCCCGCCGCCCCGATCGCAACCATGCCGGCCATCTGCCGGCCGGTGACGATCCCACCCGCGGCCAGTACGGGGACGGTGCTGCCGACCGCCGCTAGGGCGTCCAATACTTCGGGCACCACGACCAGCGTGCTGACCTCGCCGCAATGACCGCCAGCTTCGGTGCCCTGCGCGACGATCAGGTCCACCCCGGCGGCGACCTGTTTGACCGCGTGCTCTTTGGCGCCAACCAGGGCGGCCACCGGGATGCCGTGCTCCTTGCCGGCCTCGATCATGTAGTTCGGCGGTACACCCAATGCGTTGGCGATCAGCTTGATCGGATGGGTCAGCGCGACATCGAGCAGCTCGTGGCCCGTTTCGCCGGACAACGAAGCGCCGCCGAAGCGGCGTGCGGGCTCGGGTTCGATGCCGTGGGCGCGCAGCAACTCGTCGACAACATCGCGGTAGCCCTGCGGAATCCGCTCAGCCAAGTCATTGAGGGAAAGCTTCTCCCCCTTACCCTCGAACTTCGCCGGGACGATCAGATCAACCCCGTACGGCTTCCCGCCGACGGCGTCGTCGATCCACGCCAGTTCCCGGTCTAGCTGATCGGGCGTGTATGCGATCGCGCCCAACACACCGAATCCGCCGGCGTTGGTCACCGCGGCCACCACATCGCGGCAATGGCTGAAGGCGAAGAGCGGGAAGTCGATACCGAACTGGTTGCAGATACTCATTCAGCAAGTATCACCAGAGGCGTCAAGGAAACGAAGTGGGCTCTCGGCAGCACGCAGAAGCCTCGCGGAAATGCTTGAGATCACCGATGAAGAACTTCGGTTCGGACTGGACTTCACCAAGGACCACGATCGGATTCTGCGCCAGTTTGTCCAAGCGCAGGGCCTGCGAATCGGCCACGCCAAGTTCCTAGGTGCGAGCGCTCGTAGCGGTCCTTATGCGGTTGTGGCCGAACTTCTGCTGTGACCGCCCAGGTTGGCGCGGCTACTTTGATTCCAAATAGCTCTGGCGCCCGGGAACTCATTGCAGGAAGATGAAGTCGGAATGTTGGTTGGCTGGCGACGGGTGAAGTCGTCGTTCAAACGAGGAGAAGGGGAGCACAAGTGAAGATAACCACGATGACAAAGACAGCTGTAGCAACCTTGATCATGGCAACGATCGGTTTCATCAGCGCACCAGTCGCGGCGGCCTATCCTAACGTCGGCAAATTGGGTAGCGAATTGACGATGACTGACTCCGTTGGTCAAGTGGTCCTCGGCTGGACGGTGAGCGGCCTCAAACCCAGCACCGACACGCTGCCCGGCTACCCGGTAGCCGGACAGGTCTGGGAGGCCACCGCCACCGTCGACGCCGAGCGAGGCACCGTCACCCCCGCGATTTCACAATTCAACGCCGTGGCCCCGAACCAAGCCGCCTATCGGGTTCTGTGGGAAGTCGCCAGCCCACAAGGCATCAGCGGAGCCACTATCGCCCAAGGCCAAAAATCGACCGGCAAAATCTATTTCGACGTCACAGGCCCAGCGCCGACCACCGTCACGATGAACAACGGAATGGAGGACCTCCTTATTTGGGGGCCATAGCCGGGAGGCGCCCATCGTCGCGCCAATAGAGGTCGCACCAATAGAGTTTCGTGACGAGGCCGCCCGCGTCGAGGCATTGGGATTCGAGTCTGGGGTTCGAATCTGGGGTCAGTGCCGTAGCGGCGCGGTGGCGAACTCGCGCAACCCTTCCGCCGGGTCGACGACAGCCCGAAAGCCGAGAAGTTCAGCCGCTTTCGCCGGGTCGGCCACAATGTGGCGAACGTCGCCGCTGCGGTGCTGGCCAGTGACCACCGGTGCTCTGTCCGCCAGGTCGCTACGTGCCCCAGACAGCGCCGAGGCTACGTCCAGGATCGACACCGGCCGTCCTGAGCAGACATTGAACGCGTCGAACCCCTCGATGCCGGCCTCGATCGCGGCCAGGTTGGCTGCGGCGATGTCATCGACGTGAATGAAGTCGCGCATCTGCCCGCCGTCCTCAAAGACCCTCGGTACATCTCCTGATTCGATCGAAGAACGGAAGATCGCGGCGACCCCGGAATAGGGGGTGTCCCGCGGCATGCCCGGGCCGTAGACGTTGTGGTACCGCAGCGCCGTGACAGTGCCGCCGACAGCTTCACTCCAGGCCAGCGCATAGTGTTCCTGCGCGACCTTGCTGGCCGCGTACAGGCTGCGCGGCCGCAATGGTGCATCCTCGCTGACCAACTCCCACCGGACCTGCTCGCCGCCTATCGGGCAGCGGTGGTCGAACACCCCACTGTCGAGGTCCTCGCGACGTCGCGGCAGCGGGTCGACCGGACCGTGCTCCGGGCAGACATAACCCCCCTGCCCGTAGACCACCATCGATGAGGCGAGCACGAGTCGCCGGCAGCCCGCGGCGAACATCTCAGCCAGGAGCACCGCCGTGCCGAGGTCGTTATGGGAGGCATACGAGGGGCTGTCACCAGCGTCCACGCCGGCGCCCACCACCGCAGCCTGATGACAGACGACGTCTACCCCGGCGAGCGCGTCGGCCACCGCTGCGCTGTCTCGGACGTCGACCCGGCTCACACCGGCAGGCGGGTCGGCACCGTCTCCGTGCGCGGCCGCCAGCATCGCGTCGATAGCGACGACGTCGTGGCCGGCGGCGGTCAACCGGGCGCGGATCCGAGTTCCGATGAACCCGGCTGCGCCAGTCAGCAGCACCCTCATGGCAGAACGATAGGCAGGGTGACGCCCTCATGCGGCTTGCAGTGCGCGCATGTGGAAACGCCCGAGGTGCTCGCTGCACTTTCTATGGCCTTATGCAGTAGCTGCTTGAAGCCAACCAGATTGCGTTCGAATTCGGCGAATACGTCCACCGCGTGCACGCCCTGCCCGGCCTCGATACCCGCATCCAGATCGGTCACCAAAGCGATTGCTACATAACACATTTCAAGTTCCCGAGATAACACAGTCTCGGGATATCCAGTCATGTTGATCAGCCGGAACCCCTGGCTCGCATACCAACGACTCTCTGCGCGCGTCGAAAATCGGGGACCCTGGATCACCACCATCGTGCCGCCGTCGACGACGTCGGGCAGTGCGGTCACCGCCGCCCGCAGAGACGGACAGTAAGGGTCGGCGAACCCGACGTGGATGCCACCGGAGTCGAAGTAGGTGTCGGGCCGGCCCGTCGTCCGGTCGACCAGCTGATCGGGCGCCACCATGGCGCCCGGGCCCAGCTCAGGGTCGAGGCTGCCGACGGCACAGGGACCGAAGATGCGCCGCACTCCGAGGGAGCGCAATGCCCACATGTTGGCGCGGTAGGGCACCGTGTGAGGCGAAAACTCGTGGTTTACGCCGTGTCTGGGCAGAAACGCCACCTCGTGATCGCCAATGTCTCCGACGACGATCGGCGCGCTCGGTGGGCCGTAGGGCGTCTCCACCGTGACCGTGCGCGCATCGGGACCGAAGAACGAGTAAAAGCCGCTGCCACCGATTACTGCAAGCATCCGCCTATTGTGAATCATCGGGCCGTCGCCAGTTCGGTTGGCCGTCCATGCGTTCAGACTGCTGCGGCGCACCTCACCGGTCGCATGCAAGACTGGCGGTCGTGGCCAGTTTCGCCCAGTGGGTCGAGGGTGCGCGTCCGCGGACGTTGCCCAATGCCGTCGCGCCGGTCATCGCGGGAACTGGTGCTGCGGCCTGGCTTGGCGCCGCATCGTGGTGGAAGGCACTGCTCGCACTGCTCGTGGCCGTGGCGATGATCATCGGCGTGAACTACGCCAACGACTACTCCGATGGCATCCGCGGCACCGATGATGTCCGGTCCGGGCCGCTGCGCCTAGTCGGGTCGAAGCTCGCGGCACCACGGGCTGTGCTGACCGCAGCGGTCGCGAGCCTGGCCGTCGCCTCGACTGCCGGCCTGGTGCTGGCGTGGTTCAGCGCACCGTGGCTGATCGGGGTGGGGGTGGCTTGCATCGCCGCGGCGTGGCTGTACACCGGCGGGTCGAAGCCCTACGGCTATCAGGGCCTGGGCGAGGTCGCGGTATTTGTGTTCTTCGGATTGGTAGCAGTGCTGGGTACCCAGTACACCCAGGCGCTGCGGGTGGATTGGGTAGGTGTCACACTCGCCGTGTCGACGGGATGCCTGTCCTCGGCGGTGCTGGTGGCCAACAATCTGCGCGACATCCCCACCGACGCCCAGTCCGGCAAGATCACCTTGGCTGTTCGGCTCGGTGACGCCAGGACCCGGCTGCTGTTCCAGACGTTACTCGCGGTGGCGTTCGTGCTGACGCTGGTGCTGATGCTGGCGAGCCCATGGTGTGCCGCCGGGCTGGTGGCAATTCCGCTGGCGGCGCGCGCCACGAAGCCGGTTCGCGGCGGGGCGGGCGGCAAGGATCTGATCCCGGTACTGCGTGACACGGGGCTGACGATGCTGGTGTGGGCGCTGGCGGTGGCCGCTGCGCTGTGGCTCGCCTGACAGATCGGGCGTGTTAAGCGACGTCAGCTGGCCGCTTATTCTCCCGGTCGGCACCGATTATTCGCCTGATCCGCGCCGATCCGTCCGTCCGCCGTCATCGCGGGCGGGGTCTTCCGCGGCGCTGTCGCCGCGCAGCTTGGCCTGTAACTGCTCGCGGTCATGGCGGCGGCGAGCGTCCAGCTTCGCAATGCTCTCAGTAGCCCGTCGTCGCAAAGGGGCGAACAACCAGATGCCCAACGGCAGCGCTATGACGATGCCGAACAGCAACGCCACGACCACCGGGAAGTCCTGGACCCCCAGCAGGTATCCGGCGGCCAGGATCACGGCAGTCACCACCGCGACGAGTACCAGCCGGGCCGCCGTGTAAGCGAGAACGTCGAGCAGCAGCCTGGATCGGGGACGTGCGTCAGTCACATCCAGAGCCTACCCAGTGCGCGTATATTGAAGGGAAGGAGGTTTCGAGTGGCGTATTTGCTCCTGGTTCTCGTCTTGGCCGCACTGGTCTACCTTGGCTGGCGCGTCTCACGGATGGCCGCAAACCGACCCCGCACCCGGGTGATCGGTCCAGACGACGATCCGGATTTCCTGCGAAGAATCAATCCGCACGACGACCAGCCGCGGTCCTAACATCGCGGTGACCACCTGACCGTCTAGCGGTCATGTGCCTAGCCACCATGTGCGTTGGCACGCCGCAGCGCACCCGGAAACCCCTCGGCCACAACTGCGGCCAGCTCAATGAGCGACTCCCTGGTCTCGGGCCGCAACCGGTCCAGACTGATCTCGGCGCCGTCCTCCAGATGTGGGTCGAACGGCACCTGGCACACCGAACGACAGCGTCGGGCGAAGTGGTCGACCACCTTGCTCAGGTCGACCTTTGTCCCCCTGCCCGAGCGGGGTCGCACACCATTGATCACCGCGACCGAGTTACGCACCAAGTCCTCGTGGCCGTGAGCGTCCAGCCAGTCCAGCGTCGCCGACGCGCTGCGTGCCCCGTCCACCGAGCCCGAGCTAATCACCATCAATACGTCGGCCTTGTCGATGACCGCCGACATCGCCGAATGCAGCATGCCGGTACCGCAGTCAGTAAGTACCAGGCTGTAAAACCGCTCGAGCACCTCCAGCGTGCGCGCGTAATCCTCGGAGCTGAACGCCTCGGACACTGCGGGGTCGCTCTCCGAGGCGAGTACCTCCAGGCGGCTCTGGCCCTGCGAGGTGTAGCGCCGAACGTCGCTGTAGGCCGCGATACCCTCCGCATCACGTAGCAGATGACGAACGGTCGCCGGTGTCTCCAACTCCACCTTCTGGCTCAACGTGCCCCGGTCCGGGTTGGCGTCTACGGCGATGACCCGATCCCCGCGTGCGGCGGCGAACGTCGCTCCCAGCGTCGCGGTGATGGTCGTCTTACCCACCCCGCCTTTCTGGGAGAGCACGGCGATTCGGTAGCACCCGCGCAGGGGCCGCTGTACCTGTGCGACCAAGGTGTCGTGGCGGATCACCTTGGGACTCTCCCCCGGGTCGATCAGGCGGGCCGAGGCCCAATACAACCACCTGCGCCAGCCCGTCGACGGAGCCCGTCTGGCCTTGCCAAGAAGCGCAACGGTCGACAGGTCGAAATATGGCGGTGGATCGGCAACGGCCGACTCAACCGGAACCGGCTCAGCTTCCCGGGCGGCAGCGACGGGCGGCGTTCCGTGCGGCGGTGTCGGCGCCGTCCACTCCGCGGGCACGGGTGCCGCAGGGTCGGTGAACCGCTGCTGCGCCCGAAACCCCCCCGGCAGGTCAGACAACGGTTGATCCCCTCTCCTGGCGGCGCCGAGGCGCTCCGCCATCTGGTCGGCTCAGCCGACGCCAGCGTACGAATGCAGTCCGACGGTCACCAAGTTGATAAAGAACAAATTGAACACCATGGCCACAAACCCGGCGACGTTGATCCACGCGGCTTTCCGGTCCCGCCAGCCTGCGGTCGACCGGGCATGTAGGTAGGCGGCGTAGATGACCCACGCGATGAACGACACCGTCTCCTTCGGATCCCAGCCCCAGTAGCGACCCCAGGCCTCCTCGGCCCAGATAGCGCCGAAGATGACGCCGAAGCCGAACACCGGGAACGCAAAAATTGTTGTGCGGTAAGCGATCCTGTCGAGAATCTGGCCGCTCGGGAGTTTCTGTACCACGCGGGCCAGAGCGTCCTTGCGGCCCGTGTCGCCAAGCCGCGATGTCTTGGCCAGGAACAGAATGCTGGCTACGCCCGCAACCAGAAACACGCCGGAGCCCAGGCTGACCACCGACACATGGATCGGCAACCAATAGGACTGCAGCGCGGGCATCACCGGCGCGGCGTGTGAATACAGCCACCGCCCCGAGACGGTGAGCAGGATCAGCACCGGGACGAGCACGAACACCCACAGCGGCCGGTATTGCGGCCTGCGTAGCACCACAGCAGCGGCCACCAGGCCGAAGAAACTGGTCAGATTGATGAACTCGTACATGTTGCCCCACGGCACCCGTGAGGTGGACAGACCGCGCAACACAATGCACCCGAGCAACAGTGCGGCGCCGACGTACACCAGCGCGACCCCGGCCGCTCCCACACGCTCGTCGAACGGGCGCCGCGGAGCATCGCGGACGACACCGGGGGTAGCGCTGTTCCCCGATACCCCCGAGTGTGTCGCCGCCGGGGCGGCTCCGGTGCCAACTGTCGCCGCCGGGGCGGCTCCGGTGCCCACCAACTCCCGGGTCTCGACCTTCCGGCTACGGGTGAGGGCCAGCTCGACGGCAACCAGCAGCAGCGCGCCGATAAGCACCAGCACCGAGGAGGTGAACGCCCAGTCCGAATAGCGGGCCAGCCCGATGTCGATGGTGTTCATACCCGATCTGCCTTCTCCTCTTCGCTGCGATCCGATACGGCGCCAGAGGTCTGGATTCCGGCGAACAACCGCGCCGTGAGTCGCTCGAACTCCTCGCCCCACCCCGAATTGTCAGTGCGGGCCAAGCCGCCCAACTCGACATTCACCGTACCTGCAGGGCCGGCCGACAACCGCAACCAGAGGCGGCGACGCCGCACGATCAGCGACACCAGCAGCCCAGCCATCATCGTCATCGCGAATACCAACACCCAAATCTGGGCCGGGTCGTGTGACACCTGGAGGTTCACGAAAGGCTCGGCGCCGTCAAACCGGACGACAGTACCGTCGTCGAGGCGAGTGTCTTCGCCGGGGCGCAGATTGACGCGTGCGACTTTGTTCAGCCGACCTTGGTCGATCATGCGGGGATCCAGGGAGAACAGCGACTGCGGCCGCCCGGTGTCCAGACCGCTATCACCCTGGTACACATCGATCGCCACAGCCGGATCGTTCATTGCGGGAAAGCTAGAAGACAGCAGGGTGCCGTCGAGCTGTCCGGTCGGTGCAAACAACCCCTGAATCGCGATTTGGTTCTTACGTCGTTCCCGCTCGTCGGCATAGGTACCACCGGGCGGGTCAAACCGCATCGCTCCCGAGGACAGCAGCGTGATCTGGTCGTCGGGCCGCCACTGCAACGTCTGGGTGCGGGTCTGCCCGTCCGGGAAAGTCACCGTGAACGTGGGTGCGTAGCCGTGGCCTTGCAGGTAGACCCGATCGCCGCCGATCCGCAGGGGCTCGTTGACCTTAAGCAAGTAGGGCTTCCAGGACCCGGTCTGGAGATCGTCGCCGGCCTGGTAGTCGATGCCGGCTCGGAATGACACCGCCTGCCCGGTGGGAAGGTAAGTCGCTTCGAAGTCGTTGACCCGCACGCACATCGGATGCAGCGATGTTCCGTCGACGGTGTTGCCGGCCCGGAAGGAGTCGAAAGCGGCCGGTGACGCCGAACAGAATCCGGGTCCACCGTCGGCGACGACGATGACATTGCCCTCGTAGCTGAACAACTTTCCGGCGGCGATCGCGACCAGGAGACCGAGTAGCGAAAAGTGGAAGACGATATTGCCGAACTCGCGCAGATAGCCCTTCTCTGCTGATATTTCGGTGACTACGGCTGCCCGGCTGGCGCCATTGGCCTTGTGGCGGGTGGCGCGGCGCCATCCGCGCAGCCGTTCGTCAAAGGCCGCGGCCAGCTCGGCAACATCACCGCCTGGTACCTCGGCGACGTGATGTCGGGGCAACCGGCCCAGGTTGCGCGGCGCGGCCACCGGCGTGGCGCGCAGGCTCCTGAAATGCTCGAGCAGTCGAGGTGACAGACAGCCCACCAACGAGATGAATAGCAATACGTAGATAGCGGTGAACCAGAAACTGGAGAAGACGTCGAACGCCTGTAAGCGGTCCAGCCACGGGCCGATGGTCGGGTGCATGGCGATGTACTGAGCGACCTTCGCCTCGTTGAGGTTCCGTTGCGGAAGCATCGCTCCGGGTATCGCCGCAAGAGCCAGCAGGAACAGCAACACGAGCGCGGTCCCCATGGAGGTTAGGGTGCGCCAGGTGTTTCGCGCTGCGGCGAGGGCGGACACTGCACGCATTAGATCGGCAGCCGCACGTCACTGACGAACGCATCGCGAATCCAGGACACGAAGTCGTTCCACAATCCGGTCAACAAGGCCGTACCCACCAGGATCAGCAAGAGACCGCCGAAGATCTGGATCGTGCGGGTATGGCGACGCAGCCAGCCCAGTCCGGCGACAGCCCAGGCCGAGCCGAACGCCAATAATACGAACGGGATTCCCAACCCGAGACAGTAGAAGACCACAAGCACGACGCCGCGTGCCACGTTGCTGCCCTCGGTCGCCGACGCGACCGCGATCACGCCGGTCAACGTCGGCCCCAGGCACGGCGTCCACCCGAGCGCGAACACCGCGCCCAGCAGCGGAGCGCCGGCCAGCGTGGTCAACGGCCTCGGGGTGAAACGGGTGTCGCGCTGCAACACCGGTATCAGTCCGATGAAGACCAGCCCCATCAGAATTGTGATCACGCCGCCGATGCGCTGCAGCAGAAGCTGATTAGTGATCAGCGCGGTGGTCATTCCTAACACCGCAACGGTGCCGAGCACGAACACCACTGTGAAGCCGGCGACGAACAGGGCGGCCGCACCCGCCACCCGAAGA
>JAHZKD010000399.1 GCA_022600605.1 Actinomycetes bacterium
CCCGAATGCGGCTGCGCCACGTCGGCTGTTTACCTCGCCGGGGAGGGGGCATTCCCGCAGGAGCGGGTCAAGATCCTGTCCACCGGCGGAATGCTCGACGCGGCCCGCCAAACCCGGGCCCGCGAGGTTCTGGTGGCTACCGAAGTCGGCATGTTGCATCAATTGCGCCGCGCCGCGCCCGGCATCGACTTCCGGGCTGTCAACGAGCGGGCGTCTTGCAAGTACATGAAGATGATCACCCCGGCGGCACTGCTGCGGTGTCTGGTGGAAGGCGCCGATGAGGTGCCGGTCGATGTGGATGTTGCAGCGGCCGCCCGCGCCAGCGTGCAGCGGATGATCGAGATCGGCCAGCCCGGTGGCGGCGGCGAATGACTGCCCCCAGAGGTAGGAACATCGCGACCTGGGGGTGCGGCGGTGCCCGAATGTGGAGGCAGCGCGCCGACGTCATCATCATCGGCACAGGGGTGGCAGGAATTGCGGCCGCGCTTGCGGCACATCGGGCCGGGCGTCAGGTGGTGCTACTGAGCAAGGTCGGTGAGACCGCCACGTTCTACGCACAAGGCGGCATCGCCGTTGTGCTGCCTGAGGTCTTATCCGACAACGGAGACTCCGTCGAAGCCCATGTTGCCGACACCCTCGCGGCCGGCGGCGGGATCTGTGATCCAGCAGCGGTCAGCTCGATTGTCGAGGACGGTCACCGCGCAGTATCCGAATTAGTTGCCGATGGAGCATGCTTCGATGAATCAGCCCCGGGCCGTTGGGCACTGACACGGGAAGGTGGGCATTCCCGCCGACGCATCATCCACTCGGGCGGGGATGCCACCGGCGCCGAGGTGCAGCGTGCGTTGGACTACGCCGCGGCCAACCTCGACATCCGCCGCAACCATGTCGCCCTGGAGCTGCTCACGGATTCGGAAACCGCGACGGGCGTACTGGTGCTCAGCGAAGATGGTCCCGGTGTCATCCACGCGCCGTCGGTGATCCTGGCAACAGGTGGGCTCGGCCATCTCTACGAGGCCACCACAAACCCGGAGGGGTCGACGGGTGATGGTGTGGCGCTGGCGATGTGGGCCGGTCTGCCGGCCGCCGACCTCGAGTTCATTCAGTTCCACCCGACCATGCTGTTTGCCGGCCCAGGCGGTGGCCGGCGTCCGCTCATCACCGAGGCGTTGCGCGGCGAAGGTGCAAAACTAGTTGATGCACAGGGAAATTCGATTACCGCGAACGTACACTCGATGGGCGATCTGGCGCCGCGCGATGTGGTCGCCGCCGCAGTCGAGGCGCGACTGGCAGTCACCGGAGATCCCTGCGCCTATCTTGATGCACGTGCCATCACAAACTTCGCCCAGCGGTTCCCGACGGTCGCCTCATCATGTCGGCAGGCAGGTATCGACCCCACTCGCCAAAGCATTCCGGTGGTGCCGGGGGCCCACTACAGCTGCGGCGGCGTGCCGACCGATGTCTTCGGCCGCACTGCAATCCCGGGATTGTTCGCCGCAGGCGAGGTGGCCCGGACCGGGATGCACGGGGCCAATCGGCTGGCGTCCAACAGCCTGCTTGAGGGGCTGGTCGTTGGTGGGCGCGCCGGCCACGTTGCCGCCCAACACGCTTCGGACGTCGGCCCGGCCCCGATCGGCACTCCGGCGCTGCCAGTGCGGCTCACGGTGGCCCGCTCCGACCTGCAGCGGGCAATGACCCGATATGCCTCCATCGTACGTAGCGGTGACGGACTGGCGCAATTGATCGACCTCCTTGACAGCGCCAGTCCGCGAGAAATCAAATCACGCAACGACTTCGAAGACTCAGCGCTGACGGCAGTTGCGAAGGCGGTTGCAGCTGCCGCCTTGGCTCGCACGGAATCTCGCGGCTGCCATCACCGCTCAGACTTCCCCGACACTGACCCTGCACAGGCGATCAGCATGACCCGCACCGTCGCCAGCCTGGCACCCGCCGCAGTGGGTTGTTGATGGCGCTAACCACCGACGAGATCGCCGAGGCTCGCGCCATCATCGCCCGCGCCCTCGACGAGGACCTGCGGTATGGGCCGGACGCGACCACGCTGGCCACCGTGCCTGCCGATGCCTCGACGACTGCATCGATAGTGGCCAGGGAACCCGGCGTTCTTGCCGGCTCTGACATCGCACTGATGGTTCTCGACGAAGTGCTGGGGGACAGCGGGTACCGCGTCGAGCACCGCGCACCTGATGGCACCCGCCTTTCCGCCGGCGCGGTTGCGCTCACTGTGCATGCCACGACGCCAGGCCTGCTCATCGCCGAGCGAACGATGCTCAACCTGGTCTGTCACCTGTCGGGCATCGCGACTACTACCGCAGCCTGGGTCGATGCCGCCTCTGGAACCCAAGTCCAGATCAGGGATACTCGCAAAACTCTGCCCGGCCTGCGGTTGCTTCAGAAGTATGCGGTGCGGATAGGCGGCGGGTTGAACCATCGCATGGGGCTGGGAGATGCCGCCCTGATCACGGACAATCCTGTCGCTGCTGCCGGGTCGGTGCTTGCCGCCTTGCGCGCAGTGCGCACTGCGGCACCGGATCTTCCTTGTGAGGTGGAGGTCGACTCACTCGAGCAACTCGATGAAGTTCTCGCCGAGGGCGTCGCACTGGTCCTGTTGGACAACTTTCCGGTCTGGCAGACCCAGATTGCGGTGCAGCGCCGCGATGCGAGTTCCCCAGATACGAAGCTGGAATCGTCGGGCGGGTTGTCGCTGGACACTGCGGCGGAGTACGCGGGAACGGGTGTGGACTACCTCGCTGTGGGAGCACTCACGCACTCGGTACAGGCGCTCGATCTCGGTTTGGATCTGTAGCGTGCGCGAGTCCCCACCAGGCAGCGGACCGGTCTATGCAGCCCTCGGGGTAGCCGTGCTGTCCTTGGGGGTGGCCGTATTCGCGTTGTTTCGCACCGCGGCAGGCGAGCCGGAGTACACCGAGAGCCAACGCAGCGATGCCAAGGCCGCGATCTGCGCGGCTTTCGATACGGTCAGCACTGGTGTGGCCGTGAATACCAACCTTGAGCCACCAGGCGGATCGGGTGACATCACCGGCGCCCTTGCGGTGGCGGCCAACGCGCGAGTGGCGCTCTACGGTGGCGGGCAGTACCTGCTCGCGCGGCTAGATCCTGCCACCCCCGCCGACCTGGCCCGCGAGATTCGAAGCTTCGGCAACCAGCTGATGGACATTGGGGCCGCAGCGACCGCGGGTGTGCCCAATACTGACCCCGTACAGGCGGGCCGGCTGGAGAACGCCGAGGCGGCCAGTACGGCCCTCCACGGTCTCTGCCAGTAGCGGTCCGGCAACCAGCTCAGGCGATATCGGCGACAAACACACCTGAACGCTTGCCGACCACCCGCGCCATCCGCGGCAACGACTCGTCCCTGGTGCCCGCTGCCAGCACCCGGGTGTTGACCAAGTGCAGGTTTGTCTTGCCGATCTGGATGTCCGCCTCGCCGGCGGCCAGCACGTTCTTGACCCAGTTCGTCTTGCCGTGAGCCAACCCGATCGCGAGCACCTGACCCTTGCGGTAGGGCGTCACGATGGTTTCGTATTTCTTGCCTGATGTGCGTCCGCGATGTGTGATCACGCCCATTCCGGGCATGCGCTTGGAGAAGGGCCGCAGCATCGGGTTCATGTACTTGATCTGCAGGCGTTCGAACCATGGCGGAAACAACATGGGTACGCCTGGCACGTCGTTGGGGTGATCGCGCTTGGCGGGTCGATCAGACATGACGCCTCCGATACTGATTTGTGCTGCTCTGGGACAATGGTCAGCGTGAATGTATCGGCGGGACTGCTGCGGCGCATAGATCTGCGTGATACCCCACTGTCGGCAGCCCGGCTGCGGGGTGCCCTGCCGCGCGGTGGGGTCGACGTCGACTCGGTCGTTCCCAGGGTCAAGCCCATCGTCGAGGCGGTCGCACAGCGGGGGGCCGAGGCCGCCCTCGAATACGGTGCGTCCTTCGACGGTATTCGACCGGCCCAGGTTCACGTGCCTGCCGACCGGATCGCCGCGGCGCTGGCCGAACTCGACTCCGACGTACGGTCCGCGCTCGAGGTGGCGATCGAACGGGCCCGGGCGGTACACGCCGAGCAACGGCGCACCGACACCACGACTACGTTGGCTCCCGGCGCTACGGTCACTGAACGCTGGGTGCCTGTCGATCGGGTCGGGTTGTACGTTCCGGGCGGTAACGCTGTCTATCCGTCCAGCGTGGTGATGAACGTGGTGCCCGCGCAGACGGCCGGGGTGGAATCACTGGTGATTGCAAGCCCGCCGCAGGCACAGTATGACGGTCTGCCGCACCCGACCATCCTGGCAGCGGCCGCGATGCTTGGGGTTACCGAGGTATGGGCCGTCGGCGGTGCCCAAGCGGTGGCGCTGCTGGCTTACGGGGGCTCCGACACCGATGGAGCTGGTGCCGAGCTTGCGCCAGTTGACATGATCACGGGCCCAGGCAACATCTACGTCACGGCCGCCAAGCGGATCTGTCGGTCGCAGGTCGGCATCGACGCCGAAGCCGGACCGACCGAGATCGCGATCCTGGCCGACTTCACTGCTGATCCGGTCCACGTCGCTGCGGATCTGATCAGCCAGGCCGAGCACGACGAGTTGGCCGCCAGCGTGCTCGTCACCGACAGCACCGAGCTGGCTGATGCGACCGACCGAGAGTTGGCTCGCCAACTTGAGACGACCAAGCATCGTCAGCGCGTTACGGCGGCATTGAGCGGTCAGCAATCGGCGATCGTATTGGTCGACGACATCGATGCCGGGGTTCGAACCGTCAACGCGTACGCAGCCGAGCATCTCGAGATACAGACGGCGGACGCCCGCGCTGTTGCAAACCAAATCCGTTCTGCGGGAGCTATTTTCGTTGGACCCTGGTCGCCGGTCAGCTTAGGGGACTACTGTGCCGGGTCCAACCACGTGCTGCCCACCGCCGGGTGCGCCAGGCACTCCGGCGGCCTGTCGGTCCAGACGTTCCTGCGGGGCATCCACGTCGTCGACTACACCGAGGCGGCGCTCAAAGACGTATCCGGGTATGTGATCACCCTGGCGCAGGCCGAGAACTTGCCTAGTCACGGTGAGGCCGTGCGCCGGAGGTTCGAGAGGTGACTGTCCGAACCCCCGAAGGCTTCCCCGGTCTCCAGGTGACGCTCGACGACCTGCCGTTGCGGGACGATCTGCGCGGCAAATCGCCCTACGGCGCGCCGCAGTTGGACGTGCCGGTGCGGCTGAACACCAACGAGAATCCGCACCCGCCCACCCAGGCATTGATCGATGACGTCGCCGCGTCGGCGCGGGCGATTGCCGCCGAGCTGCACCGCTATCCCGATCGCGACGCGGTGGCGTTGCGCACCGAAATAGCCGCGTACTTGAGCTCGCGGACCGGCAGCACCGTCGGTGTCGACAACGTCTGGGCCGCCAACGGTTCCAACGAGATCTTGCAGCAGCTGCTGCAAGCTTTCGGCGGCCCGGGCCGCAGTGCGATCGGCTTCGTTCCGTCCTATTCGATGCATCCGATCATCTCCGATGGGACTCAAACCGAGTGGCTGGTGGCCAGTCGTGCCGACGATTTCAGCCTCGATACCGGGGTGGCCACGCGGGCGATCAAGAAACACAACCCCGACGTTGTGTTCATCACGAGCCCGAACAACCCTTCGGGGCAAAGTGTTTCGCTCGCGGAATTGCGAGTACTCCTGGATGCCATGACTGACGGCATCATGATCGTCGACGAGGCGTACGGCGAGTTCTCTGCGCAGCCCAGCGCTATCGATCTGATCGCCGACTATCCGACGAGGCTGGTGGTGACCCGCACCATGAGCAAGGCCTTTGCCTTCGCGGGCGGCCGGTTGGGATACCTCATTGCCGCCCCTGCCGTCATCGAGGCGATGCTGCTGGTGCGACTGCCCTACCATTTGTCGTCGCTGACTCAGGCGGCCGCCCGAGCCGCGCTGCGGCACGCCGGCGACACTTTGGGCAGTGTCGCGACGCTGATCGCGGAGCGCAGCAGGGTGTCAGAGGCACTGACTGCCATGGGTTTCCGGGTGATACCCAGCGATGCGAACTTTGCGCTCTTCGGCCAATTCGCCGATGCGCCGGCAACCTGGCAGCGCTACCTAGAGGAAGGCGTGCTAATCCGCGACGTCGGAATCCCCGGCTATCTACGCACCACCATCGGCCTGGCCCACGAGAATGATGCGCTGCTGGCCGCCAGCGCCCGAATAGGAGCATCGTGACCGAGTCCACCTCCACGCCCACCTCCACGTCTACCTCCACGTCCCCCGCGGAAGGCCGGCGCGCGAGGATCGAACGCAAGACCAAGGAATCCGACATCCTCGTCGAGCTCAACCTTGATGGCACTGGAGCGGTCAGCGTCCAGACCGGCGTACCGTTCTTCGACCACATGCTTGCCTCGCTGGGGAGTCATGCCAGCTTTGACCTGACGGTGCAGGCCGAGGGCGACATCGAGATCGAGGGGCACCACACGATCGAGGACACCGCGATAGTGCTCGGTACGGCACTGGGACAGGCGCTCGGCGAGAAGAGGGGGATCCGTCGCTTCGGCGATGCATTCATCCCGATGGACGAGACGCTGGCCCACGCCGCGGTCGACGTATCCGGACGGCCCTACTTCGTGCACACCGGGGAACCGGACTACATGGTCGAGTTCACCATCGCCGGGTCCACCGGAACACACTTGACGCCCTATCACACCGTGGTGAACCGGCACGTGTTCGAATCCTTGGCGTTCAATGCCCGAATCGCGCTGCACGTACGCACCCTCTACGGACGCGACCCACACCACATCACCGAGGCACAGTACAAGGCCGTGGCGCGGGCGCTGCGCCAGGCCGTGGAGTACGACCCCAGGGTCAGCGGGGTGCCGTCCACCAAAGGCACCCTGTGACAAGAACTTTGCCGACTTCGCCGAAGGTGGTCGTATTGGATTATGGGTCGGGAAACTTGCGGTCGGCTCAGCGCGCGCTCGAGCGTGTCGGTGCCCGGGTCGAGGTCACGGCTGATCGGTCGGCGGCGATGGCTGCTGACGGTCTCATGGTGCCCGGGGTAGGGGCCTTCGAAGCGTGCATGACGGGCCTGCGCAAAATCGACGGGGAAAAGACGATCGCTGATCGGTTGGCGGCCGGACGGCCGGTGCTGGGGGTGTGCGTGGGGATGCAGATACTGTTTTCTCGAGGCGTCGAATTCGGAGTCGAGACGACTGGCTGCGGGCAGTGGCCGGGTGCGGTGATCCGGCTGGATGCACCGGTGATCCCGCACATGGGGTGGAACGTCGTGGATGCCCCGGCGGACAGCGTGTTGTTGCGTGGGATGGCTGCCGACACCCGCTTCTATTTCGTGCACTCCTACGCCGCACAACAGTGGGAGGGTAACCCTGGCGCGCTGCTGACATGGGCCAGCCATGCGACGCCTTTTCTGGCCGCCGTCGAGGATGGTCCGCTTTCGGCCACGCAATTTCATCCCGAGAAGAGCGGCGACGCCGGTGCTGAATTGCTGTCCAACTGGGTGGGCGCGCTAAGTTGACCGGCGTGAATCCAACCGTAGTGAATCCGAGCTCGCCGACGCTGATCCTGCTGCCTGCCGTCGACGTGGTAGAGGGCCGCGCGGTGCGCTTAGTGCAGGGACTGGCCGGCAGCGAGACGGAATACGGTTCGGCACTGGATGCAGCGATGACGTGGCAGCGTGAAGGCGCTGAGTGGATCCACCTCGTTGACCTCGACGCCGCGTTCGGACGCGGGTCCAACCGGGAATTGCTCGCCGAGGTCGTCGGCAAACTCGATGTCGCGGTCGAGCTATCGGGGGGTATCCGCGACGACGAGTCGTTGGCGGCAGCGCTGGCCACCGGGTGTGCGCGCGTCAACTTGGGCACGGCCGCCCTCGAGCACCCGCAATGGTGCGCCAAGGTCGTGGCGGAGTATGGCCAACGGGTGGCTGTCGGGCTGGATGTCAAGATCGACAGTGCCGGCTCTGGAAACTTCCGGCTGCGCGGTCGTGGCTGGGAGACCGACGGAGGCGACCTGTGGCCTGTGCTGGAACGTCTCGACCGCGAGGGGTGTGCACGCTTCGTCGTCACCGATGTCACTAAGGACGGCACCCTCACCGGACCGAACCTTGAGCTGCTGGCCAAGGTCACCGAACGCACCGACGCGCCCGTCATCGCCTCCGGTGGGGTGTCGAGCCTGGATGACCTGCGCGCAATCGCCACATTGACTGATCGCGGTGTCGAGGGCGCAATCGTCGGGAAAGCTTTGTATGCAGGGCGATTCACGCTGCCGCAGGCCCTGGCCGCGGTCACCGCATGACCGACGACCCGCACCAACTGGCCGCACTGCTCGACACAGCGGCCGAGGTCCTCGACGCTGTGTCGGCGCAGTTCATCGCGGGCCATCGCGCCGAATCCGCAGTCACCAAGATGGGCAACGACTTCGCCACCGCGGTCGATCTAGCCATCGAGCGCCGGGTGGTGGCCGAGCTGACAAGGCTTACCGGAATCGGGGTGCACGGCGAGGAGTTCGGCGGCGAGTCGTTGGATGCCGAGCTGGTGTGGGTTCTCGACCCGATCGACGGCACTTTCAACTATGCCGCTGGATTACCGACGGCGGCCATCCTGTTGGGGCTGCTGGCCGACGGTCAGCCCGTTCTGGGATTGACCTGGCTGCCATTTACCTCGCAGCGTTACACCGCGATGGTCGGTGGGCCAGTGCGGTGTAATGGTGAAGCATTGGAAAGGCTGGAGCCCACAGCGCTGTCGGATTGCGTGGTCGGGATCGGCACCTTCAACGTCGAGTCGCGGGGACATTATCCGGGTCGTTACCGGGCCGCGGTCCTGGAGAATCTGAGCCGTGAGTGTTCGCGGATTCGGATGCACGGCGCGACGGGGATCGACCTCGCCTATGTAGCAGCCGGCAGCCTGGGAGGTGCGATCAGTTTCGGCCACCACATCTGGGATCACGCGGCGGGGGTGGCGTTGGTGCGGGCGGGTGGCGGCGTGGTCACCGACCTCGCCGGCGAGCGCTGGACTGTTTCCTCGCCGTCGGTGCTGGTGGCGGCGCCGGGTGTGCACGAACACTTGCTGGAGACCATCAGATCCGTCGGCGCCCCGGACGGCTACCTATGAGGTCAACTGGTGACATCGCAACTCGTGTGATCCCGTGCCTGGATGTCGATGGAGGTCGGGTAGTAAAGGGTGTCAACTTCGAGAACCTGCGCGACGCAGGCGATCCCGTCCAGCTCGCGGCCGCCTACGACGATGAGGGCGCCGATGAGCTGACCTTCCTGGACGTGACGGCATCGTCCTCGGGCCGCGCCACCATGCTGGAGGTAGTACGGCGGACCGCTGAGCAGGTATTCATTCCCCTCACCGTCGGTGGCGGGGTGCGCTCGGTGGCCGATGTTGACGTTCTGTTGCGTGCCGGCGCCGACAAGGTCGCGGTCAACACCGCGGCGATCGGGCGACCCGAGCTGCTCTCGGAGCTGTCTCGGCAGTTTGGTTCACAATGCATCGTGCTATCGGTCGATGCCCGCACTGTTCCCGCGGGGGCCCAGCCCACCACGTCAGGCTGGGAAGTGACCACCCATGGAGGCCGCCGCGGAACCGGCATCGATGCGATCGAATGGGCTTCTCGCGGAGCGGAACTCGGTGTGGGTGAGATTCTGCTCAACTCGATGGACTTCGATGGCACCAAGGCGGGTTTCGATCTGGAGATGTTGCGCGCCGTCCGTGGTGCGGTGTCGGTGCCGGTGATTGCCAGTGGCGGCGCCGGCCAGGCGGAAGATTTCGCGCCTGCAGTGGTAGCGGGTGCTGACGCGGTGCTGGCGGCCAGCGTGTTCCACTTTCGGGAGCTGACGATCGCCCAGGTAAAAGCGGCGATGGCAGCCGAGGGGATCATAGTGAGATGAGTACGCAGGAGTGCGACTTGGGCGTGGTAGCCGTCGCAGAGCGAGCGAAAGCACGCCGAAACCGCCGAGGGAAACGATGACTACTCTCGAACCCGCGATCGCGAAGCGGCTCAAGCGCGACGCCAACGGCTTGTTCTGCGCGGTGGTGCAGGAACGGGCGACTGGCCTGGTGTTGATGGTGGCTTGGATGGACGACGACGCCTTGGCCCGTACGTTGGAAACCCGTGAGGCGACATACTATTCGCGGTCCCGGGGGCAGCAGTGGGTTAAAGGGGCGACGTCGGGGAACACACAGCATGTGCATTCGGTACGCCTGGACTGTGACGGAGATACGGTGTTGATAGAGGTGGACCAGGTTGGCGGCGCATGCCACACCGGTGACCACTCGTGTTTTGACGCCGATGTGCTGCTGGCCCCGGAGGGGCCGGCCGACTAGCGCTTGCGCAGCACTTCGAGCGCCTTGTCGGCATGGATGTCCATGCTGAGCTCGCTGCCGATCACCTCGAGTACGTTGCGGTCGCTGTCGATCACGAACGTCATCCGCTTCACCGGCATCAACTTTCCCAGCAGGCCGCGCTTGACCCCAAATTGCGTAGCCACGACACCTTCGGCGTCCGACAGCAGCGGATAGTTGAACTGCTGCTGTTCGGCGAACCGCGCTTGCTTGTCGACGGGATCAGCGCTGATACCGACCGTGCTTGCGCCGGCGGCGGCGAACTCGGCCGCGAGGTCACGGAAGTGGCAAGCCTCCTTGGTGCATCCGGGCGTCATCGCAGCGGGGTAGAAGAACAACACGATCGGTCCGTCGGCGAGCAGTTCCGTCAGGGTCCTCGTCTTCCCCGTCTGGTCCGGGAGTGCGAAATCCGCCACCCGATCGCCCGGTTTGATAGGTGTCATACCGACAACGGTACGTCTGGGAGGATATCTGGGTGCAGACGACCGCCAACGTGCCTGATGGCTCTTCGCGCAAGAACTCATCGCTGCTAGCCACGACGTCGCGTGAGGCCTTCCGGGCCCTAGCTGCCGAACATCGAGTCGTTCCAGTGACTCGGAAGGTGCTCGCCGATAGTGAGACGCCGCTATCGGCCTACCGCAAACTGGCCGCGAACCGTCCCGGGACATTCCTGCTTGAGTCAGCGGAGAACGGTCGGTCGTGGTCGCGGTGGTCGTTCATCGGCGCCGGCGCGCCGTCGGCGCTGACCGTCCGCGACGGCGAGGCGGTGTGGCTGGGTGTCACCCCAAAGGACGCTCCCGCCGGTGGTGACCCGCTGGAGGCCTTGCGCAAGACGCTGACGCTGCTGCAAACTGCGGCGCTGCCAGGTCTGCCGCCGCTGTCTTCCGGGTTGGTGGGTTTTTTTGCTTATGACATGGTGCGGCGACTGGAGCGGCTACCTGAGCTGACCGTTGACGACCTGGGTGTGCCAGACATGCTGGTGCTCCTGGCAACCGATGTCGCAGCCGTCGACCACCACGAGGGCACCATCACGTTGATCGCCAACGCCGTCAACTGGAACGGTACCGATGAACGAGTCGACTGGGCCTACGACGACGCAGTATCCAGGCTGGATGTGATGACCGCTGCACTGAAGGCACCGCTGAAGTCAACGGTCGCCACCTTCAGCAGACCCGCGCCCTCGCATCGCGCCCAGCGGACGGTTGAGGAGTACACCACAATCGTCGACAAGCTTGTCGGGGATATTGAGGCCGGAGAGGCCTTTCAGGTTGTGCCGTCGCAACGCTTCGAAATGGATACCGTGGCCGATCCGCTGGACGTCTACCGGATGCTTCGGGTGTCCAACCCGAGCCCGTACATGTACTTGCTCAATGTCCCAGACCATGCTGGGGGGCTGGACTTTTCGATTGTCGGGTCGAGCCCTGAAGCGTTAGTCACGGTCACGGAGGGGCGCGCGACCACGCACCCGATCGCCGGTACCCGGTGGCGGGGGAGCACCGAGGAGGAGGACCTGTTACTGGAGAAGGAGCTGCTGTCTGACGACAAGGAGCTCGCCGAGCATCTCATGCTTGTCGACCTCGGACGCAACGATCTGGGCCGGGTCTGCGTGCCCGGCTCGGTGCGAGTCGAGGACTACAGCCACATCGAGCGCTACAGCCACGTGATGCACTTGGTGTCTACGGTGACGGGGCTGCTCGCTGACGGCAAGACCGCCTTGGACGCGGTGGCTGCGTGCTTCCCGGCCGGGACGCTGTCGGGAGCGCCGAAGGTCAGGGCGATGGAACTGATCGAGCAGGTCGAACTGACTCGCCGTGGGCTCTACGGCGGTGTCCTGGGCTATCTCGACTTCGCCGGCAACGCCGACTTCGCGATCGCCATTAGGACTGCCCTGATGCGCGACGGCACCGCCTTTGTGCAGGCCGGCGGTGGCGTCGTGGCTGACTCCAATGGTCCCTATGAATACAACGAGGCGTCGAATAAGGCCCGCGCGGTGTTGAGCGCGATCGCCGCAGCCGAGACGTTGAGTGAGCCATGATCCGGGTTGCTCAGCTGGCCCTTTTGCTCGCCGCGGCAAGCCTTTGGGTGGCCTCGCGCTTGACGTGGGTGCAGATCAGTTCGTTCGACGGACTGGGGCAGCCGAGAACCGCCGATTTGTCAGGGGCCGACTGGTCGACGGCTCTACTGCCGCTGGCACTGCTGGTGGGGGCGGCCGCGGTTGCGGCGTTGGCGGTGCGGGGTTGGCCCTTGCGGGTATTGGCGGTGCTGGTGGCTGCAGCGAGCGCCGGAATGGGGTACCTCGCGGTCAGCCTGTGGGTGATCGTAGACATTGCTGTGCGTGCGGCCCGTTTGGCAGAGGTACCGGTGGCCGACTTGCTAGGCACTCAGCGACACTATGGCGGTGCCGTCGCGACCTTGATCGCCGCAGCGCTGACTTTGTTCGGCTCTGTCCTGTTCATGCGCTCGGCGACCGGGGCAGGCTCTGATGCCGCGCGCTACTCCCGTCGTCGTTCGGCCGGGATGGACGAGTCCGCGACGACGATGTCGGAACCGATGATCTGGGACGCCCTCGATAAGGGCTCCGATCCCACCCAAGACCCAGCCCATCCGGACAACAAGGGGCGGTGATCGGCAGTGGCGTGGTGGCGGCTACCCTTCGTGAAGAATCAAACGGCCGTGTGGAGAAGGGACGCGACACCTATGGGTTCGGCGACCGTGCTCGACTCCATTCTTGAGGGAGTCCGTGCCGACGTTGCCGCTCGCGAGTCTGTCGTGAGCCTGGCCGAAGTCAAGGAGCGTGCCCAGGGCTCTCCTAAGCCACTGGATGCGATGGCCGCTCTGCGCGCACCCGGTGTCGGGGTGATCGCTGAGGTTAAGCGCGCCAGCCCATCGCGGGGAGAGCTGGCTGCAATCGCCGATCCCGCGCAACTCGCTCGTGCCTACCAAGACGGCGGTGCGCGCGTGATCAGCGTGCTGACCGAAAAGCGCCGCTTCAACGGGTCACTGGAGGACCTGGACTCTGTACGTGCAGCGGTGTCGATTCCCGTCCTGCGCAAGGACTTTATTATCTGGCCCTACCAGATCCACGAGGCTCGCGCACACGGTGCTGACATGCTGCTGTTGATCGTCGCCGCGCTTGAACAGCAGGCGCTGGTTTCGCTGCTCGAGCGGACCGAATCGCTAGGCATGACGGCGCTCGTCGAGGTGCACACCGAGCAGGAAGCCGACCGGGCATTGCAGGCCGGCGCCTCGGTAATCGGTGTGAACGCGCGTGACCTCAAGACACTGCGGGTCGACCGGGACTGCTTTGGCAGGATCGCACCGGGCTTGCCGAGCAGTGTCATCCGGATCGCGGAGTCAGGAGTGCGGGGTACCCCCGACCTGCTCGCATACGCCGGAGCGGGCGCAGACTCGGTCCTCGTCGGCGAGGGTCTAGTCACCAGCGGTGACCCCCGCAGCGCCGTCGCGGACCTGGTCACCGCCGGTACGCATCCGTCGTGCCCGAAGACCACTCGTTAAGTGGCTGTAAACGCCGGCCCTGAATTGCCGCGCGCCAGTGCGGCAGTGGCAGAACCCACCTCCCATGACCCCGATTCGCGGGGCCACTTCGGCGTGTACGGCGGAAGATATGTCCCTGAAGCGTTGATGGCCGTCATCGAGGAGGTGACAGCCGCCTACGAGAAGGCTCGCGGCGATCAGTCTTTCCTTGATGAGCTGGATCGACTTCAGCGCCATTACACGGGACGGCCGTCACCGTTGTACGAGGCCGAGAGGCTCAGCCAGTATGCCGGCGGCGCCCGGATCTTTTTGAAGCGAGAAGACCTCAATCACACTGGATCTCACAAGATCAACAACGTGCTTGGCCAGGCACTGCTAGCCCGACAGATGGGCAAAACCAGGGTGATCGCCGAGACCGGAGCCGGTCAGCACGGGGTGGCGACAGCGACCGCGTGTGCGCTGATGGGTCTCGAGTGCGTGATCTACATGGGCGCGGTCGACACCGCGCGGCAGGCGCTCAACGTCGCTCGTATGCAGCTGCTGGGCGCGACGGTTGTCTCGGTCGAGTCTGGATCCAGGACGCTCAAGGACGCGATCAGCGAAACCTTCCGAGATTGGGTGGCGAACGCCGCCAACACCTACTACTGCTTCGGTACTGCGGCCGGCCCGCACCCATTCCCGATGATGGTGCGTGACTTTCAGCGGGTGATCGGGTTGGAGGCCCGCGCGCAGATACTGGATCAGTCCGGGCGGCTACCGGACGCGGTGGTCGCGTGCGTGGGTGGCGGGTCGAATGCGATCGGCGTGTTCCACGCATTCATCGACGATCCTGGGGTGCGCCTGGTCGGTTACGAGGCAGCGGGGGACGGCGTCGAGACCGGTCGGCACGCGGCAACATTCACGGGCGGGTCGCCTGGAGCGTTCCAAGGATCGTACTCGTACCTGCTGCAGGACGAGGATGGCCAGACGATCGAATCCCATTCAATCTCTGCGGGTTTGGACTATCCGGGGGTTGGCCCGGAGCATGCGTCGCTGAAGGACCTCGGCCGCGCGCGCTACGAACCGATCACTGACGCCGAGGCGATGGACGCGTTGTCACTGTTGAGCCGGGCAGAGGGGATCATCCCGGCCATCGAATCCGCACATGCCGTGGCCGGAGCGCTGAAACTGGGTGTTGAACTGGGAGCGGGATCGATCATTCTGGTGAACCTGTCGGGACGCGGAGACAAGGACGTTGAGACTGCAGCGGAGTGGTTCGACCTGCCCGGAGGCAGGGAAAAATGAGTCGGCTGGCAAGCCTCTTTGATTCGTGCCGCGACGAGGACCGTTCAGCGCTGATCGGATATCTGCCCACTGGCTTTCCCGATGTGCAGGCCTCCATCTCCGCGATGACTGCGCTCGTCGAATCGGGATGCGATCTAGTCGAAGTTGGCATCGCATATTCCGACCCGGGTATGGATGGACCGACCATCGCAGCGGCCACTGAGGCGGCGTTAAGCCGGGGCGTTCGAGTACGTGATGCGCTCACCGCCGTCGAGGCGATCAGCAATGCCGGTGGCCGCGCGGTCGTGATGACCTATTGGAACCTGGTGTTGCGCTGGGGTGTCGACACCTTCGCCCGTGACTTGGCCTCCGCCGGTGGCCTCGGCATGATCACTCCTGATCTGATTCCCGACGAGGCCGATGATTGGCTGGCTGCGTCTGAAGCACACGACCTGGACAGGACCTTCCTGGTCGCGCCGTCGTCGACGCCGCAACGGCTGGCCGAAACAGTGGGGGCGTCAAGGGGGTTCGTCTATGCGGCGTCCACCATGGGCGTCACCGGTTCACGGGAGACAGTGTCGAACGCCGCACCTGAGCTCGTCGGCCGCGTTAGAGAGATCTCGGACATTCCGGTAGGAGTAGGACTGGGGGTGCGGTCCCGGGAGCAGGCCGCCGAGATCGGCGCGTACGCAGACGGCGTGATCGTCGGGTCAGCGCTGGTGTCCGCGCTCACGGACGGCATGCCGGCACTGCGGTCCTTGGCCGAGGAACTCGCGAACGGAGTACGGCAGAGGATCACCGCATGACGACAACAGTATTGGCGTATATCCCCAGTCCCGCACAGGGCGTCTGGCAGCTGGGCCCGGTGCCACTCCGCGCGTATGCGCTGTTCATCATCGTCGGGATCATGGCTGCGCTGATGATCGGCGACCGGCGATGGGTGGCCCGGGGAGGTGAACCCGGCGTCATCTACGACGTCGCGCTGTGGGCGGTGCCCTTCGGGCTCGTCGGCGGTCGCGTGTATCACGTCTTCACAGACTGGAGTACCTACTTCGGTGAAGGTGGGCCAGGTTTCGCCGCAGCACTCCGGATATGGGATGGCGGCCTCGGGATCTGGGGGGCCGTCGCACTGGGTGGCGTCGGTGCGTGGATTGCGTGCCGGCGCCGTAGGATTCCGCTGCCCGCGTTTGGTGATGCGATCGCGCCGGGAATCGTTCTGGCCCAAGCGATCGGCCGGCGCGGCAATTACTTCAACCAGGAACTGTTCGGTCGACCAACGACACTGCCATGGGGCCTGGAGATTTACGAGCGACGCAACGCCAGCGGCGCGCTCGATTCGCTCAACGGTGTGTCGACCGGCCGGCTGATTGAAGTAGTCCATCCGACGTTTTTGTACGAGTTGCTATGGAATCTAATGATTTTCGTGGCGTTGATCTTGATCGACCGCAGGTTCAGGATCGGACACGGTCGACTATTCGCGATGTATGTCGCGGGGTACTGCCTAGGGCGGTTCTGGATCGAGCTGATGCGCAGCGACGCGGCAACCTTGCTGGCAGGGATTCGCATCAATTCATTTACCTCCACCTTCGTTTTCATCGCTGCCGTCGTGTACATCATGGCTGCGCCCAAGGGCCGCGAGGATCCCGCGGCTCTGCGGGGCCGGTGGGACGCTGAGCTCGAGGCAGAGGATGTCAACACAGGGGAGCAGGAGTCGGGTGTTGTCGAATCCGCAACAGATGTAGTCGCTGCGGTGAAGGTTGCCGCTGAAGATGACGAGGCTGGGTCCGACGAGGCTGGGGCTGGGGTTGACGAGGCTGGGGTTGACGACGCCGATGAGGCTGAGGCGGAGGACGCTGAGTCCGACGAGGTTGACGAGACTGAGGTTAACGCGGTTGAGTCCGACGAGACTGAAGTGGACGAGGCTGACTCCGACGAGGCTGGGGTTGACGCGGTTGAGTCCGACGAGGCTGAGGTTGACGAGGTTGAGTCCGACGAGGTTGACGAGGCTGACTCCGACGAGTCTGCCGGAAGCGGAGATTCCGTGCGGGGCGGAATCATCCGTAGATGGCTGCGTCGGACTCAGTCACATGACTCTGACGAGGTTGACGAGGTTGAGTCCGACGAGGTTGAGTCCGACGAGGCTGAGTCGGTTGAGGTTGAGGTTGATGAGGTAGGCGGGGCTGAGGTTGTCGAGGCTGAGTCCGACGAGCCTGAGGTCGACGCGGCTGAGGTCGACGAGGCTGAAGTTGACGAGGCTGAGGTTGACGAGGTTGAAGTTGACGAGGCTGAGGTTGACGAGGTTGATGAGCCTGAGTCCGACGAGGTTGACGTTGACGAGGTTGAGTCCAACGACGTTGTCGAGGTCGAGCCGGATGAGGCTGAGTCCGACGAGGTTGAGATTGATGAGGTAGGCGGGGCTGAGGTTCTCGAGGCTGAGTCCGAAGAGCCTGAGGTCGACGAGGCTGAGGTTGACGAGGCTGAGGTTGACGAGGCTGAGTCCGACGAGGCTGAGGTTGACGAGGCTGAGGTTGACGAAGTTGATGGGGCTGAGGGCGGCGAGGCTGAGGTTGACGAGGCTGAGGTTGACGAAGTTGATGAGCCTGAGTCCGACGAGGCTGAGGTTGACGTTGACGAGGCTGAGGGCGACGAGGTTGACGAGGCTGAGGTTGACGAAGTTGATGGGGCTGAGGACGACGAGGTTGATTCCGATCAAGCTGAGGCTGAGGACACTCTCGTGGTCGATGGCGCCGCGGCCGAGGGCGATGCTGACGACGGCCGTACTAACCTCGAAGTCCTCGGTGGAAGCGGGGATTCCTTGCGGGGCGGAATTATCCGTAGATGGCTGCGTCGACGCCGGAGCCGCGACTAAGACTGCCCGCGCGACCAGGGCCGCTGACTCGGCCGCGCGCCGGAGGGCCGGCGCGGTAGTGCCGCGAGCTGCGTATCAAAACCGATGCCAGCTTATTGCCCATTAACATCGCGGATACGCGAAGCCTGTCGTGGGACAAGTTGCACTTCATCACAACCTCGACTGAGCTGCGAGAACGGGTCGCAGCCAACATCAACGAAATAGTCGACGAGATCGGCCTGCGTGACCACGCGGCGATCTCAGTTTCAGAGCTCACAGAATGGTTTTTTCGGATTTTCGTCA
>JAHZKD010000400.1 GCA_022600605.1 Actinomycetes bacterium
CACCCACACCGAAACCGCCTCTACGGCAACGAATGAGACACGCACTACGCCAGCAGTGGCGGGACGACTGCGACCGCATCGCCGAACGGCTCGGCTACCACCGCGCCGAAAACTGCACAGGATGGGACGAATGATGACCGCTGCAACGATGGGAGCTACCGTGACCGCGAAAAAACCCCAAGACCTACCCGCAGCCAGACGCCGCCTCGACTACGCCATCTCAGAACTCATCGAACCCAAACCCGAAACCGTCACCCGCGACGACGGCACCCACACCATCACATGGCTCGACTCCCTCTACGACCAACTCGTCGCCGCCGTCGACGCCCAAAAATCCTCCGGCTGGACACAAGTCGGCGGCAACACCACACCCATCTGGGCCGCAGCCCTCGACCTCCTCAACAACATCAGTGACACCGTCAAAAAATGGTGGCCCGAATGGCCCCACCCCGACCCCATCAACCCGATCCCGCCCGCCGTCCTACGTTTACAACTCCTCGCCGCGAAAACCTGGACAGTCGAAGACGCACAACACGTCCACAACATCGCCACGAAACTTGACGGGTTCGCAGCCGAAATCCGCGACAAACTCGCACCCGAACCCACCATCTACCTCATGGCTCCAGGCGACCAGAAAGGTGCTGCCGCCTGCACCGCCTGCGGAACCGACTACGTGTGGCGTAAAGACCCCGGCGACAACAACCGGCCCGTGAGGCAACCCGCTTTGAAGGTCACCAAGGACGGGTGCGCCTGCCAGGAGTGCGGTGCGGCGTGGGAACCTGGCGCGCTGCGACTGTTAGCGGCAGCACTGGGGTATCCGCTCGCTGACGGCGTCCTCGAATGAGACACGCCCAAACACTGAATGTCGTTGCGTTATGCCCTGTCAGGGTATAGCCTGTCCGCAATTGGACTGTTGTGTCCAACAATGGCCCCACCCGAAACCCCGGTTGGGGCTTTTCTCATTCCAGGGGGCCGCATTGGCTACCTTCACAGCCCCGACACCGCTGACGGTACAGATTGCGAACGCCCTGACGGTGTTGCGCGCCGCGCGTAGCGACGGTGACGCCCATGCGATCTGTGTGGCGAGTGCGCGCCTGGATCGGCTGATCGACCGATACGCGGCGACGACCGAAAGGAAAGGCCGGTCCAGCCTGTGAAGATAGCGTTCTACGGCAACTTTGAGGTCTCGTATTCATCAGAGACCCACCACGCCAACTCGTTGGAGTTGATGGGGCACAAGGTTGTCCGGCTGCAAGAGCCGAAAGTGGCAGCCGACCGGATAACGGCTGAAGCGACCGCCGCCGACATGTTCGTGTGGGTTCACACCCACGGCTGGGAGACGCCCGGTATCGACGCCGCGCTAGCGCAGATCAAAACCGCAGGCGTCCCTGTGGTGGCGTATCACCTCGACCTGTATATGCCTATCGGTAGGTGGCGGCAGTACGAAAACAGCCCGTACATGCAATCGTTGGATCACTGGTTCACCTGCGACCCGCTGATGGCTGACTGGCTGAACGACAACACGCCAGTTAAAGGCCATTTCCTGCCCGCCGGGGTGTACGGCCCGGAGTGCTACATCAGTGGCACGCCAAGCGAACACGCCAACGACGTGATCTTTGTGGGATCGAAGAACTATCACCCGGAGTGGCCGTGGCGCCCAAAGCTGATCCAATGGCTGAAAGACACCTACGGGTCACGGTTCACTCACGTCGGCGGGGATGGGGATACCGGCACGCTGCGCGGTGACGATTTGAACCGGGTGTATGCCGGGTCGAAAGTCGCTGTCGGAGACACGCTGTGTGTCGACTACACCTATCCACGGTATGCGTCAGACCGGCTGTTCGAGTGCCCCGGCAGGGGCGGGTTCAACCTGTTCCCGTACATCGAGGGCATCTCGGACTGGTTCACCGAGGACCAGGAGATCGCGTTCTACGAGTACGGCGACTTCGACGGGCTGAAACGCTCGATTGACTACTACCTGACACATCACGATGTGCGGGAGCAGATTCGGCTCGCGGGCCATGAACGCGCGAAGGCTGAGCACACCTACCAGCGCCGCTGGAACACAATCCTTGACACAGTGTTCGCCGATGTTTGTTGACTTGTCGAAGGTCCACCAGCGCGCCATCATCATCGCCGCCGGCCAAGGTAGCCGCTGGAAAAACTATCTCGACAACGACAAGCACTTCGCCACCGTCAACGGTGAAACCCTACTGGAGCGCACGGTGCGGTTGTGCCGCGAAAACAATGTCGATGATGTGTGGGTTGTGGGCCGGGATGAACGCTACAAGGTTGACGGGGCGCAGCTGCTGCTGCCAACCTTGACACCGGAATATGGTGGCGCTGACAAATTCCTGTCCAGCCGTGAACTGTGGCTTGAGGAGGGGCGCACCATCACCCTGTACGGGGATGTGTACTTCACCGAACAGGCCATGCACACCATCACTACTTACGGGCACCGGGACTGGATGCTGTTCGCCCGCCCTTGCGCATCAAAATTGACTCGATGCCAGTGGGGCGAATGTTTCGCCGTCACATTCTTCGAGGATCATCGCGGCGAACATGAACGCACTTTGCTGAAAGCCACTGAGCTGTATCGGCGCGGCAAAATCATGGACCCGTCCGGTTGGCAGCATTACCGCGCGATGACGGGGCTGCCGTACAGGTTGTGGGACACCGCGCATGTCATGGCCGACCGTATCCACGTCATAGATGACTGGACCGAGGATTTCGACACTAGCGGTGACTATCTGCGTTGGATGGCGGCGAAAGCAGCGCCCTGTTTCCATTGCGGCGGGCCACCTGTGGATGTGCCTATTGAGGCTGCGGATTGCATCGCGGCGCTGAACGCGCGGGAACGTACCCATGGCTAGGTTCGTGGTGTGCGGCACGGGCCGTTCGGCAACAACTTGGGCGGCGGCTGTTTTCCGTATTTGCGGGCTTCCGGTCACCCACCAGAAGGTATTCACCTGGGATTCAGTGGCTAAACGGGATTGGATGTGGGGCGACAGCGTCGGTGAAGCGTCCTACATGTCGGTGCCGCTCCTCGCGGGCATCGCTGAACGCGAACCAGACACCGTCATCATTCTGTTACGGCGGGACCGGGAGGCGGTGGCGGCGTCGTGGGTGGGGCGCGACGGGTTCCGCAACCCGAAGGCCCGCCCAGAGTTCCATGCGTGTGTGCGCGACATGTTCCCAACAGTTTTCGATGTGGACGACCCATACAAGCAGGCGCTGCGATATGTGGACGCCTGGAACGGTTATGCGGAACGGTTCGCGGATCACGTGTTCGACGTGGAGGGGTTGCCGCCGCGGACACTGTTCGAGGTGACCGGGCACGCCGACGACTACCGGCACGTCCTCGCTACCGGGGTCAGCACAACCATCAACAGCGACAAACACTGAAGGCTGGTCCAAGCCAATGACGGTCACGGTAGGACACTTAGCGCCGCGCGGATGCTGGGATGAGAACGCGCTCCACCAGCTACTCACCAACCAGCTACATCCAACCGGAATCGACTTCCATCATGTCGACGGCTACCCGCAGAAAGTGCCGGGGGCCATCCTCATCATCCCCGGCCAGTACTGGCACGAACGTGTCGATGACATCAACGACGCAGCCTCCCGGTATGAGTGGCTGTTGTGCATGAAGACCGGCGACGAGGAAGACCTGTTCAACATTGAACGGATAGTTCACCCGAATGTTCGGCATTGGGTGCAAACCCCGCGCACCGACCGAACCTACCGCGGAGCGCGACTATTCGGGGTGGGCTGGACCCCGGCGTTCAACGAACCAGCGTGGGGGCACCGCCCACTCGACGTGTTCCTATCTGCGCAGAACACCCACAAACGCCGCACGCAATGCTTCATCCAACTGGTCGACAACCTCGACCCTGAAGTGAAAGCGGTTGTGCAGCAAACCGAAGGGTTCACCCAAGGCATGAACCCGGACGAGTACGCCAAACACATGTGCGCGGCGAAGGTGGCGCCGTGCCCGTCTGGCACATTCTCCCCGGACAGCTTCCGGGTGTGGGAGGCGTTGCAAGCCCACACGGTGCCGATAGCTGACGATGTGAGCCCGCGCCCCGACTATTATTCGTCCGGGTATTGGCGAAAACTGTTGCCGGATTGCCCGTTCCCGATCATCACTGATTACCGGGATTTACCCGGCTACGTTGATGACCAGTTGAAGTTGTGGCCGGCGAACGCGAACCGGATCACGGCGTGGTGGATGCGGTATAAGCGTGAATGGTCCCGGTGGCTACGAACCGACCTGGAAGCGTTGGGCGCGCTGTGAGCATCACTGTGGTGGTGCCGGTATCACCCATCAAAAGCCACCCATCCACCGACATCCTCAACGAAACCATCCAGTCGGTCAGGTATTGGCTACCGGACGCCGAAATTTTCCTCACCTTCGACGGTGTACGCGACGAGCAGGAAACCCGCCGCTACGCCTATGAACACCACATCAAGAACGTGCTGGAACTGGCGGTTAAGGACCGATGGCCGGTGGTGCCGTTCATCTTCGATCACCACGTACACCAGACCGGCATGTTGCGCCGCATCATCGATCACATCCCCACCCCGTTGATGCTGTATGTGGAGCAGGACACCCCGCTAGTCGATGAACCTATCGACTGGGACGCCATCGCCCAACCCATCCGCGACGGCATCTCGAATGTGGTCAGGTTGTATCACGAAGCTGAAATCCCGAAAGTGCATCGACATTTGATGCACGGCGAGGAACCGAACACGCCACTGATCCGCACCAGCCAATGGTCACAACGGCCGCACCTGGCGTCCGTGCCGTACTACCGCACCATCCTCAAAGCGCACTTCACCCCCCACGCGAAATGCTTCATTGAGGACCGCATGTACGGCGTCCTCGATGAGGCGTACCACCTTGACGGTTTAGCCGGGTGGCACCAGCACAGGGTTCATGTCTACAACCCGAAAGCAGGGTTGAACATGAAACGCTCCACCCACACCGATGGCAGGGCCGGCGAGGCCAAATACGACACCGATCAGGTGTTCTGATGCGGGTCGGACTGATCGCCCGCGCTGACTCCCGCGGTCTTGGGATACAAACAAAAGCGTTCTACGACAACATGGCGCCGGCGAAAACGCTGGTTGTGGGCACCGACCCGCGAATGTCGGAGATGCCGCTACCTATCCGTTCGGACTGGTATCCCGACGCCGCCATCATTCGGGGATGGCCCACCGCATCCCACATCGAAGCGTTCCTCGACGGCGTGGACACCGTCTACACCGCCGAAACCGGGTACACCCCGGCGCTGTGGGATATAGCGCAGAAGCGCGGCATCCGCACCGTGTTACATGCGAACTTCGAGTTCCTGAACCGCAACGACCAGCCCACCCAATGGTTGGCGCCTAGCGAGTGGCGCATAGACGAGTGGCCGGAAGGGACGGTGCATTTACCGTTCCCGGTGGAAACTCACCGATTCGGTGAACCTGACCTGCCCGATCTTCCGACGAATCTGCTGCACATTGTGGGCCGCCCAACCATCGACAAACGCAACGACCGCGAAGTCGATTTGAACCGCAACGGCACCATCGACTTGCTGCAATGTTTGCAGCACACCACCGCTAACTTTCGGTTAACGGTGCGATGCCAAAAGAACGGCTACGTCGACCAGTTGATGCAACGCCACCATGTGGTGGTGCCACACAACGTCGACCTCCGCATCGAGCAAACCGACCTACCTAACTATTGGGATGCCTACCAGGGGCAGCACGCTCTGATTCTTCCGCGTAGGTTCGGCGGGCTATGTCTCCCAGCGAATGAGGCTGTCGGCGGTGCTGGTATCCCGGCGATTATGACTGACATTGACCCGAATAACCGTTGGCTGCCGAGGGAGTGGCTTGTCCCGGCGGTGCAGACGGGGTCGTTGCTGGCGAAACAGTTTGTGGATGTTCATACCCCGGACCCGGTGGGGTTGGCGCTCAAGATTGAGCAGTTGGTGACCGATCCCGCGTTTTATGCTGACGCGAAGCGGAGGGCGTTGCAGCTTCGGTTCCGGTTGTCGTGGGACACGTTGAAGCCTTACTACGAGGAGATGTTGCGAGGATGATCGACGAGGATGAGTTCGCAGAGTCTTGGGTTATCGAAGCCGGATTCATCGTGGCAGATGCCATCTGCGGCGAATCGGTCACTGATTCATACCTGAGCGACGAGGAACAGGACACTTACCACCGCAAGGGGTTGCAAGTCCTGGTCGAACTGGGAGAGCAAGGGTTCCTCAATTCGACCTTCGACGTGGCGTACATGAAGAAGATCGCTGATGAACCGTACAAAGCGCCTTGCATACAGTCGGCGTAGTAGCCCACACATCAAGAGCTGCACAGGCCCACGCACTTTATGACCAGGTTGGTGCCACCTACCTGGCAATGGACAACGGCGAACTCGGCTGCGAACGTAACCATTACCGGGCATGGGAACACCTCAACGACTTCGCCACCACCGAATGGTCGATAGTCCTAGAGGACGACGCGCAACCCGTCGAGGACTTCAACCAACAAGCCGCCCAAGCGCTCGCCGCCGCACCAACCCCAATCGTGAGTTTCTATCTCGGCAAGCTACGCCCACCGCACTGGCAGAACGCTATCCGGGCAGCCACTGAACAAGCCGTCCGCACCGACGCCCACTACGTCACCGCCACCCACCTACTCCATGCGGTGGCGGTAGCGATACGCACCGACCTCATCGCAGACATGCTGGCCCACGCCAGAACGAGTCGCCGCCCGTGGGACTTCACCATCGCCGCGTGGGCACTGCAAGACCACCACCCTGTGGCCTACACGTGGCCGTCGCTGGTCGACCACGCAGACGGCCCACCAGCCATCACTAAACACCCCGACAAGGCGCCTCGCCCACCGGGACGCAAAGCGTGGCAGGTCGGCACCCGCACAACATGGGAGCCGTCCACCACACACATGGAGCCCTAAAAGGAAGCAGGAAACAAATATGGTTACCTGGACGATTCACAGCGACGGCAAGTACTTCGCGGTCCTGAAGTCGATAAACGATGTACCTGAGGTGATCGGCGTTTACAACACCCGCGAGGAAGCGGAGTCGCATTGCCCGCACGCCCACACGTTCGTCGAGTCGCACGACCCGGACGCCTACCCCGCATGACCTGATGGCCTGGGTGAACGGCGGCCCCGGTAGTCGCATACCTGCCGCCGTGAAACGTGAAGTACGTGAACGAGACCAGACCTGCCAACTCGCCTACCCCGGCTGCACGGTGCGGATAGATGAGTTCGACCACATCGCAGGGGTAGCAGCCACCAAAGCCGACAGGGCCGCAACGAACACCCCGGACCATCTGCGTGGCGTATGCGCTACATGCCACAAGAAGCGCACACAGCAGCAGTCCCTGGCAGCCCGTAAACGCCATCTACGCCGCCCCTACCAACATCCAGGACTGAGGTAGCAGTGTCTTATTACCCGCCCGTGGTGGTGCAGCCACGCACACACCGCACCTACCACAAGACCTACACCAAAGACCCCGACGCTGTAATGCCGTACACCATCAACTGGGAGCCCTACATACAGCACGGCGACACCATCACGTCAGCCACCAGCACCGCATACGTGGATGGGCTATCAACTACCACCACAGCGATCACCGTGGCATCCACCAGCACCACAGGGTTGACCACGACCACAGTCCTATCCGGTGGGGTATCGGATGCGAACTATGACATCAAGGTCCATGTGGTCACCACCAACGGGTATGAGGACGAGCGCACCATCCGAGTCAGGGTCAGGCAGAAGTAGGGCGCTGACCAGCACAAACACAACCAACATCGTCCGGTAGGGCACTGACCAGCACCGATGCACACACGTCCCTGACCAGCACAAACACACCAACCCAACCCAGCAAACATGCGCAGGCCCCTGACCAGGGGGGATGCCCCTACCGCTACCCATCACGAAAGCACGTAGGGCATAGCGTTTCGCGGGGTGTGCAAAATCTGACTGTTTTTAGAAAGGCGGTTTCGTTATGGCTATGGCTGGCCGGAAACCTAAACCGCCAGGCGAGGCGGTTACGCGCCATAAGCCCACGCATGAGTGGACTGAGGTTGAGAACGTCCGTTTCGAGGGTGGCCCGGATTTGCCGGAGTCCCGTTCGGATGGGCGGCGTTGGCCGCAGCGGACGCGGGAGAAGTGGGATACGTGGCGCACGATGCCGCATTGCAAACTGTGGGGTCCGGAGGAGTGGAATTTCGCGCTGGATTCGATTGAGTATGCGGCGCTGATTCATGAGGGTGAGCCGAAGTGGGGTACTGAGCTTCGGAACCGTGAGCGGGTTTTGGGCACTACCGGGGATTACCGCCGGGATTTGCGTATCCGCTATGTGGAGCCGAAGCAGGAGTTGGCCGCGGTGGTGAACGCCGATGACTTCCGAGACCTGTGAACTTCCTCCGGGCTATTGGGTTGATGAGGGCACGGGTGCGTGGTGTACGGCGCCGTGGCCCGGTGATCGGGAAACCAAGGACAAGATTCTGGGGTCGTCCCTTGGCCCTTTGGTGATTCGGTGGGCTGAGTGGCGGTTGACTGCGGCCGAGTTTGAGCGGTTCGGGCCGGGGCTGATTGATTATCAGACTGGCGAGTATTGGCGGTTCACTGCCGGCCAGAAGCGGTTCCTGATCCTTTGGTATTGGTTCAACGAGGACGGCCGGTATGTGTACCGCTCGGGTGTGAAGCGCGGCGCGAAGGGCACGGGTAAAGACCCGTTCGGGGCGGCGCATTGCAATATCGAGTTGGCGGGGCCGTCGCAGCTTGTGATGGATGAGGACGGCTGGTCGGGGGAGCCGCACCGGATGCCGCTGGTTCAGGTGTCGTCTAACTCGGAGGATCAGTCGAAGGATGTTCTACGGGTCGCTAATGCGATGTGGGGCCGGGAGGCGCGGGACTGGCATCAACTGGATTGCGGCGAGACCCGCACGATTTTGAAGGGGCGGGGCCGCCTAGAGGTGTTGACGGCGTCGGAGGCGTCAAGTGAGGGTGACCCGGCGACGTTCATCATGTTGAACGAGTCGCACCACATGACTGCGTCGTCGGGTGGGCATCGGGTGACTGAGGTGGCGCGCCGCAATGTTGGTAAGTCGCCGCGGGATTTGCAGGCCCGAATGTGTGAGTACACGAACGCTCACACGATGGGTGTGGATTCGACTGCGGAGCGGTCGTTTGAGGCGTGGCAGAAGCAGATTTCGGGGAAGTTTAAGAACCTGAACCAGGACATTCTGTATGACTCGGTTGAGGCTGACCCGAATCTGAATGTGTTTGAGTCGCGGGACGATTTACGTGCGGCGTTGCGTCAGGCGTATTCGGATGCTTGGTGGGCTGATTTGGAGCGCCTGGCTGATGAGGTGCTTGATCCGAGGACGGCGCCGGCTGAGGCGATCCGGTTTTATTTGAACGGGTTGGCGGCGCGTGAGGATGCTTGGGTTGATCCGAGGAATTGGGATTCGCTCGCCGGGGTGGATGTGGTGGCCGATAACGAGCGGATCACCATGTTTCTGGATTGTTCGAAGTCTGAGGATGCGACCGGCCTGGTTGGTGTGCGGGTGTCGGACGGGTACACGTTCGTTTTGGGGGTGTGGCAGAAACCGAAAGGCGCTCGGGGCGCTGACTGGTTGGCGCCGCGCCATGAGGTTGATGCCGCTGTTCGGGCGGCGTTCGACCGATACAAGGTGATGTGGTTTGGGGTTGATCCGTCCCCGGCTAAGGATGATGAGACTGAGCATCTGTATTGGTCGGGTGTGATTGATGAGTGGCACCGCGATTTTCATAAGCGACTGAAGTTGTGGGCCACTCCGGGCGCGGTGATCGGGCATTCGGTGTTGTTCGATATGCGGTTGTCGCAGCGCGGCGCGATTGAACGGAACCAGAAGTTCACTGAGATGGCTGAACGGGTGGCGTCGTTGATTGATGAGGAAAAAACTCTACGTCATGACGGTGATCCGGCGTTGCGGTTGCATGTTCACAACGCGAAGCGGCGTCCTAATCAGTGGGGTGTGAGTCTCGGTAAGGAGAACCGGGATTCGAAGCGTCATGTTGATTTGGCGGTGTGCATGGTGGGGGCGCATGTGGGTCGCCGTTTGGTGTTGAACAGTCCGAAGATTCCGCGAGGTGGCAGCAGTAAGGTGGTGATTCTGCGGTGATGACACTTACGGGTGCGGCCACTTTGGGCACTATTGCTGGGCTTGATGACGATGAGCGGGCGACTCTTGATGAGTTGGTGAAGTGTTGGACGGCGAAGATTCGCCGGAACCTGATTCGTAACCAGTATTACGATCAGCGGAATGTGTTGAAGGATTTGCAGATAGCGATCCCTCCGCATTTGACTGATATTGAGATGGTGTTGGGGTGGCCGGCTAAAGCGGTTGATGTGTTGGCGCGGCGCTGCAAACTTGAGGAGTTCACGTTCCCATCGAATGATGATGACCCGCTTGGGGTTCGGGAACTGCTGGATTCCAATGATTTGTTTATGGAGTTGCCGCAAACCTTGACTTCGGCGTTTGTGCATTCGTGCGCTTTCGTGATGGTCACGAAAGGTGATGTATCTCAGGGTGACCCGGAGGTTCTGATTTCGTCGCAGTCAGCCCTGTATGGGTCTGGGTTGTGGGATTTCCGTAGGCGCAGGTTGCGGGCAGCGTTTTCCGTGGTCGACATGGATGATTCTGGCCGGGTCACAGAGTTTGTGATGTTCTTGCCGAAGGTGACGATCCGGGGCCGCTGGGATCAGCGTTGGGTGGTGGAGCGGTATCCGCACACCCTGGACCGTTTGCCGGTGGAGGTGTTGCCGTACAAACCTAGGTTGGATCGCCCGTTTGGGTGTTCTCGTATTTCGCGGGCTGTTATGGCGTTGTCAGATTCGGCGTTGCGGACGATGGTGCGTTCTGAGGTTCACGCGGAGTTCTTTTCAGCGCCGCAACGGTACGCGATGGGCGCTGATGAGACGATGTTTCAGGACGGTGACGGGAACACGATTTCGCAGTGGGAGGCGATTATCGGCCGGGTGTGGGCGGCGCCGCGCGACGAGGACGGTAATGCGCCGCAGTTGGGGCAGTTCCCGCAGTTGATTGGTGGCGGGCCGCACACGGAGCAGATACGGATGCTTGCATCCTTGTTCGCGGGGGAGACGGGTTTGCCGTTGTCGGCTATGGGCATCATCCACGACAATCCGGCGTCGGCTGAGGCGATTGAGGCTGCTGAGCGTGATCTGATTATTGAGTCGAAGTATGCGATGGATTGTTTCGGGCCGCGGCTGGCGCGGGTGATGCGGACTGCTGTGGAGGTTCGGGACGGTTCGGTGCCTGATGGTATTTCGGGGTTGGCGGCTCGCTGGTCGCCGCCGGAAAATACGCCGATGTCGGCGGCTACGGATGCGGTGACGAAGCTGGTGGCGGCGGTGCCGTGGCTTGGGGAGACTCCGTTGCCTTTTGAGGATTTGGATTGGGATGACGCGAAGATTCAACGGGCGCTGACCTATAAACGCAAAGCCGGGGCATCGATGCTCATGGCCGCATTAACCAGGCAGGCTGCGGATGGTAGTGAAGGCGACACAGCGCCGGATTCTGCTAACCCAGGTCAACAATCTCGCGCAGCAACAACTGCGTAGCTTGTGGGTGGCCGGGGAGCGGCTACCACCGGACGCGGATTTCGCTGCGTATCTGGTGGATGGATTCCCTGATGTGGTTGACCCTTTCGTTGCCGTGGCGGGGGATTTAGCGGCGACGTGGTTCGAGGAGTCCGATCCGGGCGCCGATTATGTTGCTAAGACCGCAGACCCGGTTGATGCGGAGAAGTTGGTTAAGTCTGCGCGGTGGGCGCTCGGCGCCGAGGGTTCGGCTGCGTTGGATAGGTTGTCGGGCACGATGCAGCGGGCCGTGTTCGATGGGGCGCGGGATACGACGGTGCTGAACGCGGAAGCGACGGGGTCGTTGTGGGTTCGGGTGGCGCGCCCGCAGGCGTGCGAGTTTTGTCGAATGTTGTCCAGTCGTGGCGCTGTTTATGGTTCCCGCGCTGCGGCTGTGACTGTGGTGGGTGGCAGGCGTGGTGTCCGTAAGTTGGGCGATAAGTATCACGATCATTGCTATTGCCAGCCGGTGGAGATTCGCGCTAATCAGACTCTGAGCGATGTGTTGGATGATGAGACTGTCGCGCGGATGCAGGAGTGGGATGAGCAGTATCAGAAGGCCCGCGCGGAGGCAGGTTCAGGGGAGCCGAAGAAGATACTCAAGTCGTGGCGCAAGCAGAACGCGGCGTCAAGAGTGGTTCCGGCTCCTGATCCGTTAGCGGCACTGCCGAAGAAATCGGTGGCCGCCGCTGCGGCGCCAAAGGATGAGTTGGGGGGGATTCTCTCTAACGCCGAAGCTGCACTGAGTGCCGGCGATTTCGATCGTGCCGACGAACTGTTCGCGCAAGCCGAGAAGTTGGAGAAGAAGCAAGCAGCCGCTGCTGCACGTAAAGCTAAGGCCGAGGCTGTTGACCGGGCCAAGCAGGACCGTGTTCTGGAACTTGTCGAGGATGGTTGGGATGGCGCTGAGGCCGAGTCTGAGGTGTACGGGATCAGCGTGGAGAAGATACGGCGCCGTGACTACATTTCAAAGTCCCGCGCCGAGGGCTATGAGGGTGCTGGCTTCGATGAACTAATCACTGCCCGTTACAAAGAGATGGTGAACGAGCAGTACCTCGCCGCTGAGTCAGCGACCCGCGGGCACATGGTTAAACCGGAGTACATGCTGTCTTTCAATCCGCGCAAACTGTGGACAGTCAACGATGCGACTGCCCGGAAAATGATGTCTGACGAGATGGCTGAATGGTTCGATACGCATGGTCGTATTACCCGTGAGGCGTATCGTGAAAGTGTGCTGAACGGTCACGGCTCGTTTGTGGGTGCTGGTATTGGTCAGGATTTCCTGACATGACGCATCCACTCGCGCGGGCGCGGGCTGAGGGTTACGCGGCCGAACCTGGCGACAGGAACCCGTATTCAGGACAAGACGGGCTGGCCGTGCTGATGTGGCGGCGTGGATATGACGCCATGCTCGCTGAGCGTATTGAAACCGGCCCCGCTATGCGACGGTTCACTTCCGGCGAATAACTCTTTCCCGCCCCTTTTTCCGTTTAATTGGGGCGTGGTTGGCGTGCTGCTGAAATAGCGGCACGAAACCCCTTCTCCTGAAAAGGAAACCTCTGTAAATGGCTGATGATGAAGCACGCCCAGATGAGGGCGAGGAGACGCGCACTCCGGAGTCGCGTGATCCGCAAACCGAGGCACCCAAGCCTCCCAAACCCACTGAAACGGTGGAGTTTTGGAAAGCCATGTCTCGGAAGAATGAGAAAGCCGCCAAAGAACTCGAAGAGTTGAAGGCGGCGCAACTCTCAAAAGAGGAACGATCCGCGAAAGAAGCAGCCGCCGCGAAAGAGGAGGCTGCTGCCGCTAGGGCTGAGGCGTTAAGGCTTCGGGTGGCGGTATCGCACGGCATCTCTCAAGAGGACGCCGAATTGTTCCTCACGGCAACGGATGAGGAAACGCTGAACCGGCAGGCCGAAAGGCTTAACGAGCGCACACCTCAACCGGCGAAAGGCGCGCACGTCCCGAACCTGGGGCAGCAACCTGAGCAGCCACCCAACCTTGACGAGCAAATCCGCATGGCCGAGGCCGGCGGCGACACACAGACGGCGATGTCTCTCAAAACATTGAAGCTCGCCGAACTGGCCCGTCAATCCCGATAAAGGCATATCCGGCAGAACGCCGGGTCGCGCCTTTCCTTCCCATGTAAAAGGAGTGATACCAGCATGGCTGGAATCGTTGGACTCGGCACGACTTTCAATCTGCCGAACTATGTCGGAGAACTGTTCTCCACCTCACCAGAAGACACCCCGTTCCTGTCGTCCATTGGCGGGCTGACGGGTGGCCGCGCGGTCCCGTCGACCACTTTCACGTGGTCTTCGTATGATCTGCGGGCACCTGACGCTACCCGGCAACGGCTGGAAGGCGCGGACGCGCCGACCGCCGAGGAGCGGAAGCGTGTGGAAGGCAACAATGTTCTGGAAATCCACCAGGAACAGGTCGCCGTCTCCTACACGAAGCAGGCCGCTACCGGGCAGTTTCATTCCGGGGCGTGGCCCGCGTGGAACTCGCATCCGCAGGGCAACGGCCCGAACGCGGTCACTGATGAACTGAACTGGCAGTTGACGCAGTCGTTCAAGCAGGTTGCCCGTGATGTGGAGAAGTCGTTCCTCGTCGGCACCTACCTGCTGCCGCCGGATAACGGGATGGCTCGCCGCACCCGCGGAATCTTGCAGGCCATCACCACGAACGCCACCGACGCGGCAGGCGCAGCCCTGACCAAGGACTTGGTGCTCGATCTGATGCAGCAGGTGTGGGATAACGGCGGCATCATGGAGTCTGAGACGCGGACGCTGATCTGCGGCTCGGGTGTGAAGCGGCAACTCACTGACCTCTTCATCAACTCCACGTCGTACGCCTCACGGCAGGAAACGTCCCGCAACGTCGGCGGTGTGAACCTGCAAACCTTCGAAACCGATTTCGGGCGCTGCAACATCATGCTCAACAGGTGGATGCCCGCTGAGCAGCTTGCTGTGGTGTCGCTTGAGGAATGCTCACCTGTGTTCCTTGAGATTCCCGGCAAGGGGCATTTCTTCGCGGAGCCGCTGTCGAAGACGGGTGCTTCGGAGAAGGTGCAACTGTACGGCGAGATCGGGCTCGACTACGGCAACCAGCTCAAGCACGGCAAGCTTTACGGTCTGTCGACAGCGGGTAGCTGATAGTGGCTCTTGCTGCTAGCGCGGATGTGGTGGCCGCTCTTGGGCGGTCACTCACATCTGACGAGACGACTGCTGTGGCTAATCAGTTGGAGCAGGCGTCTGACGTTGTGGTGGGCTACCTGGGTCACTACCCGGACCCTGTGCCGGGGCCGGTGGCCCGGGTGGTCGCCACGATGGTTGCTGCGGTGTTCGATAAGCCGCATGTGACGACTGCGGATTACGATGCGACGGGGTATTCGACTGCCCGCACGTATGCGCAGGTTCGGGTGGGGCAGGAGTCGGCGACAACGAGCGGGCCGTGGTTGACGCGGGCGTTGAAGTTGCGGCTGCGACCGTTCCGGCGGGGCATGTTCTCTATTCACACTGTGGACACGGATGTGGAGTTGGGTTCGTGATTGTTGTCGGTGTCGATGATGGTGATGTTGTGGAGTTTGACGCTGCGACACGGTTTTCGACGGATGAGCACAACAATCTGCAAATTTTCGCTGGCCGTGAGGGTGACCGTCTGATTCAGGTGTTCGCTGAGGGGTGCTGGTCCACGGTTGGGGTTGAGCGTGAAGATTAAGTGGCGAAAGGGCGCGTTCTACGATGTGCGTCGTCTGCCGAAAGTGGTTGCCACGTTGGAACGGTCAGCCGAACGCATCGCAGAGCATGCCAACGGCATGGGCGGCACTGGTGACGGCGGCTACATGACAGGTTCCCAGCAGGGCCGCAGGGCTCCGCAGGGGCGTTGGCGCGCATCCGTTGTCACCGCCACCGGGCCAACGATTGTCGATAACGCCCGCAACAACACACTGGTTAAGTCGATGGACGCCGGGAAACTCTGATGTTCGTCTACCCAACCGTCAAACCCGCTCTACGGACGGCGCTATCCATCCTGGTCGATGCTTTCGACGGCACCGCATCCGTGGCCGCGGCGCTACCCAAAAACCGGCTACCTGAACGGTTCGTGCTGGTGGAGCTATCGGGCGGGTCACGACCCAACGTGGTGACCACCAGCACCAGAATCCTGATACAACTGTTCGCCGTGGACCCCGCCACCGCTGAATCAATGTGGGGCACAGCCGACGCGGCGATGCACAACGCTATCGGAACCGTCATTGACGATGAGGTTTTCGTGCGCAACTGGGGCAACGTGGCCGGCCCGACCGGGCCGTTCGCGCACCCGGATTTCCTGCAACTGACCCGGCTGCAAGGAACCGGAGATTTGGTGTTGTCAACATCAACTGCGGCGTAAAAAGCAACTAGAATATTCACAAGAAAGGCCCCGGCACCAGCGGCAACTGGCCCGGGGAATGGCCGACTAACAAGGAGTCGACATGGCGAAGTCTAACCCCAATATTCCCTGCGCTGTAGATGGATGCCCTAAACCATCCCGAAACCGTGGGTGGTGCAGTATGCACTACGAACGGTGGCGTCGAACCGGCACAACCGAATCGCAAAGGCCAACCATTGAAGAACGCTTTTGGTCGAAGGTAGATCGAAGTGCTGGCCCGGACGGATGCTGGATTTGGATCGGAACAATGCACAGTGTTACGGGTTACGGCCAGTTCAGCATCGACAGGCGTTACCACGGCGCGCACCGCGTGTCTTACGAGTGGGCGACCGGCGAGAAGCTCGGCGAACGTGTCATCGACCACGTGTGCTTCAACCGCCCCTGCGTGAATCCACGGCATCTACGGGCCGTAACACAGAAGCAGAACAACGAACACCGCAACGGCGCGCAATCAAACTCGTTGAGCGGGGTACGCGGAGTGTCCCGCATTCCTAGTGGCAAGTGGCAAGCGTCTGCTTATGCCAACGGGAAGAACTACATCGCAGGTTACTTCGCCACCATCGAAGAAGCTGACGCCGCAGCGCGGCGCCTGCGTGCCGAACTGTTCACCCACGCAGACTGATTTTCCCCTCCAGGGAAAACTGAAGAAACAACTGAAAATACACAACAGAAAACACAATTGAATACCCTTTAATCGAGGCCGGTCCGCTTTTTGAGCCTTGGAAGGGGCTGATTTCGATGGCGGACAGCACATTAGTTTGGGCTCCGACCCGACCGACCGACGCGGGCGTTTTTTATCGCGCACCTCTCGGAACTACTCTCCCAACGGATGCCAGCTCGCCGCTGAACTCGCTGTTCGTGGATCACGGCTGGATCAGCGATGACGGGATCACGTTGACTGTCAACAGGTCTACGCAGAAGCATTACGCCTTCGGCACCGACCTGGTGAAGACCACCCAGTCCGAGTACCAGGAGTCCATCAAGTTGACGTTCCTGGAGTCTGACCCGGATGTTCTGGAAACCGTGTTCGGCGCTGACAGTCTCACGCTGGGCACTGATGGTGGCGGTAACCGCACCATCGCTGTCGCGCACTCATCGAAGCAGCTTCCACGTTCGGCGTTCGTCATCGACATGGTTGACGGCTCCAAGGAGCGCCGCATCGTGGTGCAGGAAGGTCAGGTCATCGACCTTGAGGACGTGTCCTACAAGGACTCTGAACTGACCGCCTACGCGATCACCATCGACTGCTACAAGCCTGCCACGGGTAACTCTGAGGCGGTGTTGGAGTACATCACTGATACCGGGCACGCCTCCGGGTCATAGCCCCCCTGATCGTCGCGGGGGTGGTGACCTGGACCGGCCTGCCACCCCCGCGACCCACCCCCTCCGGTCGGTCCAAACCATGAAAGGTCGGTCCTGTTATGGGTGTCATCATTGGCCCAAACGATAAGCGGACAAGAGTCGAAATCACCTTGCCTGTAACGATGGAAGGTGAAGTGGCGTTCGATGAGAACGGTAAGCAAGTCGGTGGCCGAGAGCCAGTGAGGTTTGTGTTGCCGCGTTTCGAGTTCGTTGCCCGACCCAGAGTGCGCGAGATTATGAAGCGCGACGAGGAGATTCGGGCACGTAAAGAGTTCAAGGATGACCGGAACTTGGTGGACTTGCAGTGCGAACTCATTATCTCGTCCATGCTGCCGTTCATTGATGACGACAGGGTTGTTGGCCTGTTGCAGAACCTGACGCTGGGCGAATTGAAGCAGATTCAAGCCGACTGGAATGAGGGTTCCGAAATCCCTTTGGACAGATCGTCGGACTCAGCCGTTTCATCGAAGAGCACGAAGGCGCGCTCCGATACGACCTGATTCGGCATGGTTTGCGGCTTCGTGATCTAGGTGACCCGGATTTCAGTTGGGTCGACCTTCTTGATGTTGTGAACCATATGCCGCCTGTGCAGGAGTCTGCCCTGTTTCGGGAGCAGCATCCGCGCAGTTGGTGGTGGACCGCCGAGGTGGATTTCATGGCGGCGATTCTGCACACGTTGCAGTTGGCGAATTGGCAGCGGGCCGGTAAGGGTCCGCAGCCGAAACCTGTTAAACGCCCGGACGATAAACCGAAACGTAAGGGTCGCGGGTTTGAGCCTACGTCGGCTAAGGATTTGGCTGAGCGTAGGAAACGACTACGAGAACGTAAGGCGGTGACCTAGTTGGCTTCTAAAGGGACTGAGCTGGGCGTCGGCTATATCTCGGTTGTCGCGGACACGAAGGGGTTGCCGGGGCAAATCCAGAAGGCCATGGACAAGGCCGGTAAGGGCGCTACTGATTCGTTTAAGAAGTCGGGTAAGTCTGCGGGGCAGGGGTTCGGTCAGTCGTTCGGGTCGCAGTTGTCGGCGTCGTTGCCGATGTCTGGGTTTCGGCAGTCGCTGAAGCAGTATGAGACTTCGGCGGCGAAGGCCGGCGCTGTTGCGGGTAAAGCACTTGGTACGGCGTTCACTGCTGCGGCGACGGCTGGCGTTGCCGGCCTGGGCTATTCGCTGTTCAAGGGGTTTGAGCGGTATCAGGCTCTGGATGCTGCCACGCATCGTTTGCGGAACCTGAATAAGACGTTCCAGCAGACCGGCAAAGCCGCTATTGATGTCGACCGGGTGATGAAAGACGTTGAGGCGTCTGTTACCGGTACACCGTTTTCGTTGTCGGATGCGTTCACTGCGGCGACGACGGCGATGGCGTCGGGTGTCACTGATGTCAAAAAATATATGACTGATGTTGCGGATGCGGCGGCGTTCGCGGGTGAGGACATCGGCACTATCGGTCAGGCGTTCAGCCAGGTCATCAATCAGGGGAAGGTTGATGCGGGGATTCTGCAAAACCAGTTGCGGAATCTGCCGATCAAGGCGTGGCTGAACGAAGTTTACGGCGGCACTGAGGATATGACTAAGGCCATATCTGAGGGTCGTGTCGGTATTGAGCAGTTGCAGTATGTGATTGAGAAGTTCGCTAACGGTACTGCGCAGACTGCCGGTGACACGATTGCCGGGTCGATTGAGAATATGCAGACGGCGTTTGCGAAGTTGGGCGCCGAGATTTTGACTGCCCTGTTTGGTGGTCCGACGCAGGACGCCACGAACGGGATGAAGGAAGCGATTGACACGATCACGGGGAAGGTGCGTGATTTGTCGTCGTGGGTGCAGTCCCACCGCGGGGATATTAAAGCGTTTTTCGATGGCGCTGTGGGTGCGGTGCAGACGCTTGTTGGTGCGATTGAGCGTGTGGTGGGTTGGCTCGACAAGGTCGGTGTTGGTGTTGATGACGTTGTGGTGGCGTTCGCGGCATGGAAAACCATATCCGGCGTTTCAAGTCTGCTGACCAACCTAGGGCTGGTCAAAACCACGTTGCAGTCGGACCTGCCGGCCGCCGCTAAGACGGGCGCCAACGGTATCAGCGCGGCGCTGGCATCTGTTGCTATCCCGACGTGGCTCACAGCTCTACTCGGCAACGATATTGCGAATGCGATTCAGCCGCCGCCCGATGGTGAAGAGCGGGGACCAGGTTGGGCGCCTGGGCGCGGTTTGACAGCGCCGAAGCGCATATGGGAGATGGTCACCGGGCAGCGTGACATCCACACGGGTGAGTTGAATCAACCGGATGGCCCGTCGTTCACCCGGTCACCGGCACTGGACAACATGCTGCTGCCTGGTGGGGCTCCTGCCCGCCCATCGTTCATGCCACCCATTCCCGGCAGTGGTATGCATTGGGTTGACGGGCAGGGCTGGGTTAAGGACGGTGAGGAACTAGGCCCACCGCCCGAACTCCTACCCGGCTCTGGTGGTGGCGGCGGCTCAGGTGGTGGCGGTTCGTCCACGATCCCTAAGCCCACTGTGCCGTTCAACCAAACCCTGCCGCCGTGGGCGCAGGGCGGCACCAACGACCCCGCCATGTTCTCCGCGCAATCCTCGTGGCTTGAACAACGCCACGAACTTGAGGAGAAACGCGCATACCTCAACGAACTTGAAGCGTCCGGGGTTGCCGAGGCGTCACAAATTCAGGACGCGAAGAACGCTGTGTTGCAGGCCGAACGCGACATGCACGAGCAGGATTTGCGGTTGCAGCAGGCCCGCGCCGACTCGTATAAGAAGGCCACCGACACCGGGCAGCAGACCGCGGACCAGTTCGAGACGATGGCAACGGATTTAGGCGACGTCGTTCAACTGGATGAGGATTTAGGGATTTCCCGCGGCTTGGTGGGGATGGCCGAGAACCTGCTGAAGTTTGTGGGCGGGTTGGCGGCGGCGCCGATTAAGGGTTTGTTGGCGGGGATCACGAAGGAGTTGAAGCCGTACACCGTTGAGGCGCAGATGGAAGCTGCCACGAAAACTAGCGGCGGCTCTAACCTGTTCGGCGGCGGCATGAGCGGGATGCTGCAAAACATGTTCGGCGGCGGCATGTTCGGCTCGCCGGGGCAGGCGAAGCCGGGGGAGTCGGCACGAGATTTCGCGCATCGTGTGATGAAACCGTTTTTCGAGTCACAGGGGTTGACGGTTGGCGATCATGCCGCCGATCAGTTCGGTGAGCATCAGAACGGCGCCCTGGACATCATGGTTCCCAGCATCGCTGACGGCAACAGGGTGTTGCAGCAGGTGTTATCGGATCCGAATGTGTACGGGGCGATCTTCAACCAGATGTCTTATGGCTACGGGAACGGGCCGGGTGGACGTGCCATGCCGGATCGAGGTAGTCCGACTCAGAACCATAAGGATCACGTTCACGCTTGGTACAAGCCCGGTGGGCAGAACAACATCACGCCGCCGGGTTTGCCGCAACAACAGCAGCAGCAGCAGCAGCCTATGCAGCCGTGGAATCTGCCGCCCTGGACACCGGGATTCTCCAATGGTGGTGGTGTTGACACTGTTCCGGCGATGCTCACACCGGGCGAGCATGTTCTGACCACCAAAGATGTGGCGAAGATGGGTGGGCAGTCCGGTGTCTACAGTTTCCGTAACGCTTTGCACCGCAACAGGGGCGGGCCGATCGGGCCGATCCCGCTGTCTCCGATTGAGGAGATTGACCAGCCGGTAGATCAGCCCGCACCACCACCACCGGGGCCACCGCCGGGACCAGCCCCGGCTCCTGCACCGGATGCGCCGCCGATCTCCCAGCCCGCCGCGCCGCCACCATTCGGCGGCGGCGCCCAGGTTACGCCACCCGAACCAGGGCCACAGTCAGCTGATCTGGCGCCGCAACCCGTCACATCGACCCCGCCCATGCTGGGACCGGACGGGCAACCCGTCCGAGGCCCGGACGGCAAAATCATCGGCCAAGACGGAAAACCCATCCAAGGGTTGGCATCCAGCGCCCAAGACGAAGCGTTGAAGCGGTTGGCCGGGTTCATCCCGAAAGCCGCGCAGGCCAACACTGTTGCGGGCACATCGAATCTGTCGCGGCTGTGGATGACGGGTGCCGAAATCGTCAACGGGCTCATCGACCAGGGCGCTAGCGCGGCGTCCACTGCGGTGTCGGCGGCGATCACCGGGGCATCGTTCGGGGCCGGGGCGGCTGGTGCGGCGCAAGCCGGGTCGGCGGCATCCCAGTTCGCGATTGGGCTGGGCGCGCAAGCAGCCAAACGTAGTGTCAGTTACTGGTATCAGATGGGTGGTATCGCATCGGATGCGCTTGTGGAGCAGCTGTTCCCGTTCGGCGCACCGTCGATCATCGGGTTCGACTCCGCACAAAATTCGATCAACTCGCTGATCGAGCAGGATAAGAAGTCGAAACGTCCCGGCGGCGTGTACGACTCGGGCGGCATGCTCGAACCGGGCGGGGTCGCGGTGAACATGTCGAAGCGCCCGGAGCCGGTGCTGACGCAGCAGCAGTGGGACATCATGGCGAACACCCTACCCGCGCAAGCGAGTCACGGCATCAACATCGAGAACATATCCGTCTCGGATGTGGATGAACTGTCCCGCAGCCTGTCAGCCCGTCAACGGTTGGCGGCGATGCAGTACACCGGAAGGCCAGGTGCATAAGGTTGGCGACTCCGGGAATCACCGCAATCCGTATTCGGCGTGGGGAACACGTTTTCCACGTTCACGGCGACAAAGCCGGCCAGGAAGGTATTTGGTTGGCTAAAGGCCAGGTGTCGGGTATCTATGAGGCGCCGGTGAAAACCACGTATAAGACGGGTGCGTTTCAGCGCGGGTCGACGGCGAAAGCGACGAAGTGGCTGCACCGCGACCTCGAGCTGGGGTTCCATTGCAAGGAAACGGTTTCCAGCACGTACGAGTGGAATGAGTCGGCGTTCCGGCAGATTTTCGCGTTCGAGGATGACCAGTGGTCGGAGGCGCCGAAAAAGACCACCATCGAGGTGGTCACCGACATTTCCGGCACCCGCAAACTTGATGTGTTGATGTATGAGGAGCCGGAGTTCACGTCCGAAACTGACCCGTTGAAGCAGCAGTACGGCAACCTGCTGCTGAAACTGCGGGCGGCGCAGCCACTCTGGTATGAGGACGATTACACCGACGAGTTCACCTCGACCGCCACGACCGCGGCCGGGACGGTGACGGTACATAACCCGACCGACCAGATCATGTACCACCGCTGGGTTTTAACGTCAGCAGCCAATAGCGGGGATGTGACGTGGAAGCTGCCCGATTTTCAGTGGGTGGGCGATCCGGGGGAGCGGGAACCGGGCGGCACCAACGCCACCCGGCTCATCGACGGCATCGTCCTCACCCAAGACAATGACGGCTGTGTCATCGAGTTGGATCGTTCCCAACTGATGTACCGCGACAGCAATGACACCAACATTTTGGGGCAGATGGGTGCCAACAAAATCTTCAACTACCCCATCCCGCCGTACACGCACGAATACTCACTCCCGGTGTCCTATAAGGGCGCTGATGGTGGCGCCACAGCACAGTTGGTGATGCCGCGCCGCTGGTCCCGCCCGTGGGGGCTGGAGCCGACAACAGTCTTGAACACGGCGTCACCGCAGGACAACACGTTCTACGTCACCACTGTCGGCAGCTTCGAATACGAGATTCCGTACTGGTGTGAACGCATGGACATCGTCGTGATCGGCGGCGGCGGCGGCGGCGAGGGCGGCGGCATCGCCGAAACAGGGGCGGGCGGCTCTGCGGCATCGTTCACGTATTCGACGGTGATCCGCGGGGTGGATATACCGTGGGCCACCACCCACATCAAAGGTGTGGTTGGTGCCGGCGGCCGGGGCGGTCGCGGTGTCGAATTCCTCGACTGGGGCGACTTCTTCGGCGGCATCGACGGCGAAGACGGTCAACCGTCCTACGCGGTCGCATCCGGCATGACCACCATCCACTCTGACGGCGGTGACGGCGGCGAAAACGGTTTCGTCACAGGCGACGGCGTCGCTGATTTGGAGTTCAACACGAAAACGTATCGCGGCTCGGCAGACCAAAAAATCATTTCCGATCCGGGTAACTATCCCGGTGGCGGCGGCGCGGGCGGCTGGATGCTTGTCGGCCGCGGCGGTAACGGCGGCGACGGCCAGGTCGCTATCCGCGCCTACGGGTGGAGTGGTTCCTGATGGCGTCGAGCATCGCGGAGATTAAAGCCGCCGTCGAGTTGCAGAAACTCAACGAGGAGAAGATTCGGCGCGAAATCCCTCTGGTCCGGTTGTGGGATGCGGAATGGAACATTCAGCACGTTCTCGGTAACGAATATTCGGCGAAGTTCACGTGGGTGTCGAACGATACGGGGCCGGGGCAGTTGGAGTTGCCGTTTGATTCGCCGGCTGCGCAATGGATTTACGACTACCAATCCCGCCTCGATAACGATGAGGGTCACACGATTGGTGTGACGGTCGACTATCAGGGTGTCCGATGGAACGGTGTCCTGGACAAGTTCGCCGTGGAGCAGCGCGAAGACGGCGACGTGGTGCTGGCGGTTGACTGCGTCCACGACTACGAACACCTCAAGTTTTACACCATGGTTTCTAACCCTTTCCTGGTGGAGGCCATACAGTTCCCGCGGGCGTGGCTCGTAGCAGGCCCCATCACCTGGATACTGCGACTGTCCCTGTTCATGTGCTTGTTCCGGGAGCACAACCCGGTCCTCACCTTCCCCGACGACCCACTCGACCTCGACAACTGGTTGACCATGGGGCTGGACATGTCGGAGTGGCATGTTGTTGTGAAACCCGAATCGTTCCTCGACGCCTTAGCTTCCGGGGTGGCGTGGGGTGTAGCAACAGCACGCTGGACAAACCTGCACGACATGATGCACTACATCCTCGAGGACGGGGAACTGTCGGTGGAGTGCCGCCGCTACCTACCCGGCGACGACCCGCCCTGGGAAGGCGCCGACCTGAGATACGGCGCCCTCGTTGTCGACTTCATCGACAAGTCAGGGATTTTCGTGGGCACCAGCCACGGCGGCACCGTGTTCGACGGGTTGACCCGCACGATCACTGAGTTCGCCGACGACTTCCTGGATTCCAGCCTGGATGTGGTGACTGATGCGGCCACACCAGGCGACTATTTCACCGCCGGGAAACGTTTCACTGACCCGGTGAAACCGTATGTGGTGTTCTACGAAGGGGATACGTCCCCGATTCAGTCGTCGTCGTGGGTGTATCAGCCGACTAAATGCGTTCAGGTTGAATGCGGAGGGCACTCGATGCCGGGGGTTGTCTGTGCCCCACCGGGAAACCGGTGGGGCACAGACAATCTCACAAAGTCAATGAAGCGATTTCCGCAACCATCCAGGGCATCGGCGACGTACTCGGCGGCCTAGTCCTCATCGGATCACTTGGCGGAACCTATGATTCGCTGCTCGCCCCGCTCTATGAGGACGTTTTGCTCGCATTCCAAACATTCAAAAGCCCGACACGGGCCGACAACCTCGGCTGGAGCCGCCTCCATGCGTTTTTCCAGGACGGTGGCGGGAAGGCGTACACGATTTCGTCGGTGCTCGTCCTGCGGGCGGCGATGTGGGCGACGAAAACCACTGTGTCATGGAAAGTTTCAGTATCTGACGGGCAACCGTACATGCTCGGCGACCGCAACTCCGACATCGGGCATTTCTTCCTCGATGACCGGGTCGGTTTGGTGATTAAGGGCGACACCAAAATTCACATGGACCGCTGCCGCAAAATCGATTTGGCGTGGGGGCCGGAAGAACCACCGGAATGGCAAATCCACATCGGGGATGAACGGATTTGGGAAGACCCTGCGCAGCGCGCGCTCGGCAAAATCGAACGAATGCTCGCAGGACTACACGACCTGGGCGTTTACACGATGTTGGGTGTATTAGGGACGCTGGCCGCGACGGCGGTGCTGTTCGGCGGCGACCCTGAACTGGTGACGGCTAGCGCGCTTGCGCTGCCCGCCGCCTGTGGTAGGCAGCGTTCTCGACGATGCGCTTACAAGGCAGGCAAAGCCGGGTTCCGTTCGCGCGCACGTAGGTATTTTCGTCGTTGAACTCATGGCCGCGCTTGCAGTGCGTCTTGCGTGCGTTGCGATGCGTGCCGTGCCTCACCTGATCCGCTGAGTTTTCGTTCTTGGTGCCCCACACCAGGTTCTCGATGCGGTTGTCGGTACGTACACCGTTTAGGTGGCGGCACTCCTGACCTGGTTCAGGTGCGCCGCGAAACGTCAGCAGCATGTATTTGTGCGACGAGTAGGTCTTGCATTTGCCTTTGATTGACGTGATGAAGATGCGGTATCCGCTGGGTGTCAACTGTTGTCGCAGGATGCGTTCGCCGCGCCTAACTCGGCCAAGGGTTGCTCATTTCGTAGGGCTCTAACCCAGGTATGAACCGCCATTCCTCCTGCACACCAACAGTTTACCAGCCAATTCATACACCAGTGAGGTCGTGGAATCGTGGTTATGTCGAAGAAACTCCCGGATGGTTTCAAGAAGTTTCCGCACCCGTTCCCCACACGCGAAAACTGCGACCCTAACGACCCCTACCAAGCCTATTTATGGGCGTTGATCGCGTTGCCGTATCAGAAGGGGGCGCCGTGGTGCATGCCGGTCGACTACATGCAGCTTGTCAGTAAACGGTTGTGGGATTGTTTCGGGCCGCCGAACCCGGACTGGCAGCCCACGATTAAGTATCAGCGGCCGTTGAACACCGATCCGCACTGGCTGATGTCGGCTGGTGATTGGGTGGACGCCGATGCCCCGGATAGGGATCAGCGGCGGCCGGCCGTCCGGGCTGCGGATTCGTTGGCGACGGTGCAGCAGGCCGAGTTGGGTAAGGAGTTGGTGGCGCGGATGTCGCCGAAAATGTTGAAGGCGTTGCTGACTGAGGAGCAGCGGAAAGCGTTACGGGAGGGTGGTGAACTGTGACCTATCCTGTCGGAACTACTCCCAGCGATGCGTATGACAACACGAATTTCGCGGCGTATGCGGGCACGTCCGCGGCGACGTGGGAAGCCACCTTCACCGCAGGCATTGACACCTACTACGGGGACGCCGAGACGGGGTTCGGGGATGTGTTGGCCGACGCCGGGAACGGCGACACCAACGCGACAGCCGCACTCGACTTAATCGATGATGTGGCTAAGGCAATCCACAACGGCTACAACGGCTCCGGGGGAACCGGCACCGCCGCACAGGTACAAGCTGTCATCGAAGATATTGTGACCCGGCTGGAAGCGTTGGAACCCTGATGTATACGGCAGGGGACGTGAAGCGCGACCCCGACACTGGGGATGTGGCGGTGCGAACCACCAACGATGACACCGGGGAGCGCGCTAACCGGGCGTGGCTTGTCGCCACACAAACCCGTGGCGCCCGATTCGCATCGAACAGCGACGTGAACGGCTGGGACGACATTTACACGATGGGATCATAGGATGGCGCTGCCGCAATTCAGAGTCACCGGGAACCTGGGCGAAATCCTCGACGGCGCGTCCACGGCGGGCGTTCTGGATGTCACCTACCCGACCACGCTACGCATCGCGTTCACAACGAACTTCAACAACATTCACAACGTCATCACCTACGATGGCGGGCTATTCAAATTCAGCGAGCCGATCTATGCCGGGGTGGAATCGGACGGCGACCTTGTTCACGCGACCATGGTCGACGGGGAGCTTGTGGCTGACACGGGACCGATTTATCTGGTGGCGCGCAACGGCATCAACGCAGACGATTTCCAGTACAAGTTTTCGCTGCAAACGCCGACTGCGGGCACGGACCCGTGGGGATACACCTACTGGCAAGAGTTGGCCTCATGGTGGTTCGATGCGGCGTTAGGCGGCACCACCCTCGACCTCAGCACAGTCGCTCCTAATGTGGACACCGACCGTAAACGTGGGCCGGCGGCGAATATCGTGTCAGGCTACTTCGACTCCAACGATGACCTTGTGCTGGTCAACGTGGACGGCTCCTACACAACACCCATTGAGTTGCCTGACAACGTTATTGCGTTTGTCGATAACGGCGATGGCACGGTGCAGGTCGGCTGATGGCGATCCCAGATTTAGGCGAGAAGGCCGTTGCGGGGGAGATGACTGGGACCGGCCTGGTGAAGATTTTCCTCGCACCTGGCGGCGCCATCGTGGACCTGCCACTCGTCGTCATTCCTGGCGGCAGCGTCGTAGACAACGGTGACGGCACAGTCACCGTCACACTTCCTGATCCATAAAGGAGAATTGATGGCTACGTGGGATTTGGTGAAGAAAGAGGCGTTAGCGTGGAGTCGGGCTACGGACGCATTGTCCACGGCTGACGCCGCCGCCCAAGCGGCTAGTCTGCCACTTTTACTGCCGACTGGGCAGCATGTCATCGACGCTAACCTGACGATTGATTCCCCGGTGTGGTTCCCCCCCGGCTCTGTCTTGAAACCTGATGACGGTATTACGGTCACGCTGGCGGGTGGTGTGGTGAACGCGCCGATGTCGCAGATTTTTGATCACTCGGCTGGCGGGGTTGTCGCTCCGCAGAACACGTCGGTGTTCCCGGAGTGGTGGGGCGCGGTGGGTGATGGCACCACTGATGACGGCGCCGCTCTTGTGGCGATGTTTCAGGAGTCCCCGGCGGCGGGGGGCAGCGGAAACATTGTTGTTCCTGACGGGAAAGTCTATGCCACCTCTGAGGCGTTTGAGGTGCAGTCGAACAGCGATATCACCGGCCATGGCACCATCAAATGCACCCAGAACACCCCCGGCGGGCGCGGCGCGATCGTGTTGATGGTCAACGGCGCCCAGAACATTCGGTGGGTCGGCCCAACCATTGATGGCAACGGCACGGAGAACGCGAACTGCATCGCTATCGGAACTGGGATCGGATTCGACGCCGAGACGACACCCTGGAACGACAACATCTACATCGACGCCACCGTTAAAGGTGCGCGAATCTCAGAATCCATCGAAGCCAGCAATGAGATCCTGTACTCCGGTGGAGGTAAGGGCTTCACGATTCAGCATCGCACCCGCAACGTGTACGCCAACATTCGCGCCATAGATTGCGACATCGCCGGCTCGGTGGAGGGCGCGAGCGCCGACGACAAGTACGTGCAAAACATTGTCGTGGATTTGCAGGCCACCGACGCGCACCGCACAGCGTTGTTCCTTGGCGGCGCGCTGGAGCCGGGGCTCGGGTCGACCGTCTCCGCGAGGTACTCGCACTCGCTGTACCCGGGGACAAGGGTTCGGCTGTACGCGATGGGCGGGCAGGATGCGTCCGTTGTGGTGGGCGAGTCCACTGATGACAACTGGGACCACGCGGGAGTGGTCACTAGCCAGTTCGCGTCAGGCGTGCATCTGGAGGTGTACGCCGCAGTAGAGAATCGGGCCACCCTCATCAGGGGCAAGATGTTCGCCTCGCACGTCAAGATCGACGCCTACATGGATGATCTGCAGCACGTGTGGGATGCCCGCGTGATCGAGTCGACCGCTTCTGTGGGCACCAACATGCTCGATAACGTGATCGAGGCTAACGTTCACGCCGAGACGCATTCGGGGAACCTGATCACGTTGACCGAAAACGCGGCAGAGGTGAGGCGTTCGGTCATCAATATCGACACTTGGTGTGAAGACGGTGTTGGTGACATTCTCAGCAGCGCGGGCACTGAGGCGTTCGGTCCGTCGGTTGTCTACCGCTTCCGCGACGTGGCGGCCAGCCCTGTCAGTGAGATGAGCGGCAACACCGCGATTGAGCCGCACCCGACGTGGGCGCTGGCACCCAGTGGGGCGGGGCAGATCGCGCGGCAGGCTTACGCTGTCATTCCGGACGGCGATACGACCCCAACTGTGTCCAATGGGTCTGTGTCGCTGCTGCGGACCAATAATTCGTCGCCGACAACGATCACCGACTTGGATCACGGACGTGAGGGTCAGGTGGTGGCGATCCGGTTTGGTGATGCGAACACCACTGTCGCGCATGGCGGTTCCACGACGATCAGGTTGCAGGATGCTACGAACCACACGTTCGCGTCGGCTGAGACCTTGACGCTTGTGTTCGACGGGACGGGCTGGGTGGAGATCGCCCGGTCGAGCACAGTCGCCGCAACGGCCTACACGCCAACCAATGTGTCCACAGATCGCGCTTTCGATGCTGACACTGTTGCGGTGGCAGAGTTGGCCGATGTTGTCGGCACTCTGATCGCTGACCTGCAAGCTAAACGGATCATCGGGTGAGCGATCCGCGCTACTGGGCGTGGTTCGACGTTCATCGCGCGAAGTTCTGGCAGTTGGTGTGCGCGTCCCTGCTTGTGGCCGGGGTGACGTTCGCGGTGTGCGTGATTGTGTTAGCGCCGTTCACGGGTGGGAGGTGATTGGATATGGGCCGCCGCGTGGTGTACGGCCACTCATTCTCTGAGAATGGGTGGCCGATGGTCGATACCGGCTCCTGCTCATGGGTGAAAGTTCCCGGCGCTGAGCATGTGTCGCTACAGATTCAGAACGGCCACCCGCTAACTATCCTGCGGGCATTCGCTGCTGACTATCACGCTTACGTCGAACCCTTGAGAGACGCAGACTCGGCATGCTGGACGGCCACAAACTCAGTGTCCACGTCGAATCACCTGTCGGGCACTGCCATGGATTTGAACTGGAATGGCGCGGACGGGAAAACATTCCGACTAGGCATCAGTGCCGAACAAGCGTTCCCCGGCAATCAACTCGGCAACCTCCGCGATCTGCTCGACTTCTACGAGGGCGTCGTATTCAATGGCGGCGCATGGTCGATACGCGACTGGATGCACGCCCAACTCGGCGGCGGCACCTACAACCACCCGAAAACGGTTGACTTCATTGCCCGCAAGATACGCGCTGACGGATTCTCCACCTACCGGCGCGGCAACACTGCCCAGCCGGCGGCTGCCGGGGTGCTAGCCCGCGCCACCGGAGTATCAGCCATCAAAGCGCCACAAATTCTCGACGGTGTGCGCTCCGGCCTGCGCGATTCGCAATGCACCAACCCGAACCGGATCGCGATGTGGCTGGCCCAGATCGGGCACGAATCAGCCGGGTTCAGCGCCACCGAGGAATACGCGAGCGGTGAAGCCTACGAAGGCCGTACCGACTTGGGTAACACGAAACCCGGTGACGGGAAGCGGTTCAAGGGCCGCTCATGGATTCAGATCACCGGGCGGCACAACTACACCCAACTCTCAGCGTGGGCGCACAGCCTGGGGTTGGTGCCGTCGCGGGAGTTCTTCGTTGAGCAGCCATCCCAACTCGCCACACCGGAATACGCGGGGCTGGGACCGGCCTGGTACTGGGTGGTGGCCCGCCCCGACATCAACACACTGTCCGACAAGCGCGACCTCATCACCGTCACCAAACGGATCAACGGCGGCACCAACGGGTTAGCGGATCGACAGGCACGCTACGACCGGGCTTCGGCGCTCGGGGATCAACTGATGGCGCTCACTTCTGGCCCGACCGGGGAATTGGAGGAACTGCTGATGTCCACCGAACTGTCGGCGTCACGCTCGATCTACCGCACCAGCGACACCAAGACGATGACACTGCGGGACGCCATCTTCGGCGCGGACGCCTGCGCCCACATGGGATGGGTTGAGCAGGCCGCCCTCTCGGGTGACCCGTGGGCCATCGAACTGGTCGGGAAGTTAGCGACCGGCAACCTCCCGGCGTCGTCTGACCCGTGGGCGGTCAACCGCGCCCGCCACATCATCACCGTCATCCGTAAGGCTATCGACGCGCAAGGAGCAGGACAGTGAAGTACACCGCCGCAGCCATCGCTAAATCCCTTGTCGCGTTCGGTGTCGGCACTATCGGTGCCGCCACCGCCGCCGCTGGCGGGCCGGACTTGTCGGGGCTCGACTTCGGGCAGTGGCTCGCCGCTGTGGCTGCCGGTTTGACGGGGGCGGGGGCGGTGTTCGCCACACCGAACAAGCCCACCGAGTCGGCTGCTGACATTGTGGTGTCGTCTATCCCGGTGGTGGTGGAACAGGCTAAGCAGGCGCAGGACGATCTGGAGCGAGTGCGTCAGGTCACCACTGACGTGTTGCGTGACGTGCCGGTGTTCGGTCCTGCTGCGCGGGAGATCGTTAACAGCCTGCCGCGCTTCTAATGACACCGTTTAATCCTGATAGTTGGATGGACGTTGTCGTGCTGGTTGTCCTGGCGTTAATCACCACGGGCGGTGCGACACTGACGACTGTCGTTGCCCGCCGCCACGGTAAAACGCTGGGCAGCATTCAGGATCAGGTCACCAACGCGCATGAGACGAATCTGCGCGATGACATCGACAAACTCACAGCCCTAGTCGCTGAGGGGTTCGCAGAGACCCGCAAGGACGTGCGAGAGTTGCGTGAGGAGATGCGAACGGAGCGCATCGAGCGCATCGAGGGGGATCGGCGCGGGATGCGCCGACTAGGACTGCTGGACAACGACGGCTAGCCCGATGACGCTGACCCCGGCCCAGGTAGTCGAGCGCGCCCTGCAATTGGTGCTCGATGACGCCGCGGATGGGTGGACGTTGAGCGCCTACGTGGTGGTGATGGGCCTTGAGCGGGTGACCAGCGACGGGTCTATCGAATCCATCCCGTGGAGCTTCACCGCCCCGAACCAACCGTGCTGGGCAACCCGTGGACTACTCGATGAGCTGGACGACACCTACTCCACCAATCGCGGGGAGGACTGATGCGCGCAGGGACGAAAGGGTGGCTGGCGCTCCTCGGCGTCATCGTTGGCACCAACACCGCCTGCAAAGACGGCGACACCATGTCCGAGGTCGCCGACAAGTGGATGGCCCGCTGCCCGTGGCTTGTACGCGCCGTGGGCGCCCTGATCTTCTTGCACGTAACCAACTCAATCCCGCCAAGCATCGATGTCATTCACGGGGCGCATCTCGGTATCCGCGCCGCGAGACGAAAACTGCTCACGTGATAGACGAGCACCCCGATAAGGGCGACTCCACCATCGACAAATGGGCTGCCATCGCCGTCGTGATAATCGTCGCGATGTACGTAGCCATGTGCGTCGACCTGTTCGTGGGATAATTGGGGGATGGACAGGCCGTTTCGGATCGTGACTCACCGCAACTGGCTGGCCGCGCACTTCGCCGACTATGGCGCGGTACAAGACTTCGGATTCGACATCGACCCCGACACCGCCGAGGACACAATTTGGTGGGCGCCGGGTGCGTGGGTCGCCTGCGTCTACCAATCAGGCATCCGCCTACCCCTGACCCTATGCGGACACCGATGGATGGAAGCACTGCCCTGGAAGTACAAGCAGCGTGTCATCGCCGTCACCCGGGTTGAGGACATCACCGACAACCTCGATGCTGACCCTGACGAACGGGTACATGTAAAACTCCCCGAGGCCAAGCTGGATAGCTTCCCCGCGACGGTGTTTCACCGAAAGCATTTGGCGACCACCCTGCGGCAGCTGCATGTGCCCGGCGGGACGTTGATGCAACTCAGCGAAGTTGTGAACTTCACCCGCGAGTGTCGTTTCTGGATAGCCCACGACCAGGTGACTGCACACAGTTGGTACTGCGTCGACGGACTGGCCTCCGATCATGAGGACTTCACGCCAGGTACGGCGAATGACGTTGACCGGATGCGGGAAGTGGTGCAAGCCCTGCTGGAAGACCCGGACGTGGACCGGCCGCCTGGCTTCACGTTAGACCTTGGCTTCACCGACACTGGGGCCATCTTGGTCGTGGAGGCCAACGCGGCCTGGTCCAGCTCGCCCTACGACGGTGATCCCGCTGGCATTGTGAAGTCCATTGTGGCTAGCCACGACTTCAGCGGCGAGTTCACTTATTGGCGTTGGCGGCCGAACCCTGTGTATGGATTGGTGCAGCCACTTAGGTGGGCGAAGCCTATCGGTTGCGTCTAATCCACCTGTTCGTCTACCTGCTAACCTAGCCCTGGGGCACGGCGCTTATAAGAGTGGATTCGGCCCTAGCGCACGACGAAGCCCCACCGCCCCCACCTATAACCAGAACGGTGCGCTGTTATAGGTTCACGCGCAACCTGCAACCAGCGTTACACCCTTGCCCGCCATCTTCGGATGGCGGGCATTTTTTGCGTTGGGTTGAAATCACGGGCACTCTTTTCAAGGTTGCCGCGGCAACCTTGAAATCTGCTAGGACGCCGCTGCCGCATCACTGACCGCCCGCACATCCCGCGTCGACACCGCCGTATAGATTTGCGTCGTCGCCACCGACGAGTGGCCCAACGCCAACTGCACCGCCCGCAGATTCCCGGTGCCGGCGAACCCGCGCGAGGCATAGCGGTGCCGCAACGTGTGCAGCGACCAGCCAGGCATCAGCCGCGACACCAGCCGCGACAGGTAACCGGGGGAGATGTGACCGTCGAACCGGCCCGGGAATAGGTAGCCGCTGGTGCGGTAGGCGCGGATAGCGTCAGCGAGGCTGTCGGTCAGCGGCACCACCCGCTGCCTGCCGCCTTTGCCGTGGACGATCAACGACCAGCCGCCGAGGTCGATGACCAAGTCGTCGGCGTTGACTTGGGCGATTTCGGAGCGGCGCAACCCGGCTTCTGCGGCCAGGCGTGCGATGAGGGTGGTGCGCGGGTCGGCGGCGGCGAGGAGTTGGTTCCACACGTCGTCGGGTGTGGGGCGCGGGCGTGGCGGCGGGTCAGCGACTTTCGGTAGTTGGTTGGCGGGGTTGCGGGTGGTGAGCTTTGCGGCGATGGCCCAGTCGTAGAAGGCGACGAGGGCGGTGCGGCGGGAGCGGCGGTGGTAGTTGCTCCACTCGGCTTGGCCGAACATGTCGATGAGGTCGTCGTAGGTGACGGTGAATGCGGAGTGGTTGCCGAGGTGGCGGGCGGTGGCGCGGAGGTGCTTGCGGCGGGCGTTGATGGTTTCGCGGCTGCGACCGGAGGCCCGTAGGTATCCGGTGTAGCCTCTGATGGGGCGTTCCCAGTCAGCCGGTAGCTCGTAGGTTGTCACGTCGGCAGCTAACAGCACGCTGTGTGATAACTGGACTTATTGTAGATGCGTTCACAGGGAGCCGTGACCTTTTTCTAGGGTTGATGACCTGCAATGTTGGGGTTGGGCGGCAACCGTCTGGTTGCGGCCCTGTGGGGTTGGCTACGCGCGGCGAACCGTCACCGTCTGATGGTGGTATCCCGGTGTCTAGCCAGTGGAAGTTGACTCCGGTGCGGTGTGCCCATGCGCGCAGCGCGGGGCCGCTGATGTGTGTGCGTCCGTTCAGCCATGCGCTCACTGTGTTGCGGTGGACCCCTAGATAGAGGGCCATTTCGTTGACTGACATGTCGGCTTCTCGCAGTGCCTTGTGTAGGCGGTCGACTACGTCCCATGCGGGGATTGCTGAGTGTTCGGCGATTGCGTTCATATGGTTGATTTGGCACCCATCACCAGCATCATGCAATAAGTAGTGCATAGATTGCGTGTGGATGTAACCGCAATGACACGCTGCGAAGCACTTGCGCTGTGCAATGCACTGTGCAATGGTGTGAATCATGCCAACGCACACCGACCCAGAGTTCATCGGGTCCGCTGAGGTCTGCCGCATCCACAACGTTCACCCGTCCACGGTGAGCCGCTGGGTCAGCAACGGCGACCTAACCCCAGTCCACAAACTCCCCGGCAAGAACGGCGCTTTTGTCTTTAACCGCGCCGACGTGGAGCAGCTCGCAGCAGACCGTTCGGAGCAGACCGCATGACCGCCGCCCTCGTTCCGGTGGCCGTTCCCGGTACTGACCGGCAGATCATGGCGACGTTGGTGGACGGTAAGCCGATGGTGTCACTTGCCGCTGTTCGTCACGGCCGCCGTTGGAAGTTCCGGCACGAGGATCTGCAGCGCTTCGCCGATTCACTGACCGAGGCCGCGTCATGACGGCGATCAGCAGGGCCGAGCTGGACCTCGACGCCATGTATGCCGCGTTCAAGGCCGCGATCGGCGAATACCGATGCCCATGCGGGTCAACCTTCGAGTTCGGCACGTTCGACACGTTGGCTGATTACGCCGCGCTGAATCGTTGGCTGGGAAGGCATTACGACGACTGCCCCGACATGGACGACCGGGCCGAGTTGCGTGCCCGTGTCGATGAACTGGGGGCGTTGGCCAGGGCGCAGTCCGAAGAGATTCGGTCGCTGAACCTGCAACTAGATCAGGCGCGATGGAAGAAGGCCGGATGGTGACCGCGATTCTCGTCGTCTACCTGCTTGGTGTGGTGGCGGGCGCGTTACTGGCGTGGTGGAGGTCACGATGACCCTTCGCCAATCCCTGCGCAGCCTCGGCTATCTGATCGCCGAGTTCATCCCATGGCAGGCGGTGGACGTGGTCCGTGGCCGCGACTACGACGCCGCTGTCCTCGCCGCTGCTGACGCGCTGGCCGACGAAGAGGCCGAGTACGAAACCTTCGAACCCCCCGTCGTGGTTGAGCCGCATTCCCCCGCGGCTCCCACGGCGGGGCTTAGCGACTGGCAGCAAGAACAACTACGGCAGCACGCCCGCCGCTGGTGCGACCTGCCCACCCTGCAACCCGGGCCGCTACCCACACCAGAAGACCACCCCGACAACACATAAAAGACGGTGCCGCCCCGCGCATCCGGGACGGCACCACGACACAACAGAAAGGAATGTTTTCCGTATGTCAGACAAGAGGTTACCGCCAGGAGTGGTCGCCGTCATGGCCCTGTTCGTGGCAGCTGCGGTCATCAACGCTGACCAGTTCATTCGGGGCGGCTACGACTGGGACAAGCTCGTTATTGCGATCTTGTTCGTGACGCTGGCCTTGAACGCTATGACGATTGAGAAGTATAAGAAACGGGCTTCCGCATGAGCCGCGACCTCATAGTGGTCGACCTGGAGACCACCGGCCTAGGCCCAGCGATCCACAAGATTCTTGAGGTGGCGGCGGTCAATACCAGCACGGGCGAGGTGATTCACTTCGTTCCCGACATTGACCCCGCCGACCTTGGCATAGCGGACGGGTACGCGATGCAGACGAACCGCTACTACGAGCGCGGCGTGTGGAAACACAAACTCAGCCACGAAGCCTCACGCGAACAGTACGAGCGACTATCAGACATGCTGCGCGGCAACACGTTCGCAGGCTCGAATCCACGTTTCGATGCGAACTTCCTTACTCGTTCGTGGTCTACGTTCTTCGATCCTGAGCCGTGGCATCACCGCCTCGCCGACCTATCCGCCTACGCCGCAGGCGCGCTAGGTATCGCACCAAACGAGTTGGTCGGGTTGGGCGACATTTGCGCTCGGCTGGACGTGAACCCGGGTGTGGCGCACTCCGCGCTCGATGACGCCAAGGCCACCGCCGAATGCTTCCGCAAGTTGGCGAACTTGAGAGGCGGCACGAAATGAGGCCCCGCAACGCGAAACGTGTCAACCGCGTACTCATCGCCGCCAGCATCGCGGCCCTAACGCTCACCGGCACCGGAACCGCCAGCGCTGACGGTGTGCTCACCGACGCCGAGGCTGCCTACGTCATCACCTACGGGCCGACCGCTATCTGCCCTGTCATCGCGAAATACCCGTCCGTGGGCGGCGTTATGGGTGTCGCGCAGGGAATCCTCGAGGAGGGCTGGGCACCCGATGATGCGGTGGACATCATCAATTCGTCTGTCGCTGAATACTGCCCGCGCTTCTGGCCGCTACTGACAGCCATCGGTAACGCCGCACGTAACGATCAGCAGGCGGGGTACCTCATATGAGCGACCCGAAGACGCTGGCCGAGCAGTTGGACGCCGCACGTAACGGTGAAGAGTTCGGTCAGGTCATCCAAGGACTGTTCGGCGACCTCAAACGGCAGATGGACGACGACGGCGGTGACGCAGCGTGACCGCAACCACTCGCCGCCGCTGCCCGGTCTGCTACCGCCGCGTCAAGCCCACGCAGCGCGGATTGATTTACGGGCATTGGGATTCCGCGCACCGTGACGTGTGCCCCGCATCGTGGCACACCTACGACATCACCATCAGCACCTCGATAGCCACATTGCGGACGGAGGCCGCATGAAACGCCTCGAAATCCTGCACGACTGGCGGGAACTCGCCAAGTGCGGCAACCACCCCGACCCCGACCTGTTCTTCGACCAGGAGCGTCGCCGCGAAGCCCTCGCCATCTGCGCCGGCTGCCCCGTTAAGGCACCCTGCCGGGAGCTCGGCGAAGGCTCCGGGGGTGGCGTGTGGGGCGCCAAAGCCGCCCGCTACAGCGCGCACGGCATAACGACACTGCCAGTGTGTCACGGCCGAACCGGGACCGAGGCCGGATACAAGCGCCACCTACGCGCCGGTGAAGCACCTTGCTCCGCATGCAGGCAGGGCCAGTCGCAAACCAAGCGGCACCAAAGGGGGCGACGATGAGCCGTATCCTCGCCTGGCTAGCCGCCGCCCTGTTCAGTGCCGCCTGGTGGTCAGTGTTCTTCTCGCTGACCGCGTTCGGGATTCTCTTGGCGCTCTCGGCCGGGTGCGTGATCGCCTCGGAAATGATCTGGCACGTCCGGTATTGGCGGGCATACCGCCGCCACCCATCCCAACAACTCGTCGTCGTCGGCGGTGGTGAGCAGTGAACGAACTCAACGAACTACACGCCGCCGAACGAGATAGCCGACTGAGCCAAACACTCGCGCTGATCGATGATGCCCGAACACTCCTGGCCGACCTCACCGAGGAAGGCGGCTGGACACCGCAAGACACAAACCGGTTAACCGCCGCTCGGGGCTTCATCAACTCTGCAGTGCCCTACATCCAGAAAGTCAACAGAGAGGAGACGCAGTGATGTGCCAGTGCGGGCACCCCGACCATAAGCACAGCAAGGTGTTGTACCCGGCGCGCAGGTATCCGTGCGACATGTGTGTGCAGTGCGGGCGCAGGAAGTTCTGGGGCAGTGTGTGCTGCCTGAACCCGCAGCCGTGCCCGTGCAGGGACTTTCAGAGGGGCGCCGCGTGAACCCAACAGCGACGTTGATGCTCTGCAAGTGGCTCAAGGACCGCATCAAGGGTTGGGAGTCTGAAGCTCGCAGCCAGCTCGGACTGCTCCCCGGCGAACGGAAAGCGGCCGTCGTGGACGGAGCCGTCCTGGGGCACGTGACGATGGCTAAGGGCCGCAAAACGGCCAGGGTGGCGAATGAGGCGGCGCTACTGGCATGGGTGAAAGCCCACCACCCCGACGAGATCGAGATGGTGCCGGCGACGGAGCGGGTGCAGCCCGGATTCATGAAGCGTCTCTTAGACGATGCGGCGAAGAAGGGGGCGCACCTTGATTCCGATGGGGTGGTCATCGACGGGCTGATCGAGGTGGTTGAGGGCCAGCCATATCCCATGTCTAAACCCGCCGAGGACGCGGACATCACCATCGCAGCACTGCTGGGCCGGGGGGCCTTGGGTGCGAACGGACTCAAAGCCATCGAGGGGGGCCGATGAGCGGCCCGCAGCCGGAACTCGCCGCTGCCCTGGTCGGGTTTCAGGCCGAAGCGCCGACCATCAACAAAGGGCGCACGGCACTCATTCCGACCAAATCGGGAGGCTCGTACTCATACAAGTACGCTGACCTGTCCGACATTTGGGACGCCATCCGCCCACCTTTGGCGGCACATGGGCTGGCAGTGACCCAATCGCTCACCGGCGGCTCCTCTGGCTATATGGGGATCAGGACGACCGTGTGGCACACGTCCGGCCAACACATCTCCGATACTGTCGAGTTGGCGATTAATGCCCGCACTCCGCAGGAAGTGGGGTCGCAGGTCACCTACTTCAAGCGGTATGCGCTATCGGCACTTTTGGGTTTGTCGACCGAGGATGACGACGACGGCGCCGCCGCGTCGAGGAAACCGGCGGAACCAGCTCGAACCGAGCTGGATGACGCGCTGGACGAGTTGGATGACGCTGTCGCTGCGCTCGGGTTGGAGACGGGTCAGGTAGCTGGGGAGTTCTATTCCCAACATAAGAAGCCGCCGAGGCAGACATCGGCGGAGACGGTGCGGGGCTTCATCTCCGGGCTGCATGACAGGCACGGTGACCGATGAGTGAACTCACTCCGAATGGTGTTGTGACTGGCTTACTTGAGTTGTCGCGTGAACTCGCCGCCCTGTCCAAGGGTATGGACGACTTGGAGGCTGACGCGGTCAACGCCCGTGAGGATTACACATTGGCGAACGCGCAAGCGTTCCTGGCTGCTGAGGGCGCTATGGATATGCGGAAAGCGCAGGCGATTGTTGCTACGCATCACGAACGGCTTGCAGCCGAAACCGCAGAGGCGTTGGTGCGTGGACGGAAGCGGCAGCTCGACACGCTGAAAGTGCGGGTGGATGTTGGCCGTTCGGCTGCGGCGGCCCTGCGTTCAGAAATGAGTTTGACGTGAGGGCAACTGGGTTCACGCCGAAGGTTCGACAGGTGATAGTGGAGCGTTCGTCCGGCCGATGCGAAGTGATGGCTGAGGGTTGCACGTTCACTGCCACGGCGATACATCATCGCCGTCCGCGCGGGATGGGTGGTTCACGACGCCCGGATACGAATCAGGCATCGAATGGTTTGGCGACCTGCGACTCCTGTCACCGCCGCGTTGAGTCGCTGCGGGATGAATCACGTTCGCGGGGGTGGCTAGTGACACAGGGCCAGCCCCCGGCGGGGGTTCCTGTGGTGTATCGGGGGCAGCGAACGTTGCTGCTCGATGACGGTTCCGTTCAGTCGGGGGTGCGTGCGTGAGTGGACATCACCAACCCCACCGACCCAACCGTTCTGGCGTCCCTGGCCTGGACCTGCGACCTGTGCCAGGCGCCGAAAGGGGAACTATGCACCAACCCGATCGAACCCGGGAAACCACTACCCGGACGAGCAGTGCACTACGGGCGGCTCATCGACCGGCGACGAGAACGCAAGGAGGACAAGTGACACTCATCGAGGCTGCCGAACGGATCGGGCAGAAAGTGGTCTACCGGGCACCCCATGTCCCTGCTACAGCACCGGGCGATGAAGGTGTAATAACCTCCGTTAACGCGCGGTACGTGTTCGTCCGGTACGGCTCAGACACCGGCAGCAGGGCCACCGAAGCAGCACACCTGACGGCGGTGGCACCGTGAACTACCAAGAGTTCCTCGCGCGGAAGCAGGTTCGCGCCGAGAAACCCGGCCGCATTATCGAGCCCGCCGCCGTGCATCCGATGCTGCACGACTGGCAACGCGACCTCGTCGTCTGGGCAGTCGAAACCGGGCGGGCTGCACTGTGGGCCGACACCGGCATGGGCAAGACCGTGATGCAGTTGGAGTGGGTGCGGCTGTCCGCCGACCGGGGGCGCGCCCTCGTCGTGGCCCCGCTGGCGGTGTGTCAGCAGACGGTGCGGGAAGCCGCCAAGCTTGGGCTACGCGCCCACTACGTCCGTGACAGCAGTGAAGTGAACCGCCTCGGCGTCAACGTCACCAACTACGAACGCCTACCGGGCATCAACCCGGGCCTATTCGATGCCGTCGTCCTCGACGAGTCGTCCATCTTGAAGCAGTCGGACGGTAAGACCCGCTCCATGCTCATCGACTGGGCGCGCGAGATTCCGCACCGGCTCGCCTGCTCGGCCACCCCGGCACCGAATGACCCCGAGGAGCTCACCAACCAGGCCGAATGGTTGGGCCGCATGTCCCGAACTCACATGCTCGCCGCGTATTTCGTTCACGATCAGGACGGGTGGAGACTCAAGGGGCATGCCCGCCGGCCGATGATTGAGTGGATGGCCCAGTGGGCTGTCGCGCTCACGAGACCGTCTGACGTTGGCGGCGACGATACCGGCTACATCCTGCCCGGTTTGGATGTAGTGCCCGAGATTGTGCACGCCGAGATAGAGACCGAGGGGCAACTGTTCGCCACCGACATCGGAGGAGTGACGGGCCGCTCCCAGTTGCGCCGGCAGACACTGGAGGCGCGGGTCGACCGGGCCGCGAAACTGGTGGCCAACGAGCCTGGACCGTGGATTATGTGGTGTGCGCTGAACGCTGAGGCTGAGGCGCTCGCGGCGGCGATACCGGGCGCGGTGAACGTCCACGGGGCGTTAGAGCCTGACGAGAAGGCGCGGCTGTTGCTGGGTTTCGCTGACGGCGACTTCGACGTGCTCATCAGTAAGCCCTCGATTGCCTCGCAGGGGCTGAATTATCAGCACTGCGCACGGATGGCGTTCGTTGGCCTCGGTGACAGCTACGAGCAGTACTACCAGGCGATTCGACGCTGCTACAGGTACGGGCAGCAGCGGGTGGTACGGGCGCACGTCATCGTGTCCGATCTCGAATCACAAATCGCGGCGAACGTGGCGCGCAAGGAGAAGCAGGCGGGTCGAATCACAGCCGCGCTGGTCGCTGAGATGCGGCGAACCAGGTTGGCGGTGTCAGCGTGATTTGCCGTAGCGGGTCAGGAACCGCACCACAGCATCGGTCACCGTCTCACCACGTTGCGCGGCCTCATGTTTCGCGGCCTGCCACACGTCATCGGGGACGCGGATGGAGCGCGGCGGGGTGTGGGTTTCGCGCATCACAGCTCCGGGGCTGCGAGTGCCGCGATAACTCCGGCGATCCGGTGCCCACCCCATGCGGGCGACAGGTGAAGCAGCTCCACGCATCCGCCGGGCAGCGCGTACTCAAACTCGATGCGAACCGTCTCGTCCTGTTCGTGAATGCTGACGCTGTTGCCGTATTCGTCCTCGCGGACGTTGTTGACGTTCTTCCAGTTGTGCGGGGTTGTCCAGCCGTCGTCTTCGAGTGCGGCGACGATCTCGGCGGTGATGCTGGTCGTGGTGGTCATGTCGGATGCCTTTCAGTTGGCGGGGAAGGTGCAGAAGCGGTCGGTGGTGGTGATGCCACCGTGGCTGCGCGCCCCTGCGCGCTCGATGGCGTTGTGGATCTGGGCGTAGCTGCCGTAGGTGGTGCGCCGGCGGGCCATCGCGTACTGCTGCTCGACAACGGCGCCCATTTCGTCGTAGCTGACGGTCTGTCCGGCGAACATGGCGAGAAGAGTGTCGGCGGTGCTAGTGGCGATCCGGCTGGCTGGTTTGTTCATGTCGAAAGTCTAGCACGTGTATATACACGTGTACATACACAATGGAGGTTACTTTCATGACCGACTACATCACCGACGAAGCACACGGCATGAACTGGCGCCTACTGCTCGGCGATTCATGCGAGCGGCTATCCGAACTCGAAACCGAGTCAGTCGACCTGTCCATCTGCTCGCCACCATTCGCGAGCCTGTTCACCTACAGCCCCTCGGTGCGCGACCTCGGCAACGCTGCCACCCGAACAGAGTTCCTAGAGCACTACAGCTTCATCATCGCCGAACAGCTCCGCGTCACGAAACCAGGACGGCTGGCCTGCATCCACGTCCAACAACTGACCACCTCGAAAACCACCCACGGCTACATGGGCATGACCGACTTCCGCGGCGAGGTCATTCGCGCATTCCAAGACGGCGGCTGGCAATTCAACGGTGAAGTCACAGTATGGAAAGACCCGCAAGCACAATCCATCCGCACCCGCTCCCACGCCCTCGCGTTCGCCACCAAGAACCGCGACAGCGCCGGAACCCGGCCCGCACTGGCTGACTACCTGCTGCTGTTCAAGAAGCCCGGAGATAACACTGTCCGCATCAAGAACGATGTCAGCAACGACGAATGGATCGAATGGGCGTCACCCATCTGGACTGACCACCACGACGGCGGCTGGCTCGCCGAAGACGGCAACATCTGCCCCGTCTGGTACGGCATCCGTGAAACCGACACCCTCAACGTTCGCGCGGGCCGCGAGGACGCCGACGAGCGCCATATCTGCCCGCTGCAACTCGGATTCATCGAGCGATGCGTCCGGCTGTGGTCTAACCCCGGCGAGCTGGTCCTCACACCGTTCGCCGGCATCGGTTCGGAGCTATACCAAGCCGTAAAGCTCGGCCGCCGCGCCGTTGGCATCGAATTGAAACCCTCGTACTGGCGCACCGCCGTGGACAACCTGACCCGCCTCGAATCCGAAATGGAAGCCCCGTCACTGTTCGACCTCGACGAGGCGGTGCCCCTCGATGCCTGACGCCGAGCGTCACACCCGCTACCGCCAGGGCCTCTGCGTCGACTGCGGACAGAAACGCTACTCAGCCGGAAGATCCCGCTGCACGGAATGCCACAACACATGGGTGCGAACAGAACAAGGGGAGGGGTAATGGACATCAAGTTCGAAGACCTACCTGAAGCCACTCAGAACTACGTCCGGTTCCGTGCCACCAAAGATCCCATCGAAGCGTTCAACCTCTTCATCCGCCAGTGGGTTTCACCAGCCATGCACGCCCACTTACTCGACGATGACGACAACGACGCCCAATGGATGCGCGACCGCATTGAACATGCCATCCAGGACGCCGGGGGCAACCCGCCCGACCGTGTGTTCATCGACGACCGCGGCCACCGCTGGGAATGGTGCGGCGGCGAACAAGGGACATGGGCATGGCGGATGACCACGACCTCGATGCCTGGCGCCTCTCGCGTCCACCCCGTCGTGCCCTGCCCCACCTGCTACGCCCCCGCTGGGTTGGCATGTGAAGACGCCGACGGCTACCGGCAACCACAAGCCCCACACCCGGCCCGCATCGAAGCGTTCTACGACACAACCGAGTACAGGGGGCAGTAGATGGCCGCCTGCGAAGAGTGCTGGGCGAAGGCATACACCATCGCCGCACGGACCGGACAACACCAAGCCGACATCTACCGAGAACTCATACGCCAAGGACGCAACCACTGCCACGGACTCAACGACGAGCAAGACGGAGACGAAGTGTGACAGCACGCAAAGACCCGAGATTGTTCATCAAAGTGATGCTGGATTTCGCCGAGAACGAGAAGATTCTACCGCTGTCTGATGCTGCGTTCCGGGCGCTCATTGAGATGACGCTTTGGTCCCGCGCAAGGGAGTCTGACGGCTGGCTAGCAAGTCGCTTAGCTCTCGCTAAGTGGTCGCTAGAAGTTTTGGACGAACTGAGCACCAATCACCCCACTAAACCGTCGCTAATTGCATCCGAAAATGGCTGGCAGATACACGATTACGCCGAACATCAAGAGACAAAGGCCGACATTGAGGCCAGGCGTGAACGTAACAGACGCGCAGGCCAGAAGGGTGGTTTAGCAAAAGGGAAGCGAAGTGCTAAGCGCAGCGCTAAGCAAACCGCTAGCAACTCGCCTAGCGAAAAGGAAGCAGAGATAGAGATAGATGCTTTATCTCCTAACGGAGATAAAGCGGTGGCACCTTCACGCTCAAAACCCCGGAAACGCATCACCGAGGACTACATGCCGCTGCGCGGCACCATCGACAAGCTGCGCACCGACAACCCCCACCTGACCGACCCGCAACTTAAACGACTCCACGAAGACTTCGTCCTCTACTGGCAGGGCCAAGGCCGACCCATGGCCGACTGGGAAGCCACATGGCTTCGCTGGATGCGCAAAGAGGCCGCGAAACTGCGCGGCACGCGCGACGGCACCACCGGAACCGTATCCACCGCCGACAAACGCGCCGCCGAAACCCAAGCGCTCAAGCTCGTCCCTCGCAGATTGGAGATCGAATGAACCGCAACGACGTCATCGACGTACTCACCGTCGTAGCCGCTGCCACCCGGCGCACAGTCGGCGAGTCAGACGTCGATGTCTGGCAAGCCGTCATCGGAGACTGCGACAAGCACCTCGCCCTGCAAGCCGTCCGCGACCACCTACGCCACAAGCCAGGCGTGTGGCTCGAACCCGGCCACGTCTACGAGGGGGCCCGCGCGATCCGCCGCGACCAGCTAGCCCGCGAACCAGACGCCATGCGCGAAGCCCGCCAGAAAGCACTCGAAGCCAAAGCTGCCGAGCAGGTGCAGGAGCTGGCCGACCGCAAGGGGCTCCCGACATTCGAGCGCCCGAAGCCGACGCCGAACAACCCGTCACTGATCCGCTGCCCCTGGTGCAAGGCTGGAGTGGGGCAGCCGTGCGTGATACCCCGCAGCAGCCAACGACTCTCGAAGCGCCGCTACCACCCCGCCCGTATCGACGCCGCGAAGGCCGCAGCATGACCCGCCACACCAGCCCAGCTGCCCCGCTGAGACGCGAACCCGAGGTTTTGGTCCCCACCTACCGTGCAACGCCAAAACGAGGCGCAGAACGGCACACGGGCCGCATGACACCCCTGCCGCCCTACCGTCACCGCGCTCTGGCGGTGTTCGGTGCACTCATCGCGGCCCGCGGTGCTCACGTTGAATCCGCGGGCTGGGGCGATGCCGCTCCCCGAAGTGGTGTCCACGATCGCGGAGTCGGGTGGGCATTACCGGCCGGGTGGGGCGTCGTTGGCGGGCGCGGACTGTTCGGGGCTGGTGTCGGTGGCGCAGTCGTTGGCAATGGGGGAGCCGGTGCGGCGGCTCGGCAGCACCCACACCCTGCTTGCTGGGGCGTGGCCGCACGCCATCCCCGGCGCCACCCGGGACGACCGTTTTGTAATCGGCGTCAACCCGCAACACATGGTCGCCCGGGTGGGTGGGGTCCGCATCGAAGCAACGTGCTGCGGCAGGCCGTTCAAGGTTGGGCCGTCCGCGGCGTCACCGTTCGACCCGCAATTCACCCAATACCGGATAGACGAGGCGGTGCTGGCATGAGTTTCCGTCAGCGTGACGACGGCTACCGGTGGTGCGCCTGCTTTCAAACCTGGCAGCCGCCGAGCGAGTCCCGTACGTGCGAGGCGGGCGGGTGTCCCGAACTCGCTGACGCTGTTCACGACCACTGCTACGGAGGCGGAGAGGCCGATGCATGACCCAGAAGTCCTAGCGCACAGGGTCTCAATACCCCAGCCGGGGAAGCGATACGGTGTCGAGCTGATCAACGTCTGGCACCACGAACCCGGTGGCCGCGACGCACTCACCGTATGCAAGCGCGACAC
>JAHZKD010000401.1 GCA_022600605.1 Actinomycetes bacterium
AAAAATGGGCCACCGGGTTGCCCCCAGTTGGAGGCCGGGGTGGTCAACACACTTGAAACACGAGCACTAGCACGATCACCGACACCGACTCCACCAAACGGATGGCCTGAGCACCCCAAGCGCCGTCACAGAGGCCGCCGCCGGCACTCATCGCTGCGCTACCAACCGCCGGCCCGTTACGCTGCGGAATGTATCCACCAATAGGCGATTTCCACCCCGATCTTCGTCAGAGCCTATCCACGGGATATTCGGCGAGATCGAATTCCGTTTTCCTCATGGCTGTTTCGCCGATTCGAAGCCTCACCCGTCCGTGCTTACGAGAATGCCGATCTTTCCGACATGCGATTTCGAAAGGAACGCCTCCTGCGCAATACGCAATTCGTGCAGCGGATAGGTATCGGCCACGACGGGCCGGATCTCTTCGGCTTCAATGTAGCTGACCAGGTCCGTGAAGACGTTCGTCGGCTGGTGTGTGCAGCCGAAGCATGACAGGTCACGCAGATACAGCGTCCGCAAGTCCAGTTCGACGATCGGCCCTGCAATTGCGCCCGCGGTCACGTAACGTCCACCAACACGCAGGCTGTCCAGAAGCGCTCCCCAAAGCGGTCCTCCCACCACGTCTAGGGCGACGTCGTATTCTCGTTGGGGCAACTCTGCATCTCTGGGAAGAACCAAATCGGCACCCAACGCGCGAAGCTCCTCCCATTTGGATGGGCTTGAAATCGCTGTGACATGCGCCCCGCGACGCTTCGCGAGTTGGATTGCACCCGATCCAACACCGCCCGAGGCTCCGGCAATGACGACTCGTTCTGCCCCAAGGCCGCAACGCTGAATCATCCCCTCAGCCGTTGAAAAGGCGCACGGAAATGAGGCGAGCTGGACATCCGAATAGTGCGACTGCACTGCGACGGCGTCCCCGGCTGCGGCCACCATGAACTCAGCGAAGGCACCGTCGCATTCCGATCCGAGCGTCGCCGTCGGCAGGTCGGTATCCGACGTACTCGGCGATTGGATCGCGCGCACAAGAGCTCGTTGTCCAACCCGGCCGGGCGAGACACCCTCGCCGACCGCCACAATTCTCCCGCAACAGTCCGCGCCCTGGATTCGCGGAAACGACAGCGCGGCACCAGACCAGCTGCCGTCACCGTCGGTCTCCTCCTGGAATCCACTTGTCGCCCCCGAGGCCGTGTCGCCCCGTACGGTCTTGGAATACCATCCGATCCGAGTGTTGATGTCGGTGTTGTTTACTGCGGAAGCGCCTACGGCGATCAGCACCTCGCCCTGCCACGGAGTTGGCACAGGCAGGTTGTCACGCACTTCAAGACGGTCCAGACCGCCGTGCCCGGTAAGAACCACGCCGCGCATCGTGTCAGGTCTTTGTGCCATGGGCTCCTCGGCAAACGAACCTCAACACCCGTTCCACCATGAAACGAATACTTCCAGGCGGCACTCACGTTTACCGCGCGGGGGCCGGTAGCGGATTGGTATCGGCAACCAGCGGTCTATGCTTGCCCATTCACCCAGGAATCGACTCTCATGCCTCGTGGACCAATTCACGGGGTCCGGCCACACGCACTGACGAGGGCAGAAATCCCTCGCTCATATGCACCCGCTAAACACCCAAAGCAGTCAGCATTTCGCAAGGAATCCGGGCTAGAACTTGTACTGCAGAATCCTCGACTTGCGGGCAATGGCCGGCAATCGGCGTGACAAGCGGCTGGCGACCCGCAGTCCGGCGGGAAACAGCTCGGCTTCTGGCTGTTGCATCGCGCTGGCCTCCTCCATGAGAGCCAGCCCGTTGTGCCAGCTCTCCGGATGCCGGGCGTTCTTGAACCCACGGAACCGCCATTGGCTGTGCGGTGAGTTTGCTTTCCGCGAGGTGGCCAGCCCGGCAATCAGCTGATTAGCCTTGCTGACGGGGCCGTAGTCGTTGAACGCGATAACACCGGAATCAAAGTGCTCGGCGATAGCGCGCACGATCGCGATGAACTCGGCCTCATCCAGAAAAGCAACCAGCCCGTCGGCGAACGCCATTGTCGGGCGAGCTTGGGGAATGGTGTCGGCCCATCCTGGCGCAAGCAACGACGCCGCCACCGTCTGGTCGCCGACTTCGGCGGGCAATAGCGCCTCGCGTAACGCTATGACCTCGGGCAGGTCGACGCTGTACCAATCCACTGTCGGCGGGGGATCGACCCGGACCACCGCGCTGTTCAGTCCGGCGCCGAGGTCGACCACCACACCCTTGGGGTTCTCGACTACGAACTTGCGGATCCGCTCGTCGAGCATTTTCGCCCGTACCGCCACCAGCGCCACCACGCTGGGCGTTACGGCCAGACTGGAAAAGTCGAAGTCGATCTCGCTGACGGTGCCATCGGCCAGTGGATCACCGAGGATCGGACGGGCAGCCTGGCTGTCGAGCGCACGACAGTACTCGGTGAGCAGCGCGGTCTGTTCTATCGGTTCAAGGCCGCTGACATTCATGTCGCCAGCCAAACACACCCGGTTTGCCGAACAGCGCCGGGGCTGCTGCCACGGCGATGCACGCTGACCAAAAATGTTGCAAAGCTGCGCTACTGGTTACCGGCGAGCGAATTCTCGCCGCCAGGTGGTCTCTAGCTGCCCGACGATGTGTCACTATCCGACGAAGAGGTGTCACTATCCGAGGAAGAGGCAGCCTCTCCCCGAGAAGGTTGGGGCGAATCGCTTTCTTCGGAGGCCGCGGCCGCGGCGCCCTGATCATCGTCCACCTGGGAGTCCGTGGCGCTGTCTTCGAGGGCGCTGTCTTCCAGGGCGCTGTCTTCCAGGGCGCTGTCTTCCAGGGCACTGTCTTCCAGGGCGCTGTCTTCGAGGGCACTGTCTTCGAGGGCACTGTCTTCGAGGTCCCGGTGGCGGGCCATGCCATCGGCATCGGCATCGGCATCTACAACGTCCACACTCACAACATCGGCATCCACAACATCGGCATCCACAACGGCCACATCGACAAGGTCGGCGTCCGCCGCGTCCACATCCATGGAGACCGACTCGGATTCCGCCTGGGAATCCATGCTGTCCGCCAGCTGGTGCACGGTGTCGTTCTTGTCTTGCGCAATCGCGTTTCGCGAACTCGGCGACGTGACCGCAGCCGCTACCACCTGGTCCGGCTCCGCCGAGAGCCTTTCGGGTTCGGGCTCCGCTCCGGCCGGCGGCAGCCCTGGCTCGGCAGGCAGGTAACTGCGGTCGTAGCCCTTCTCGATGGCCGCCCTGAGGGGCGCATCCAATGAGTCGGCGAATTCAGTGAGCCCGAGCCCGTACAGGAGAGTGAGGATCGGCAGGCGATCCGCCGGCACGAAGACGTAAGTGGTATTCCCCTCTGTCCACACGTAATTCGCCGAGTCGTAAAGGTCGATATCTTCGTACTCGGTGTGCACCTGCGAGAACCCCGCGAGCGCGTTGGCCATTGCCAGTAAATTGGAAGGGTCATCGGGGACGTCCGTCGCCAAGTCGTACTGTCGCGATACGTCGAGCACAGAATAATCGGTCGCGGGCGTCGTCTGACCCCAGCTGTTGTGCCCGCCGCCGTATTTGCGGCCGGGATTGCCGATCAGCACGAAAGTCAAATCGTCGGGTGTCGGGGCACCCGCGGTACCGCCATACTTATCGAGCCAGTCGGAGGCTATTCGAGCACCCTGGCTGTATCCGTAGACGATCTGTTGACCAGGCGAGCCATCTGAACGTATCGCGTCGTCGAGTTCGTCCACTCCGGCGGACCTGAACAGGTAGGGATAGGGCACGGGTACGCAGGTCCGTCCATCCTGGCACACGACGCCACCCAGATCGTCGTCGTTGCCGCCTGCGAGCAGACTGAGCGTGAAGACCCGCGCCCCAGGCGTCAAAGCGTCAAACAGGCGAGGCTCAGCATCCGTGACGGTGCCGGGGGCTGGTAGCTCAGGCTCAGCATCCGTGACAGTGCCGAGGCCTGGTAGCTCAGGTTCGGCGGCAGTGGCGGTGCCCAGGGTTGGCAGCGCGCAAAGCGGCACTGCTGCGATTGCCGCCGCAAGGCATTTTGCCCTCCGGCGATCCTGCCCGGACCGGCCGAATCTAGCTTTGTTATCGACCGCCCTCATCTGCCCCCCAATACTCCGCCGCAAGGTTTGCCAGTTGGGTATAAGGCTACAGCCGAAGAGGGCCAAGTCGCCACATTTCCCGGCAGGATTCCCCGTACTCGCTCTCAACGCGGGCCTGGCGCGGATCCGGCCCTGCGGTGGGCAGCGCAGCCCGATCTGGGCTTAGGTTCGCCGCCCGCGCCCTATGACCCTGCCCTGCTGTTAACGGAGGCGGCCTGCCACGAAATTCGCCGCCTCCTCGACCATCCCGTTTTCGATGTAGGCGAAGTGCGCCGCAAAGTTGAACCCGTTGGAACAGAACGGATCTCCCATAGCGCAGAGATCGATCGACTTCGCCCCATAGGTGCTGCTCATCTGGGGCAGTGGACCAGCGCCTCGAATCTCGCGCAGCGGATTCCCGAAGACAGCGACAGCGGCGACGTTGTCGGCGACGCCCGGGGGTAACGGGGTAGGGGTAAAGCGGCCCAGTGGCTGCGGGTCGACGGTGATCAGATCGATCACCCCCGCGCCCTGTGAGTTACCACCGAGCACGAGCTTGGTGTCAGGACAGTTGTCCGCCATCCACTGCACCCGGCCCGCGGCATTGGCCGCACCCATGGGCGCCGATGAATCGAAGTTGAAGCCCGCCGGGTAGTCGACCCCGTAGGCGCCGACGGACCGGCCGCCCACCTTGGCGCGCAACGAATCGACGAACGCGTCGCCGAGCCATCCCAGGCCCGCCGGAGCACCTGTCCCACGCGCGAAGATCACCTCGATGTCGGGGCAAGGATCAGCCGCGGCAACCGGCATCGCAATGGCGGCCTGCAATATCGCCGTGGGGACTACAGCCACTGCGCCCAGCCGCCCGAGAAGTCTCCTCACCAGCATTCGTCCATGCTGACACATCGCGGGAAGTGAGCCGACCCAAACTTATCCTGAACCGGCGGCTTCAGGAGATGACGGTTCAGGAGATCACGTAGTCGCTGAACGGGAAAGTGTCGTTCTCGCGGTTGGTCTGGTTGGTCGAGGCGGGACGCACCAGCGTCTCCCCGCTCGGGCTGAAGTAGTAGGACCGCGCGCGGGCGCAGTCGCCTCTGCCGAAAACCGTATTCTCGATGAGCTTCGACATACGCTCGCGGAACCGGGCATTGGCGTCCTCGGTCACCTCGAAGGTAGACGCGTCGCGTCGCTGCACCTCACCGAATAGCCGGTCCATGTGCCGCATCTGGTATTCGACGGTGTTGAAGAACGACAGTCCACTGGAGGCATATGGCCCTGCCAGGCTGAGGAAATTCGGGAAAGCTGGGATCGACACACCTTGGTAAGCCTGGAACCCGTTGTCGCGCCACCACTTTCCCAGGTTCCGCGAATGGCGGCCGATGATCTCGATCGCGGGAATATTTGCCTCCCACAGATCGAAACCGGTAGCCAGAACCAACGTGTCGATCTCGGACTTGGTGCCGTCACTCGCGACGATTCCGTCGGGTTCGATCCGCTCGATACCCGCTGACTGAAGATGAACGTTCGGCCTGGTGAACATCCGGTAATAGGAATTCGAGTAGGTCGGCCGCTTGCAACCGAAGTCGTAGTTCGGCGTCAGCTTCGCGCGCAGTTCCTTGTCCCGGATCGACACGAATCGAAGAGCCTGCGACAGATAGGACGCCCAGACGTTGAGCTGACGGAAATACTTGAAGTTCAGCACCGACAGGATCATCATCGCTTCGAGGTTGATATCGGTGGTGAAGCGGAACGCGCGCTGCACGAAGGGCAACCGGGCAAACAGCCGGCGCAGGAACATCGGGATCGCGAAGTCCAGCTTGGGCACGACGTGAATGGGGGTGCGCTGGTAAACGGTGAGCTCGGCAGCAGTCCGGGTCAGCTGCGGGATCAGTTGCACAGCTGTTGCGCCGGTCCCGATCAACCCAATCCGCTCGCCATCGGGCGAATAGTCGTCATCCCAGTCAGTGCTGTGAATGATGCGGCCCGCGAAATCGTTGATTCCGGGAATGTCAGGGGTGTGCGGCTGGGAGAGGTAACCGGTGGCGGTGATCAGGAATCTCGACGACAGCGTTTCACCGTCAGAAAGCGCAATTTGCCAGAGCTGGGCATCTTCGTCCCAGCGTGCGCCGTCGACCGGGCTGTTGAATCTCATATGGCGCCGAACGTCGTACTTGTCGGCGACATGGTCGGCGTAGTCCTTGAGTTCTGAACCCGGCGCGTAGAGCCGGGACCAGTTGGGGTTCGGTTCGAACCAGTAAGAGTAGGTGGGCGACGGGATGTCGACCGCCAAACCCGGGTAATGGTTGACGTGCCACGTCCC
>JAHZKD010000402.1 GCA_022600605.1 Actinomycetes bacterium
CGGCAGAACGCCCATCTCCTGAACTGGTCTTCGAAACACGTGGTGCAGTCATGTCGCCTTCTATCCTGAGAATTCCCCTGGCCCGATAGCATCCAGTATGCGATCAGAAATCGGCCATAATCGCGTTTCGGTCAAACCCCCCGGGCTATGCCTAAAGGGAAGCGCCACTCAGCCCCCAACGAGAAGACGCTCCAGGACTCGCGCCGGCTGACCGCACGGACTCCCGCCGGCTAACCGCATGAATTTTGAGGAACCCAACGCCGCGTGAGACAAGACGCGATCAGGCCCGGGTCTGGGATCCGAGACAACGGTGCCAGTCGTGTCTTTCCCGACCCGATCCCCGTTGGGGGGGCGGCGACGCACTCACAGATGTGGACTACGCGCGACCGCGATCTAGGTCAGAAAATCTCCGCGATCATGCAGCGCACGGAACCGCCGCCGTAGGCCTCGATAGTCTGCACATCGCCCACGAGGATCTCGCTCGACTTCTCGATCTCCTCTTTCTGACTGTCGGTCAGCACGTTGAAGGTCGAGTGAGTCATGACGGTGTAGCGCCTGTCGCCGTCTCCGAGTACCTCGATCTGGTTTCCGGCGAAATTGTCGATCTCTTGCTCCGAAACGGCAAGGATCTCCTTACCGCTCTCGGTCAATTCGTCGACAACCATTTTCCGCTCAGCCGGATCATCAATGGCTTCAAGGCAAACGACGGCGTACTTCTCGCCGATCGCCATCATGACGTTGGTGTGGTAGATGGCGACACGTTGCCCGCGGTAGCTCTGAAATCCATGGAACGGAACAGCTTTAAATCCAAAATTTTTGCAGAACTGAAGAAGTAGACTCTCGTCAGCACGTTCCGACAGGCAGCAATATGCCTTGCCGTTAGCGCGATCGAGCACCATCGCCCCGGTACCCTCAAGGAAGCGGCCGTCCTTCTCATACTTGGTGTAGTCGTAGATTTTCAACTCGCCGCGACTCATCTCTTCGACCAGCGCACCGAGGAACTTGACCCGCTCGGGCCGGCGATCATCGGCGAACATCGGGCACAGCACCAGCTTGTCGCCGCCAAGGGAGACGAACCAGTTATTGGGGAAGATGCTATCCGGTGTGTCATATACCGCGGCGTCGTCCTGAATGACGTGAACGTTGATCCCCTTGCTCCGAAGTTTGGCCACGAATCCGTCGAACTCGATCAAAGCCTTCGCCTCGACAATGTCGTGCCTCTCTCCCAGGTTCTTCTGGAAGAAATCGTTGGTAGCGGTATCGGCGTTGAAGTAGAACGAACAGGGGCGAACCATGAAGATATCGCGCGTTATTTGACTAGACACCATGAATTCCTCCTCCAACCAACCTAGCAACGAGTTTCCTCCGGCCACGCGGGTTCGCGCGTCGCCGGCTGAGCTGTGGCGGATCAGTCGGTGACCGACTCCTGCATCAGCAGCTCGACGCGGCCAAACCGGCTAGCCGCCTTGCCCACCAGCGCGACTCGTAGAGCCGACTCACCGACCGGAAGGCGTGGGACTCGGCATGCTGGATATCCACCTCGGCAGAACAGGACTCCATGCCGGGCACGGATGGCCAACGGACCCTCTCTCGTCGTGAATACGGCCCCGGTTACGTCACCGTGTTCGAACACCAGGCGCTCCAATCCCAGTACCGGATCTATGTCAACGCCGCGCAAATCCGCTTCGGCGTTGAGCCACTCCGCCGCCGATTCCACGATGTCGCCAGGGCCTGTGTTCAGCGACCCGATCTCGGTGACGACGATAGCCTCGCCGTCTGCGGATTCCATTGCCGCGCTTGTCCAATCGGTGACCCGGGTGTACAGGTAGCCCGACGGCGAGGGAATGCACCGAGCGGCCCAATCTCGCAATTGCGCGCCAACGAACGGAGGACTTCTCCGCCCCCTGGGGAGAATGGCTTGCGGGGCCGATCGGATCGGCAAATCGTCGTCGAGCCGAGGGAGGGCCGCCACGTCGAGGTCACCCGCAAGTTCGGCAAGGTATGCAGCTGTCTCGCTGTCGCCATTGTCGTGGGTGAACCACCCTGGGTGGCTACCCTCGGCGACAGCAGCCCTTGCGGCCGGGGCGCGTGCAACAAGAACCTCCGCCCCTTCGTCGACAGCAGCGATCGCACCCGCCAACCCGGCGATGCCGGCATCGGTGCACACCACGTCGACTTCATGGTCCCAGTCCAGATCCCATGTCACGGCAAGCTACTCCAGATTGGCCAACGGCGATGAGCGGGTTGCCACCGCCTGAGGGGGGTCAGCTATCGATCAGTGAGAAGTCTGACAACGAAGGTCGCCACAGCCGAGCTTGGAATTCCAAGGGTTACGGCGTCACGGACAATGGCTAAGAAACGAACGTACCACTGGGTTGAGCGGTGACCGCGCACCAATGCGCGTCGGTGCCTCAATATCCGGCGCTCCTGAGACGCCAGTCCCGAGGAGACGCGATGGGCGCCACGCCGGGTTACTCACCGGCCCGACTGTGGCCCTGGTAGCCGTGGCACAGGTTGGCCTGGCCGCGGTCTGGGTGCGCCCGACGGTAGCCATGCGCCGGACGCTGCTGCACGACCGGAATGAACAGGCCAGCCTGTAGCTACCCGCGAATGTTAATAGGGTGCTGCGTTTTTCGAGAAACCGACCTACGTGCACCGCTCGCAGCCGGTGCGCCGCCACCCCCTGTTTCGGCGCTTTGTATACTTCGCCACTTCAGCAGCCGGGCCGCATTCCTGCTGCGCCAACGGCAACCAAGCCGGATCAGCCCTCGCAGCTGAACACGGATGGTTGACATGCGCCATTACGCATGATTTAGTCGATCTAACCGAGAATGGTTGTCACCTAATAACCCCTTTCCGCATCGCCATACGGAGGATCGAATGTCCGTGGTTTCCAGAACGATAGATCCGCTAGTCGCCGATCCAGCCCATGCCGGATGTACGACCCCGCCGGCCCAGCTTCCTACCGAACACGTTCTGCAGACCGCCGGCGAACTGATGCGGGCCCTCGCGGCGCCGGTACGCATCTCCTTGGTGTTGCAGCTCTGCGAGTCCCCGCGCTGCGTGCACGAACTCGTCGATGCGTTGGGCCTGGCTCAACCGTTGATCAGCCAACACCTCCGGATACTGAAATCCGCCGGCGTGGTGGCCGGCGACCGGGCGGGCCGGGAAGTACGCTACCGCCTCGTCGACCAGCACCTGGCAGACATCGTCGTGGCAGCCGTGTCGCACTCAGCGGAGCAACGGTGAGCAAGGTCGGAGAGGATGCCCTGGCTTCTGGCGACTCCGGGGTGCGAGCGACCCGGCAGCGCGCGGCAGTGTGGTCACTGCTGGAGAACTTGAATGAATTCCGCTCTGCGCAGGAATTACACGACGAACTACGCCGCAGAGGCGAAGGCATTGGGCTCACAACAGTGTATCGAAGGCTGCAATCCATGGCGGCCTCTGGATTAGTCGACACGTTGCGGACCGAGACCGGCGAGGCCCTCTATCGCCGCTGCTCAGCCCAACATCATCACCACCTCGTGTGCCGAAGCTGCGGTGCGACCGTCGAGGTGCAGGGTAAGCAGGTCGAAACCTGGGCGACCAAGGTAGCTAATGAGCACAAGTTCTCCGAGGTCAGCCACACCATCGAAATCTTTGGCATCTGCCCGCAGTGTTCAGATCACCCAGGCGCATAGCCTATTTCGCACGTCTGGTCCTGGATATCAGCTGCGCGGCCCACGTCAGCAAAGCCCCAGTGCCGTCGCCGTGGACCAGCGCTAGCATGCCCCGTAACGGCGGCGGAATTTTTCGACCTGTCCGGCCGAATCCAGTACACGTTGCTTTCCGGTCCAGAAAGGGTGCGAGCCTGAGGACACCTCCACCAAAATCAGTGGATACGCTTGCTTCCCACCAGGTGTCTCCCACTCGATGGTGCGGGAGCTGGTAAGCGTCGACCGCGTCAGGAATGCCTGCCCGGTGTTGGTGTCCTGAAAAACTACTGGGTGGTAGTCGGGATGAATGCCTGGTTTCATCCTTTGTCTCCTTTGCTATTTGTTGGTGCGGCAATCTCGGTCGCGACACCGGGACTGTCTCCGCATGGGTCGTTGTGCCAGTCGCCGAAAGGGTCTACGTAGCTGGACCATTCGTCGGGGCGAGACATCTCCTCATCGGTCAGTAGTGCGCTCTGCAAGGCACTGGACACCTCAGCCGGCCGGGCGCCGCAGACCAGGATTGTCAACGACGTGTGCCGGTCACCAAGCTGCTCGTCCCATTGGGTTGCAGCCAGCGCACAACGTTGCGGATCGGCGTAGGCAAACTCGCTGGAACTCATTGCGGCCAGCCAGGTCCCGGCGTGTTCGACCAGCAGACCGCCGCCGGCGGATTCGATCCACATGACATCGTCGAGCCGGTTGGCGACGAAAGCGCGCCCCCGAGTTCGGACGACGCCCTCTTGCAGATTGTCGATGGCGACGTGCAACCGCTCCGGGTGAAATGGGCGGCTGGCGGCGAACTCCATCAGGGCCGCGGCGCCATCGGAATCCAGCGGCGGCTGACCGGCCAGCAGAGGATCGTGCGGGTCGCGCTCTCTGCCTCGCCGTGCGTTCGGCTCCAGATGCCGCAGCGCCTGCTCGACGCGATCCACACCGA
>JAHZKD010000042.1 GCA_022600605.1 Actinomycetes bacterium
AGCAGACGCAAAGTCACCCTGAAATGGCCCCGGTGGCGGACTTTTGCGTCTGCTCGCGGGAAAGGGATCAGCCCAGCACAGCCCGCGCGGCCGCGCGAGCCTCTGCGGTGCCGGCGGTGACCAAGACGGAATCGGCCGCCTCGCGGCACTGCTGGAGGGTGACCTTGGCCAGCGTCGCACCTACCCTCGGCACGGCAGCCGGGGCGGCGGACAGCGACGTCACCCCCAGACCGGTCAGCACGCAGGCCAATAACGGGTCCGCGGCTGCTTCACCACAGACCCCGACCGGCTTGCCCACCGCGGCGCCGGCAAAGGCGGTCATTGCGACCAAAGCCAGCACGGCAGGCTGCCATGGGTCACTAAGGATCGCGAGGTCGGCTGACCTCCGATCCGCAGCCATCGTGTATTGGGCCAGGTCATTGGTCCCGATTGAGAGGAAGTCGACGTGATCGAGGATCCGCTGGGCCAGCAGCGCCGCCGCGGGCACCTCGATCATCACCCCGGGGGTAAGCCCATAGGAACGCGCCTGACCGCCGAAACGTTCAGCCTCTTCGGCGGTAGCGATCATGGGCGCCATCACCCACGGCCGGCTGCGGGTGCGTTCCGCGGCAGCGGCGATCGCCTCCAGCTGACGCGTCAGCAGACCGGGGTTGCGTTCGGCGATGCGGATACCGCGGACACCGAGCGCGGGGTTGGCCTCATCGGGACGCCCGGCGAACTTGAGCGGTTTATCGGACCCGGCGTCGAGCGTGCGGATGACGACCCTGCAGCCGGCGAACGCCTCCAGTACCTCTGCATAGATCGCAGCCTGGTCGTCCACCGTCGGTTCGGTGTCGGAGTCGAGGAAACACAGTTCGGTGCGGAACAAACCGACACCCTCCGCCGGCGTCCTCCGGGCCGAGCGGGCGGCAGCGCCGTCCTGGACGTTGACCAGGACCGCGACGGCATGGCCGTCCGAAGTCGCACCCGGGCCGGACCAGTTCGCTGCCTGCGCCGCGGCGCGGTCGGCCTCCGCCACGGCGTCGCGGGCGGCTCTCTCGTCGGGGGTGACGATGACGGTGCCCCGGGTTCCGTCGACGAGAACCATCGCTCCGGAGGGGACGTCGTCGAGTCCACCTACGGCAACAACACACGGAATGCCCAGCTGGCGCGCAAGGATCGCGGTGTGGCTGGTCGGGCCCCCGAACGTGGTGGCCAGAGCCACAACGAGCGTCGGCTCCAGTCCGGCGATGTCGGCGGGCGCCAAGTCTTGGGCGCACAGGATCGAGGGGTGTTCGGGCAGCGGGACACCCGGTTCGGGCAGACCGTCGAGTTCGGCGACAACCCGGTTGCGGATATCCCGCAGGTCCGTGGCCCGTTCGGCCATCGACCCGCCGAGCTGGGTGAACCGGTCAACGAACTGGTCGACCGCTTCGACCACCGCGCGCACCGTGGGCGTGCCTCCCTTGATGCGCTGCTCCGCGGCGCCCAGCCAGGCGCGGTCCTGGGCCAGGTTGGCCGTCGCAGCGAGTACCTCGGACGCCGCACCGGTGGCGTGCCCGGCCCGACCCCGCAGCCGGACGGCAACTGCCGAGGCTGCCGCGGTGAGGCGGTCAACCTCGGCGCGACGGTCGGGTTCCGCGACCTCCCCGATATTTCTTCGTTCGAGTTCAGGCAGTTTTCCGGGCCGGATCACCGGTCCGTACCGAACTCCGGGCACGACGGGGACACCCCGCAGCCAGGTGCCCGGAATCGCCGACGGTGATTCGGGCGGGGTAGGTGCAGCCATGTCAACAGGATTACCAGGAATTCGGCATCGGCCACCGAACTGGCGCGGGTGGCACCTAACGTCAGTATCCAACGACAACGAGGAGATTCCGTGCCCACCAACACCGTCATCGTCGGCTCGTCCCTCGGACTGCACGCCCGCCCTGCGGCCATCATCGCCGAGGCCGTCGTCAAAGCGGGGGTACCGGTCACCCTCTCGGCCAATGGTGGCGAACCCGTCGACGCCGGCTCCGCACTGATGATCATGACTCTGGGCGCGGGATGCGGCGCGCAGGTCACCGTCGCATCCGAGGACGAGGGCGTGCTGAAGGCCGTGGCCGAGCTGGTCGAGCAGAATCTGGACGCCTGAGAGACCAGTTCGGGCAAAGCTGTGAAGCGGCCTCCCTGCACGCACCGCTAAGATTGCTTCGTGCATTCGGCGAATACGTTTGAGCTGGGTTTTTACCCCGCCATTCACCGGTCTGTGAGTTTGCTGAGAGTATTCCGGGACGCGGTGGGGCGGTGGGGTCTTTCGGGGGGTGGCCACGGGTGCGCCGGTTAGGCGCCCTGGTTCTGGCATTGGCACTTGCGCTGTCGGCTACTCCCCCGGCCGGGGCGATCGCGCCGCCGGTGATCGACCCAGCAGCCATCCCGCCGGACGAGACGGGGCCCGATCAACCGATGGAGCAGCGCCGTATGTGTGCAACACCGACGACGTTTCCGGACTCGAGTTTCGCCGACCCGCCCTGGGCCAACGACTACCTCCGGCTGGACGAGGCTCAGAGGTTCGCGACCGGCGCCGGCGTGACGGTGGCTGTCATCGACACGGGAGTGAACGGTTCGGCACGGGTGCCGGCCGAACCCGGGGGCGATTTCGTTGAGAAAGCCGGCAACGGAATGTCGGATTGCGACGCGCACGGCACGCTCACCGCAGCTGTGCTCGCGGGCCGATCTACCCCCACCGACGCCTTCATCGGGGTGGCCCCGGATGCTCGTATCCTGTCGCTGCGGCACACCTCGGATAGCTTCCAGCCGGTCGGCGCGCGGAACGATCCCAACGACCCCAACACGACCCGCACCGCGGGCTCCCTGCGCAGCCTGGCCCGCGCCATCGTGCACGCAGCCAACCTCGGTGCCCAGGTGATCAACATCAGCGAAGCCGCCTGCTACCGGGTCACTCGACCGATCAACGAGGACCCCGTCGGCGCCGCACTCGACTACGCCGCCAACATCAAGGGCGCGGTCATCGTCGTCGCCGCAGGCAATTCAGGCGGTGATTGCGCCCAGAACCCGCCACCCGATGGCGCCGCACCAGCCGACCCCCGCGGTTGGCAGAAGGTGCAGACGATAGTGTCGCCGGCCTGGTACTCGCCGCTGGTGCTGGCCGTGGGCAGTATCGC
>JAHZKD010000403.1 GCA_022600605.1 Actinomycetes bacterium
CCGAGGCGTTTGTCGAGCGCTCCGACGACGTCAAGACCTTCGCGCGGGGTTGCCTCAAGGACGCCGAGGGAGTCACTGTGGAGGCAGAAGGGGTGTTCATCAAGCCGGCGTGGGCGCGCGAGGCCTGATGAAGTTCTCTGTTACTGTGTCGCGGGCGGGCCGAATGCGCGGTCGTAGGCATCGAACACGGCCTGTCGTGAATAGGTCGCCAGGAAATGATTTCGGGCCTCGGCCGAGAATTCGGCGTTGCGTTCTGGATCGGTCAGCGAACAGAGCAGGTCGGCGACCTCAGTAGGTTCGTTCCCGACCAGGACGCCTTCACCGGGGCCGCCGGAGATTCCTTCCGCGCCGATCGGGGTGGAAACCGTCGGCAGCGAACGATTCAGCGCTTCGATCACCTTGAGTTTGATGCCTGAACCGAAACGTAGCGGGTTGACCAGTGCGGCTGCTTGACCTAACGCTTCGCCGAGGTCGGGGACGTATCCGTCCATCGAGACGCTGTCGGCAACTTCCCCGGCCAGCGCCAGCGCTTCGGTTCCCGCGTTGGGTCCGATCACCCTGAGGTGGGCAGCGGGCAGGCGGGTGAGCACGATCGGCCAAATCTCGCGCAGAAACCACCGCAATCCGTCGTCGTTGTGCGCGAGACCTAGATCCCCGAGGAAGACAAATTCGGGGGCGCCCCGATAGCGCCGATCAGCCGCGGGAGTCGTTGCGAGCAGGGGTGGAACGCATTGAATACGGCCCGGTGCCACGCCGGAACGCCGCGTCAGCAGGCCGACTTCGTCCTCGTTGACCAGCAGACACCGGCGGAAATTGCGCGCCGCCCGGTCCTCGCTGCGCCGCACCATTGCGCGTTCAAGGCGAAGCAATGCCGTCTGGGTCGTCTTATTTGCACCCAAGGGGCGGAGTAATCGCGGGACGTGTTCGGCGAAATTACCCAACGGACTGCTGTCAACGTCGGGGTAACGTTTGGCGGCCTTCAACATGCGGTCGTAGCGCTCGGAGAACAGGTCGTCGAGGTAGCAGATCTGTTGTTCGGCCACGTGGCCAGGCGCGTACTGCGCCATCCGGACGGTGTCGTACACCTGCAGCTGGGGACCGATCTCGTCGATGATCCGGCGAATCGCGATTCGCGTCCGCCGCGATCCGAGGAACGCCTCCTGCAGACTGGACCGGCCAGTAGTCACTCTCGTCGCGATGCCGCCGATCACGGCTGCGCGGCTGGGGCCGGGAACCATGTGCAGATTCACCGGGAATTCCTGGTGCGGCGGTGCCGACCCCACCTTGATGTAGTGCACCTTGTTCGGGCCGTAACGCTCGGCGAAATATTCGAGAAAACCGGCAAGGACGATCTTCTTGCCGGCGTCTGTCGGATAGGGATCGACAGCACTAACCAGCGCGACTGACACCGGGACATGTTATATGCCGTCGTCTGAAGATTGCCCGGTGGACCGTATCGGTCAATGCGCCGGAAGCAGGGCTGGGATGTGGAACCTCAAGACCAGGGCTTCTGGTTACGGCCGGTTGCCGGGATCCTGCCATTAGTGCGACTACGATTCTTAGCGTCGCACACTGCTACACAGCTATGTCCGGGCTCGTGCCGGAGTCGACTTGGCCGAACCGCATCGAAGACAGCGAGAGAAGGGCCATGACCAAGCGCCGCCTGATCATCTTCTTACTGGCGTTCGTCGGCGCAGTCGTCGGTGCGGCAGCCGGTGTGTTCGCGACGCCAGACTCAACCCGCTACGCCACCGGGACAAATGTCGTGCTGGTTCCTCCCCCCGGTGTCTCGTCGGCCGAAGCCTCTAGTTTCTGGGAGGTGCTCACCCCCGGACAGATCAGCCAGACGGCGGCCATCATCTACGAAGATACGCGCTGGCTGTCCTCGGCGGCCAGCGCCGCGAATGTGCCGCAGAACGAGCTAACCCTCTTCGCGTACGCGCAGCCGGAAACCACGCTGCTGACGGTCTGGGTGGAGGCGAACTCCGCGGCTGCCGCCGAGTCGGCGATGAGCGATGTGTTGACCACGGCCACTCCGGAAGTGAGCTCAATTTTGGCTCCAAACTCGGTCAAGGTGCTATGGCCAGAGAAAGCCAGTCCGGTTTCCGGTGCCAGCAAGGTGCAGTTCGGGGCCGCGGGAGCTGTCGGTGGCATGTTGGTCTACGGCGGCCTGGGGTGGGTGTTGATGCGACAGCGACGCCGCCCGGGGCTCTCGAGGATAAGTCTGAGGAGATCGTCCGAGCCAGATGACATCGTCGAAGACCACGCTCGACACCGGTCGCGATCGTTTGGACCCGAACCGCCGCGACGGCCTACGAACTCCCCGGACTATCACTAATCTTCGCGGCATGGCCTCAGCGGGCGCGGGGAGATAGGCCGCGCCCGCTGAGGCGCCTTCGCGTCGGGAAGGAACTGGAGGGCGAGAGCAGCACGGCGTGGTCTGAAGTGTTGTCCGACTACGATGGTGGGGTGGCTTTGGCGATATCGCCGACGTGAGGGATCCGATGGCTACTGCCGGCAAGTTCCGTGTGCCCACCCCTCAGTGGGTGTGGCGGACCACCATTGTGCTTCTTGGCATCTTAATCATGTGTATCGGAACACTGGCCGCCCTGGGGGCGCGCCAACCGTCGGACGCTGGGACGTTCGCCACCCCTTTCGCGGAGAACAGCCCGTGGCGCCAACGCATTCCACCGAACCCGATGATCGATCCCAATAGCGCGGCGATGATCGCAGCCGTGCAACCAAGGCCTGCCTTGGCTTCCAACTTGGTGGAATTCGGCATCCCGATATACAGAGCAAGCGCTGACGACCCCACGTATGCGCTGAACTGCACTCAGGCCGACTGGGGCGTCTGCCCGCTCGCCGGATGGGAGGTGATGATTCCCGATGGTGCGGCACCCCATGTCGGCTCAGATCACGCGCTGGTGACCGTTGATGAGCGCCGCGGCCTCGTTTTCGAGCTCTGGCAGGCGGCCAGGAGTGGGGATCAGTGGTCGGCGAGCTGGGGTGGGGTCAATGACCTCGATGGTTCCGGTTGGGGAGGCGCGGGGACGGGCTCGGGCGCGTCCCGGCTGGCTGGTGTCATTCGGCTCTCGGAGATCGCCGCAGGCGATATCCCGCATGCATTGGCGTTGCAGACGAACAATGCGTGCGGCACTTTCCGGCCGCCGGCGCTGGTGAGCGACGGAAAATCTACGCGTGCGGACTGCATTCCCCAGGGCGCTCGACTGCAGCTGGACCCGGCGCTGGATCTGAGCGAGCTGGACCTGACGCCGGGTGAGCTGGCGGTGGCGACGGCCATGCAGCGCTACGGCGGATATGTCATGGATTCAGGGGGCGCGCCGCTGAGCGCCAGTTTCGAACTCGACACCCATGCCGCTCCGGGCACTGTGGGCGCCACCTACGAGGCCGCGGGCTTTCGCTGGGACTACGACGCGATGGAACACGTTCCCTGGGAGATGCTCCGAGTGCTGAACTGACGC
>JAHZKD010000404.1 GCA_022600605.1 Actinomycetes bacterium
GTTGCCCCTGAAAGGGACGTGTCTTGGACGACTCGTCTCACGATAAGTCATGTCTGCGTGTCGGTCTAGCTGCGCCGCGCACTGCGTGCCTGAATCGTGATTTTTCCGCCCGTATCGCCCCGGCGCAATGCCGCCCGGCGCTGCGCGGCTGGGTTGAGCGTGTCGGTGTGTGTGCGCCTTCTACGTCGATGTGGACTAGCCGGGACGGCTGGCTGTCGGCTTTGGGACAGTGGGCGTCCTCCTCGGCGTTCACCGGGGCCAAGGCTTCGTCACGGGTGTCGATCACCGCGGCCACGCTGCTGGCGATCGCGGCGGTGATGACCGAGCATGCCGACCACGGCACGGGCCGCCATGTGGCCGTCACCCGCGCCAGGATCGCTGATCGGGTCGGTTGTAGCCTCGACACCGTGACGGTGGCCTGGCGGCTGCTGAGGGTCGCCGGATGGGCGGTCGAGGCCCAACGCGGACACGGCTCGCCGAGCACCCCGACCGGGGGCCGGCGGCCCTCGGTGTATCACCTGATCTCGCGCCGTGAACCGCGACCGGTTGTGCACAATCCCGACCTACCGCCGAAGGCGGATGTTTGTTCTTTACCTTCTGTTGGTAAGTACTCACCAAGCGCGCGCGAGCGCGCCGGAGGGAGTCCTTCAAAACAACGGCGGCCCTATCGGGCCACGCCACGACCGCTGCAGACCCAACGGCTGGCCGCACAGCTCGTCGCACGCTCTCACGGGCTACACCGAGGACACATCGGGGCGATCTGCGATGCGATCACCGCTGCTGGGATCGACCCCGCGGTGTGGTCAGCACGGGCCATCGCCGATGCGCTGAATGCTGACATGAAAGCTCGTGGCTGGTCCTGGCCCGATCACATCGAACGCCCGGGCGCGTTTTTGGCCAGCCGGTTGCGCCGGATCGAATGGCGGCCCGAGGGGCCGCCCAAAAACGGCGGCTACGCCGCCGGCCCGGACACGACAGCGGCCCCTCAACGAAGTCACGAACCGTCGCCCCCTGAAACGTCGCAGCAACGACCGATAAGCACCCCCGAAGGCCGCGCCGCAGCGCGGGAACTGTTCCGTGCCGCCAAGGCTGCTCGCCGCCGCGCAACCGATTCACAACAGCCCGCCGCGCCGCCACCCGCGACAGCCACCATGACCAACACCGCCACCGCCGAGAGGACCACCGCGCACCATGGCGTGTCGCGATCGGGCCAGCAGCAAGTCCACCAACAGCGCGCCGCTGGTGCGTACGATCTCCCCGCTCAGGTCGTAGCTCAGCGTTGAGCGGGCCTCATCCAGCAGCACCTGCTGGTCGATAGCAATGAGATCCGATATTTCCTCAGCACTAAACGACCGCCCACCCGCCGAGGCCGATTCCGCGGCCCGGTCAATCACCCGGTCGACAACATCGTTCAGCTCGGTCACCAGAACCCCGAACGCATACCCGGCGTGCTCGGCGATGAACGCCGCACGTTCTTCCTCAGGCCACCACGTCGGGATCGGCAGCTGTGCCGCGTGCACGGCCACGACCGCGGCCTCCAACTCATCTAGGTCATAACTCACTGTTCGAGCCGAACACCTCCCGCATTTCTGCCAGGTTCGCCCTGAAGTCCCGGTAGGCCGCGCGGCGCTCTTCGTCGGTGGCGTAGTCGTCGCCGTAGCGGTCCAGTCACGCCTGCCAATGCTCGGCGGCGCTCATATCAGTCATGCGTTCATTGTCCTTCTTGACTACGACATCCACCCCTCTTCCCTGGCGTTGCTTTCAGTCCTATTGCTGCACACCCATTTCCCCGTGTTGTCATGTCATCCTGATATTTACCGTCTACCTGCGTGTATGCCCTGGTTTCTTTCTCCACACCACCTATGTGCCTGTTCCTGTCCAACACACCTCATGCACCGAGGTCACAGTCTTGGGATGGCGCCCGAACGTCCGGCGAAAAGCTCGCTAGGAAACGTCGTGCAATCGTTTTAGTGTGCGATCCGTGATGGGCTTGCACAAGCTGACCGCCGGGACCGGGTATCTGTACCTGATCCGGCAGGTCGCCGCCCAGGACCGCACGCACGGGCGCGACTCGTTGGGCGACTACTACTCGTCTAAAGGAGAGACACCGGGCCGCTGGGGTGGGCGCGGGTTGGCCGGATTGGCAGCCGGGGAGGACCGTTTCGTGGCCACCGACCTGAGTGCCCCGCTATGGAGAGTGGAGCCGGGATCGGAGGTCACCGAGGACCAAATGCTCGCGTTGTTCGGACTTGGTGTGCATCCCAACGCCAAGGCATTGGCCCCCTCGCTGATGGCTCAAACATCGAAGAATGACGCGCTGAAAGCCACGAAACTAGGCAAGCAGTTTCAGGTCAATGTCGGGGAAACCCCGTTGCGGCAGCGGCTTGCTGAGGCGTACCGCGACTACAACGCCGAACGTGGTGAGCACTGGGACGCTCCCATTGAGGAGTCGGTTCGCGCCCAGATGCGGACCCGGATTTCCCTGGCAATGTTTGAAGAAGAACACGGCCGCGCCCCGGCAGATGAGCGCGAACTGACAGGCTTCGTCGCTCGTGGCACCCGCGAGTTGACCACATCGGTGGCCGGCTATGACTTGACGTTCACCCCGGTCAAAAGTGTTGCGGCGTTGCATGCGTTGGCCCCAATGCCGATCGCGGAGCGCATTGAGGACTGCCATCAACGGGCGCTCAACGACGCCCTGGAAATGCTTCAAGACAGCGCGGCCTACACCCGCGTAGGAGCCCAAGGTGTGGCCCAGGTCGACACCGAAGGTTTCATTTACACCGCATTCACCCACCGCGATACCCGCGCCTCAGACCCCGGTCTGCACACCCATGTCGCGGTGTCGAACAAGGTTCGCGCCCGTGGTGCCGACGGGGTGTGGCGCTGGTATGCCCTCGATGGTCGCCCGCTGTATGCGGCGAACGTGACCGCTTCTGAGTTGTATAACACTCGCTTGGAGGCCTATCTGGGCCAGGAATTGGGGCTGGTTTTCACTGAGCGTGGCGGCGCCGCACCGGGCAAACGTGAGGTTCGCGAGGTCTCCGGGGTGTCCCCGGAACTAATCGCGTTGTGGTCCTCGCGGCGTGCAGCCATCAACGCCGAACATGCGTTGCTGGCCAAGAAGTTCCAAACTGAGCACGGCCGCGAACCCACCAACGCTGAATCTATCGCCCTGTTTCAACAGGCCAATTTGGCCACACGTGCGGCCAAACACGAGCCCCGCTCACAAGCCGAGCAGCGCCAGCAGTGGCGCTCTGAGGCGGTGGCCTGCCTGGGCAGCGAACAAAAAGTCAACGCGATGATGGCCGGTTGCCTGTCCCAGCGGGCGCCGCGCAGCGCCGAAGTAACCGAGGAATGGGTGGATGCTCAAGCCGCTGCGGTGATCTCCACCGTCTCCGCGAGCCGGGCCACCTGGAGGCGCACCAATGTTGCCGCAGAAGCCCAGCGCCGTATCCGCGCTACCGGGCACGCCGCAGTCGAGGGGCTGGCCGAGCGGATCACCGAGGTCGCCTTGAGCGAACCGCACAGCATCGCCCACGCCAGAACCGCCGATGGCGATCTCGGAGAGCCTGCCGTGCTGCGTCGCCGTGATGGCTCCAGCGTCTTCCGGCAAGCCAGTACCGCGAGCTACACCAGTACCGAACTCGTCGCCGCAGAAGCCCGCATCCTGGCCGCCGCCGAACAAGTTGACGGCCGCACAGTCAACCCCGCAGAGGTTGATCTGGCACTGGTTGAACAAGCCGCCAACCGCCGCGAACTCAACGCCGGGCAAGCCGAGCTGGTGCGCCGCATGGCCAGTAGCGGCCAGCGGGTGATGCTCGCACTGGCCCCGGCGGGGTCGGGCAAAACGACCGCGATGGCCGCACTTTCGCGCGCTTGGGAAGGCTCTGGGGGCACCGTGATCGGTCTGTCGCCCAGCGCGAACGCCGCCCAGCTATTGCGCGCAGAGATCGAGGTCGAGGTTGCCGACACCGTCGATAAGTTCACTTGGCTGCACAACAACCCCGGCGCGGGCGCCGCTGATCCGGCCCGTCAATGGTTCGACGCCATTGACGAATCGACCCTGCTGATCGTGGACGAAGCGGGCAAAGCCGGAACGCTGGCACTGGATTCGGTGATCGCGATCGCACTGGCTCGCGGGGCCAGCGTGCGCCTTATTGGCGACGACAGGCAGCTGTCGTCCATCTCGGCAGGGGGCGTGCTGCGCGACCTGGCCCACAACAGCGGCGCGATCACCTTGTCTCAAGTCATGCGGTTTGTCTCCCCCGCCGAGGCTCAAGCCGGGCTTGCATTGCGCGAAGGCGACCCCGCGGGCATCGCGCACTATCTGGACAACCAGCGTGTTCATGTCGGCGCCGAGGTCGCCGCGATCGACATGGCTTTCGCCGCCTGGAGCCAGGACATCGACGCCGGCGAGCATTCCTTGCTACTGGCCCCCACCCATGAGGTGGTCGATGAACTCAACCAACGTGCCCGACTGGCACGCCTGCACGCCCTGGGTGACGCCGCCCCCAGCGACGAGGTTCAGATCGCTGGTGGCTCGCGCGCCAGCGTCGGTGATGTCGTGTTCACCAAGAAAAATGCGCGCCATCTTGGGTTCGGCCCCAACGATTTCGTGCGTAACGGCTACCGCTGGGAAGTCGGTGCGGTGGACCCCGACGGGTCGATGACGGTGTGCCATTTGGACTCCAAAACTCACCTACACATTCCCGCCGACTACGTCAGAACCCACGTAAGTCTGGGATACGCGACCACAATCGACGCCGCCCAGGGCGCCACCGCCGGCTACCGCTGCCACACCGTGGGCTCTGATTCGCTCACCCGCGAGCAGGTTTACACCGCTCTGAGTCGAGGCCGCTACGAGAACCACATCTACTTCTCCACTGCCGAACACGATCCCCACCGCGTGCTGGCGCCTAAAGCAACTCACCCCGACACCGCCGTGGATGTCCTGACCCGCGCACTGGCCCGGCAGGGCGCCCAAGTTTCGGCCACGACCGTGGCACGTGAGTCCGCTGACCCGGCGCTGCGGCTGGCCTTTGCCGCTGCCACATACAGCCACGCTGTCGGATCGGGCGCCGAACAGTTACTCACCCCCGCCGAACACCGCGCACTTGACCGTGAAGCAGACAAGCTCTTGCCCGGCCTGACTGACGCCACAGCCTGGCCGGTTCTGCGCCAACACTTGTGCCTGATCGCAGCCCACGGCTACCACCCGATCAAAAAACTTGCCGCCACCATCAATGCCGGCGGTTTCGACAACGCCGCCGACCCCGCAGCGGTCATCGACTGGCGCCTAGACCCCACCGGCACACACTCAGGAGGAAGCGGGCCGCTGCCCTGGCTGCCCGCGATCCCCTCCCGGCTGCGCAACGACGACAAATGGGGCACCTACCTAGCGCGCCGGGCCGAATTGATTGGCACTCTCGAACGTGAGGTTCGTGCCGCCAGCGCCGAGTGGAACACCGCCAGCGCGCCGCGCTGGGCGCGCCCGATCGTGGACACCGACCCCGCGCTGGCTGCCGATCTGGCGGTCTACCGTGCCGCGACCGGCGTCGAAGAACCCGACACCCGCATCGCTGGCGCCACCCAATACCCCGCACGTTTGCGTGCATCCCAAAGCCAGCTGGAGAACCGAGCCGTTGGAGTCATCGGTGATCAAACGCAGACCCGCCGATATGACCGGCTTGTCGATAGCATCGACCCCCACATACGGCGTGACCCGTTCTGGCCACAACTAGCCACCCATCTCGCCCAAGCCGCCCGCACCGGCGTCGATGTCGATCAGCTGGTGACCACCGCCGCCGGTTCGCACCCGCTGCCCGACGAACTACCCGCGGCCGCGCTGTGGTGGCGATTGAGCGGCACACTCTCACCGGCGATCGCCGAAACCGCCGCCCACAGCGCACTGGCCGAACCCGACACCATCCTGGCTGCGGCCAGCGCCGAAGCCCAGGCCCTGCGCGAGCAGTACCAGGGCGCCCGCACCGAGCTGGCCGCCCTGGAGTCTGCGGTGGCCCGCCGTCGCGGCCCCGCATGTGAGCACCTCGACGCCGAGGCCCTGGCGCAGTTGCGTGACCGCGCTGAGGCCGACCGCCCCTACCTGGCCGCCGTCGAAGCCGTCATCGACCAGTGGAACGACGCCGAAACCCTCTACGCCACCGCCGAAGCTCTCATCGCGCACGCCCAAACCCAGCTGCACGCCCTGCAGGCACAGCCCGACGCTGATCCGCTCGATGTGGCCTCAGCCGCCCAACACCTGGCCTGGCTGCAGACCAACGTGCGGCCCACCCAAAGCCCCGCCGAGCAGTTCTATCCCGCCCTGCAGAAAGCCATCGCCGACCGCGAACAGGCTGCCGGTACCGACCAGATCACCACCCACGCCGAGGTGGATGCGCTGCTGGCTCAGGCCGCCGCCGCCGATGACGCTCTCCTGCGCGAACACCGCGCCGAACTCAAAGCGCTGCACGCCCGCCTATCGGCAGCCGAAACCGCTGCGGCCGAAGCGTTCGCGACCGCACAATTGCGCACCGCCGACCACATCACCGCCCAGCTACCCACAATGCACACCGAGCTGCGCATCCTCGACGCTGCCGGGCACCCCAGCTTCACCTCCGTACTCAACATTCCCGACCCCGCTCTAGACGCCCTGGACCCGCCGCAATGCGACGCCCTGTCCGCATTGGCCGCCACCGCCTTCGCCGTCACCCCCGCCTACGCCCCCGACCGGCCGGTGCTGCACGAACAGATGCAGATACTCGCCCACACGGCCGCCGACGCAGGCCGCCAAATCATCTGGGCCAGCACCACAACGCCCGACACCGACGATCACAGCGCCCTGGCGGCCGACGTGACCGAGGTAAACCAGCTGCACATCACCCCCGAAACCACCGCCCCCGGAACCCTGATCGTCATCGACCACGCCGAGCACCTGCACTCCGACAAACTGGCCAACCTCGCCGAAGACGCAGCAGCCACCGAATCGCGAATCATCCTGCTCGACACCGACTCCCGGCCCCCCACAGCCTCAGCAACCATGCTGGCCGCCCTGCACAAAGACCTCCCCTGGTCCCAAACCCTCACCAGCACAACACCACGCCAGCGCGCCCACACACCGATCACCGCGCAATCCCCTGACCGACACACCGCGCTCACCCAAGCCCGCGGCCTGTCCCCCGCACACCACACCCCCGACATCACCGCAGCACTCACCCGCTACGACCAACTGCTCACCAACCACCGCCGAGCCCACGACACACACACCCAAATACGCGGGATCACACTCAAAACCGTCAGCCGCGACCAAGGCCGCAGCCGCTAAGAACGGGTGGTCCGGGGATGGCGACGCGGAGATCCGGCAGCGCCTTCCGGGAACCGACCGACAGAATCACGCTCTCATCGCCCCACGGCACGCTATTTGTCAGTAGCTGTGTTCACGATCTGCCTACAGATGATTGAAACAGACTCGCGTTGTACAGCTCCCGTCTGAAATAGTTGCTTCAGTGCAGTTCACTTCGTTCGAAATTCGGCGGCTCGGTGATCTGCCCTGGCCTCACGGATTAGGAAAGCTTGAGTACAAGCAGCTAGAGCGCCGGATGAAGCAGATAATGGGCGACTCCTACCACGACCCCGAAGCTAACCGGCGCGCATTCGAGTCGAACCCCCAGTACCGCAAGGCCGTTGACGAGGAACTCGCAAACGAACCGTGGGCAGACGGCCTTGTCGAGGACATCACTCGATCAACCGAACTCGTTCGCACTGCACCTCTGTTTGGGCGTCGGCTGGCCGACACCACCGACTGGTTCGATTGGCTCCGGCGCGTTTCACCACCACACACCCCCGACCGACTGTGGTGGATTTGGTCACCCGCGACGATTGGAAACGGCGGTCTAGGCGATGGCCGCCACCGCCTCACCTTCCTGCGCCTCCACCAACCGCCGGACTACCAACTCCTGGTCCAAGTCCATCACTAACGGGACTGTCCGAGAAACGGTGAATCCACCGTTAAGCTGACAGCCCCGTCTCTGCCTCAGGTATTTGGTCGTGACGGTGACCTGTTCTCGATTATCTGACACAGGGAACAGGTCAGCACGGCAGAGGAGCTTGTCGGTGGAGCATGTTGGACTTAGTTCGGAGACCGACTGCGGACTGGCCGTGCCGGGACTTAAGCAAGGAGACATCGGATGAGTAGTTCCGGGAAGTTCGTCCCCAACAAGGCCGGCATGGCCAAGCTGCAACGTGACCTCGACGAGAAGCAATTCTCGTCAGGCATCCAGATCCCCTCGGGCGGCACTGAGTCGGACGCCATCGACGAGGTCAAGAAGCAGATGAAGGGCATGGGAATCACGCCCAACGACGCCGAGGTCCGCAAGCTCGTTGAGAAGCACCGAGGCAGCTGACGGTGGGCAACGCCAACCCAGTTCAGCTGGGTATCGAGACAGCAGAAGCGCTGCAACAGGCACTCGCTGAGCTTCTCCCCGGCGCGATGAACATGCAGATCGCCATAGTCAACGCGAATCCCGATCAGTTCGAGGTCCTCGGGCTCCGCGCCGATCTGCCCGATGGGTCCACGCTGCAGCGATCCCAAATCGTGATTCCCCGGAGGCGTTAGCCTCCGCTGGTCGTCGAGTAGGCCCTCTCCGGGAACCGGGGCACCGAGACTCCAGCAGCCGGCCGCAGGGCCAGCGTTGCAGTCGCTCTCGATAACATCGCGCGCCGCCGAAATCGGCTGTCTAGCGCGAATACCCTAACGGACATGAAGTCGTGGGATTTCTGGACGGAGCGCACGGTGCCTGGCCCTGACCCGTGGGGTGGCGATGAGCGCACTGACCGGGTCCTTAATGAGCAACTGCTCAAATCCCTCACGCGGGGTCCGGTTGCAGACCGCACCGACATCGAAGTGGGGGTGGCCCTGGCCCGCTTCGCTCATGAAGAGTTCGAGGGCTATGGCACCGGAGGTGCCGATATCACCCAAGACGAGTCGGTGTTGGTAGTTCGGGCTCTCAAGGCCGTGTTGACCCGTTTACGCATCACTACGTTCGATCCACCCTTCAGAGACTTCAACACCTTCTACAAACACTGGCGCTCCGAGGGCGCAAGCGGGTCCGGCGGTTGGCAGGCCCGGCGTGACATCCTGGACAAGTACTTCGAGCCGCTTCAAAAACTGCTCGATGAGCGCGAAGCAGGCTCAATAACATCCACCCTCGCCGCTGCCATCTCACCCCGCAAAGTCACCGGCTGGCCTCGCGTCGACGAGGAAATCTCTGAGCTGCGCCGCCACTTCGAATCGGCTTCAACGCAGCAGGACTACTCCAACGCGGGAAATGACTGCGTGGCCATCCTGGAAGCGCTGTCGGCCACCGTTTACGACCATTCGAAGCACCAGCGCGGCGACGACCCTGAGCCGCCCGTCGCGAGTACGAAAGTCAGACTCGAACGCTACGTCGAGGTCGAGCTCGCGGGAGCGGAGAATGCAGAACTGCGCAAGCTTGCGCGAGCGACCATTGAACTGGCCCAAGCGGTTAAGCACCGCCGGGCCACTGTGTCTAGGCTCGAGGCTGGCATTGCTGCAGACGCTGTAATCCTCTTAGCCAACATGCTTCGGCGGATCCACCGGTAGACCGGGCAGGATCGCCGCGTCATGTATGACAGACCACCTCCGCGCAAAGCCCCCTGCCGGGCAGGCAGAGCGCGGGCCCGCACAACATCCCCGGAAACTTTGGGCTCGGCCTTCTCCGAGTGTGAGTTCCATTCAAATCATGAGCTTGCGTCGTCAGCGTTTGTCTCAGATCTAAAGAAACGAGACAGGCCCCGCGGCCCCACTCCGCTACCGCATCCACGCAGGTCGCGGTGTCTCGTTTCTTGTCTCACACGGCGTGTCTCAAATCCTCGCTGTCGGTGGGTAGTGGGACAGTTATCTGTGTGACAGCGATCCTGGGCTATGCACGAGTGAGCACCGTCGGCCAAGACCTCGATGCTCAACTCGTCACGCTCACTGGAGCCGGCGTCGAGGCGAGCCGGGTGTTTACTGACAAGCTCTCGGGATCGGCCAAGACAGCCCGGCCAGGACTGGAGGCCATGCTCGACTACGCCCGTGCCAGCGACACCGTCATGGTCACCGCCATTGACCGCCTGGGGCGCTCCGTGGCGGAGGTTACTCGCACGATCGCGGAACTTGGCGAGCGTGGAATTGTGTTGCGCGCCCTCCGAGAAGGGATCGATACTGCCACCCCGACCGGTCGCGCCATCGCAGCGATCATGGCCACCCTCGCCGAGCTGGAGCTTGAACTAGGGCGCGAGCGCCGCGCGTCCTCTCGCGACTCCCGTCGTTCCCGGCGACTGCCGGCCACAAAGCCCCCGAAACTCAGTCTTGATCGGCAAGAACAGCTTCGGCGCCTTGCCGCTACCGGTGAACCTGTGCACGAATTGGCCGTTGCATTCGGGATTGGGCGGGCGACTGCGTATCGGTACCTCAGTCTCTGATCGCAGACGCGCCGGAAAGATCTCCACGTTGACATGTGACATTTCAAGGAATAATCTCACAGATTATGTCACATCCGTCGGAAGTGCTCCTAGCCCAACTGGCCCAGGTCGCAGATGACCTACAAGAGGTAGTGGCCGAGCGCGGCTACCGAGTCGATCTCGCTCTCGAAACGGACGAGGCCTTCGGGAGTGGACAATCAAGGTCATGGTTGATGCGTGATCTCATCATGGAAGGTATTGCTGAAGCAGCATCGCGGACAGGGATCTCCTTCAGGGCCGTGAACGGCAGTGGACGCGAACTGCAAGTGTTCGATGGCGAGGCCGACCGCCACTTCCGATGCAAGAGCGCGACGCGTGATTCGAGCGGCCAAATTCAGATGATGGCTAGTTCGGATGCGCCACTGAGTGTTGAGGATGACGACTCCCTTTATCCAGTTGAGGCTTGGGTGTTTAGCTGGATAGCCTCCGGTTCCGTGCAACTCGACGAGGTGTTTATTGCGCGCATCCTCAAGTTTGTTGAAGGCAACCCTGGCCACCTCGAACTGGGATCACCGATCCCGCTGCTTGGGACGAGCATCCATCCTGGAGGTGGCGGATTCAAACCCGCCAGCGAGGGGCTGGAAGGCTTCGACGACGATTCAAGCTCGGCTGACGATGCCGACACGGCATGACAGCTTGTAAAGCGCAGTCTGGAAGGGGGTTTGGACGTTGCTGCTGCAACGCGACTTAGGGGAACGGGTTCGCAGACTGCGTCTGGTGACTGGGATCGGTCAGGTTGAATTTGCGGAACGGCTCGGTGTCGCGAATGGGTCTATATCCAAGATTGAAAACGGTCGGATGCTGGTTCCAGATGACCTTATTGAGCAGATGGCAAGCGTATTGGACTGTACACCAGCATTTCTCGTTGCGCGGGAGCGTGTGGGTCCGACCACGCGGCCTTGGCTGCGGGCATACGCTGACGCGTCAAAAAAAACGGTTGATCAGCAAACCGCCGACTGCACAACGGCGATCGAGGTCTCTGAGGTTCTTGGACTTCGACGCATCCCCGACAGCATCCCGATTTTCGATGGCGATTTGTCGGACGACGATGCGATCGAGCAGTTTGCCCTTGACGTACGTGCGGCCGCTCAGCTGGGAGACGCTGATGTAGTTGGCAATTCGATCAGGGCCGCTGAGCGGCTCGGGTGTCTTGTACTTCCTATGCGCAATGAACTAGGTAAGCATCTCGGACTGTCCGTTCGGGCCAACCTTGTTCCAGTCATCTGTGTCAGTCTGGCGGCGACTGAGCACTCCGAAACTGGTGTCCCCGGCGACCGGCAGCGATTCACTGTAGCGCACGAACTTGGGCATTTAGGTCTGCACGCTGGCCTTGGACCGCCAGAATCGGCGCACGACGCGAGTCGTGTCGAGAAGCAAGCGCACCACTTCGCTGGAGCATTTCTCGGACCCGGTGATGCACTGTTGCAAGACCTTCGCGGTGAAGGCAGCCGCGTGACGCTCCGAACGCTCGCCATACTCAAAGAACGGTGGGGCATCTCTATCAAGGCTCTTGTCATGCGATTTCAAGGCCTTGGTGTCATTGGTAGCGACCAAGCCCGCAGCCTCTACAAGCAGATTTCCGCCCGTGGGTGGAACAAATCTGAACCAATCCGTGTCGGCGGCGAGGAAGCTATATGGCTTCAGCGAGCCATCAAACACGCTGCGGCCGACTCACCCGACGCCATGCAATTCGCGTCAAAGTCCTCCGGTATTGGCCTGTCCTACTTACAAAGGTGGACGCGGTGGTCGCCACCCGATGATGACGGTACGGAGTCAGCGCAAGTTCTTAAACTTGAGCAAGGATCTGCGAAACGGCGACCTCGATCCGACTCTGACGTAGGCGAGGCAGCGGTCGTCAGACTGGCGACCAGGCGCAATCCGATAGGTGGCGCTTCGACCTAGACGTACGAAATCACGCGTTGATATGCCCTAACTGGAGGGGCACCTCTCCAGTCAATCCGAGGTATTGTCGCGGCCCTAGAGTGGCGCCAGAACAACGCCTGGCAGCTTCTTCGGCTCCGCTCGGCCCGCTGGTACGCCCGCCGCGCGGCTTCAGCTCATCCAACAGTGCACCTTGTAGCGTTGCTGACTATGCCGACGGTGGTAGGTGGTCCCCGCGCCGCGTTGATGGACCGCCTTCTGAATAAGGCCGGTGCCGTCCGCAGTGAAGCCACCATCCAGTCTGATGTCCGGATCCTGCTCCTGGATCCCTCGCTCGGTCTGGCCGAACAGGACCTGGACGTTGATCTAGAAACCCCCGCCGGGCACGGCCGCCGCATCGACATCGAAGTGGGATGCACCGTTATCGAGGTCAAACGGACCCTGACCGCACCGGCAGCGATAACCGCAGCGCGCGAACAGCTGACCGGCTACGTGACGACCAGAACGATCGAGATGGGACAACGCTACGTCGGCGTCCTCACCGACGGCCGCTTGTGGATCGCCTATCACGAAGTCGACGGTGATCTGAGAGAAGCCACCCAGATCACCACCGGCGCTGGTGACGCCGCAGCGGAAGAACTGCTGCGCTGGCTAGAAGGCGTACTGGCCACCCGGCGCGCCATCCGCCCCACTCCCACCGAGATCGCCAAACGTCTTGGCGCTACCAGTTCCTCCCACGCGCTGGACTATTCAACTTTGGCCGCGATTTACGCCGACGGTAAAGATCTACCGACCGTGCGGTTGAAACGCGAACTCTGGGTCAAGCTGCTCCGGGGAGCGTTGGGTACCCAGTTCACCGCCAGCGACGAGTTGTTCCTTGAGCACACGCTGCTGGTCAACTCTGCCGAGATCATCGCCCACCTGGTTCTGGGGCTGCGAGCAGAAGACCTCGCGCCAGCGACGCTGCTCTCCGGTGATCAGTTCGCCGTCGCCGGCCTGCACGGTGTGGTCGATCGCGACTTCTTCGACTGGGTGCTTGAGGTTCCCGGCGGCGACGGCTACATCGCGGCCCTCGCTCGCAGACTGTCCCGCTTCGACTGGTCAGCAGTGGAACACGACGTACTCAAAGTGCTCTATGAATCGGTCATCTCCGCGGAGACCCGAAAGGCACTCGGGGAGTACTACACCCCCGACTGGCTAGCCAACCGCATTGTCTCCCAAGTAGTTACTGACCCGCTGAATCAGCGGGTACTCGACCCTAGCTGTGGATCCGGAACCTTCCTGTTCTACGCAGTGAGACGTTTCCTGGCCGCCGCCGACGCCTCCGAGGTCAGTCTGTCCGATGCGATGTCGCAAGTGTCCTCACAGGTCATCGGGATTGATTTGCACCCGGTGGCTGTCGCGCTGGCTCGTGTTACCTACCTGCTGGCGTTGGGCCGCGAGCGACTCAACGCACCCGAACGAGGCAGCCTGTCGGTGCCCGTCTATCTCGGAGACTCCCTGGGCTGGGACCAGCGCGACGATCTACTCACCGTCGACTACCTGGTGATCCCCACCGACACCGGCGACCAATTGCTCTCCGGCGAACTGCGCTTCGCCGACCACCTACTGGCCAACAGCGCCAGCTTCGACGACCTGGTGCAGGCACTGGTCGACGAATCCGGGCGGGCCGCCGGCAAAAAGATCAACCGCCTCAGCGAAGGCACCGTGCGCCGCCTCGCCCTCAACCCGGCCGACCTGCCCGACCTCAACGCCAACTTCGTACGGCTCAAAGAACTCCACGAGGCCGGACGCGACCACATCTGGAGCTACTACATCCGCAACGTGGCCAGACCCGCATGGCTTGGCCGCGACGAAAACCGCGTCGAGGTCCTCGTGGGCAACCCACCATGGCTGTCCTACCGGTACATGACACCGGCCATGCAACAACGATTCAAATCCCTCGCAACCGATCGCGGCTTCTGGCACAACGAAACCACCGCCACCCACCAAGATCTCGCTGGACTGTTCATCGCCCGGGCCGTCGAGCGGTACCTCAAAACCGGTGGACGGCTCGCGTTTGTTGTACCCAACTCCGTTGTGGACCGCGAATATTGGGCCGGATTTCGCCGCGGCCAGTTTGACGGCGCCAACGTCACGTTTACTCCAAGCTGGGATCTGCGCCGGATCCGACCCCACCTGTTCCCGCGCAGCTCCGCCGTCGTTTTCGGCACCCGCGCCAAGACAGCCCAGCCCATGCCGACGGACGCTCTGATCTGGACTGGACGCGCCCCACATCGACATGCCCACGTCGACACCGCCGCACAACTGCGCCAACACGTCGACCAGCTCAGCGTCGGATCCGAGGACGACGAACGCTCCCCCTACGCTATCCGGTTCAGCCAAGGGGCCAACCTGGTTCCGCGGCTCATGTTCCGTGTCGAAGCGGCACCCACGACGGGGCTGGGGGTACCTGCCGGTCGAATCGCAGTGCAATCAAAAAGATCAGCCAGCGAGAAGAAACCATGGAAGGGCCTGCCCTCACTGACCGGGATCGTCGAATCCGAGTTTGTGTGGCCCACGCTTCTCGGCGAGCAGATTGTGCCATTTCATGTGCGTTCCCCTGAGAAGTTCGTCATCCCCCTGACCCGTACCGGTGACATCCTGGATGGCGAACACCCCAAAATCGATGGATACCCCGGTCTGGCGGCCTGGACCAGGACAGCGGAAGCCGTCTGGACCACCCACGGTGATTCGAAAATGACTCTCGCCGAACAGATCGACCACATGCGCAAGCTCACCCAGCAACTGCCCGTGCCACCCATTCGGGTGGCCTATGCCGCATCCGGGATGCACGTGTCCGCGGCCCTGGTCACCGAAAGCGCAACTGTTATCGAGCACGCCCTCTACTGGGCTGCGGTCAGCACCGCCAGCGAGGGCCACTATCTGGTCGGAATACTCAACACTCCTAGCCTCACTGAACTCGTCCGACCCTTGATGTCCTATGGCAAGGACGAACGCCACATCGACAAAGCCGTGTGGAGACTGCCTATCCCCACCTACGACTCCGCCGACCCCGTGCACACCGAGATCTCGCAACTATCAAACGATCTCGCCACGGAGATCGCCCAGATGAGCTTCCGATCAACCAACTTTGTGACCGTGCGCCGCGATATCCGCAAGCACCTCATAACAAGCCCCGCCGGGCAACGACTCGACAGCCTGGTCTCTGCCTTACTTGGTGTCGATGATGACCCCGCTCCCCCCACTGCCGTGGATCTCGCTCTCCCCGCACCAACTACGACACGGCTCATCCGCACTGTCGCCACGAACCCCGACGCCGACGCCGACACCGAGATCGACATCGACTGCGAATTCGACAGTGCAGGACGGGTATATCTCTGGGGAGCTTTGCTTGCCACACCCACTACCGAGCCGACCTACCGTGCCTTCGGATCCTCCGACGCCAACCTCGACGAATACGCCCTTGCCGCCCAATTCCTGGACTGGCTCACCGACCAACTCACGACCGGAGAGGGTCACACCGCACGTTGGTTCCACTACAGCCCGACGGAGCGCCGGCAACTGCACCGCATCTTCGGCCCCGACGTGCAGCACATCCTCGACCTCGGTACCGACGTCCTCGATGACATTATTCGACCCAACTTCTACGGCCCGGCCGGATACAGCCTCAAACAGCTCGCCCCCGCAGCCGGCGCACACTGGCGCACCGAAGGAGCCACCGGCGCCGATACCTACGCCTGGATCGATGCCGCCCGCCAAGGTGACACGACGGCGTGGGAGACACTCACCGCCTACAACGAAGACGACGTTCGCGCCCTGCGCGCACTCCGCACGGCTATTGCGCTGATCAGCGAACCAGGATCAACCCTGGAACTAGCGCAGTCCACCGCCGACGCCCCACGTTGAAGCCGTGTATACATCCCGAATATTCGTCCAGAAAACCTTCGTTATCGGGACGTGGCGGGCATCGCGAGTCGGCGTTAGGTTAGTTCGGGGACTGGGACGGGGACCGCAACCAAGAGGTTCCATGGACCCCCGCGAGGCTACGTTTACTGGAGCACGCCCATGTCAGACGACACCCACCACGGCCACGGCAAACCCGCCGCGAAGATGACGCCACGGCGCCTTGGCCAATTACCGGCCCTGGTCGTACCCGATGACTTCGACAAACCGCTATCAGAATCCGAACTCGCCGCGTGGGAACGCGGCGAGGCGCACGAATATAAACCTAGCTAGGTATCGCGGGACGTTAGGAAACCAGCGGCATAGCGTTATAGCGCTGTATCGTGGCTATGTCGATCCTTTGGGGGCCGCGTAGGTGGGCGTGTGACCAGCACCCCGAGAGGCCCCTCCTCGGCTAACGTTGGAAAACGCCTTTATAACAGTTGACCGCTGTAATGCTGTAGCTCCATAGCGCTCTAGCGTTACAGCGCTATATTGCGTTGATGCCCGCCAAAGTCGCCGTCTGCCATTCACGTAAGGGTGGCGTCGGTAAATCGTTCCTGGCCTATGAACTCGCCTACCTGCTAGGCGCTGTGCTCGTTGACCTTGAGCACGACGGCGGGGGAGTAACCACTAAATGGGGATATCGGCCCCAGGATCATCCGCGGTCCCGGCTTCTGGACGCGCTAGAACCGGGAGCGGCCTCCCCTCGCCCGATGCGTGGCTTTAAGAAGCCCAACCTGGTTCCAGGGCACCCCGATCTCTACGATCAGCAGCCCGACGCCACCACCATGGCCGATGCCTTAACCAAATGGGCTCACGAATGGGGTACCGACTGGATCGTGGTCGACACTCACCCAGGAGCCAGCCCAGCGGCTCACGGCGCTCTGGCCGTGGCCAATATCGTCTTGACTCCTACCGCGCTACGGACCGCCGAACTTGATGCCACCGCCGAGCTGGTCAACGAGATCCCCGACTATCCCCTCGTAGTGGTACCAAACTTCGTGCCGACGACCCCGCCGGCGGCTGAGATTAGTCGTCTGCGGTCGATCATCGAAGGCACACCTGTGCAAGTGGCCCCGCCGATTCCCTCAGCGCTGCATGTCGGAACACGCAAGAAACGCATAGCGATCACTGCCGAGACCCCACCGGCGAAATCGCTACAGAAAGTGGCATCCGCACTAACCGATCTGAGCACCTTCGTGAAGGGATACGTCCATGGCTGACGGGCTGGACTCACTGACCGCAATGCGCAGCAAAGCCTCACGGCGAGCGGTACCGCCGCCACGCCACGGACCGCGACAGACCCCAGTGGAAATGCCCAGCCAGCCGCTAGAGACCACTGCGACGGCACCGGCAACTAAGTCACCCCCAGCGGGGACTCCTCCGTCCAGCACCCCCGGAAGCAGCACTGATCTGACCAAGGTCTCGATCTACCTCGATGAGACCGCCGACTCCTACCTAGAAACCGTTCGCGCTGCCGCGCGCAGCACCAGGCCGCGCGTCGACGCCACTCGCAGCGCTGTGGTGCGCCTAGCGCTCAATCGCCTCGCTCAACAACTCGACGCCGCTGCCGTAGTGGCCGAACTTCAACACAACGCCGCTAGCCACAGTGGGCCCGGCCGTAAGCGCGCTTAAAGCAGAGTTATGGCGTTACGGCATTACAGCGCTATAACCCCAATAGGGCTAGGGGCGAAGTGCAGGACATCTAGGCAGGTACGGCGGGGCGGGGTACATTTGGTGGTGTCTTGGTGAAGAGCCGAGGAAGTGAAGCCGGGAGCCCGCACGTTTTGCGTGGTCGCCCGGCTTTCGCGCTTTCTAGCCTAAGTCGTGGATTGTGACCAGGGGACTGATCGCTGCGCGCGA
>JAHZKD010000405.1 GCA_022600605.1 Actinomycetes bacterium
CGAACTACCCCCAGGCACCCCCGGCACCGACAACGCAGGCGGCGTCACCACACCCGCCTCACCCACCACCGGCGCACCCGGCACACCCACACCAGAAGGCGTCACCACACCGGCCTCACCAACAACCGGAGCGCCCAACGGAGCAACGTCACCTGCGGCCGCCGCAACCGGCGCACCCTTACCAGAAGGCGTCACCACACCGGCCTCACCAACAACCGGAGCGCCCACCGGGTCAACGTCACCTGCGGCCGCCGCAACCGGCGCACCCACACCAGCCGGCGGCACCACACCCGCCTCACCCACAACCGGCGCACCCAACGGAACATCCCCAGAAGCCGTCGCAAGCGGAGCACCCGACACACCCGCACCAGGCACATCCCCAGAAGCCGTCGCGAGCGGAGCACCCGGCACACCCGCGCCCGGCACATCCCCAGAAGCCGTCGCGAGCGGAGCACCCGGCGCACCCGCGCCCGGCACATCCCCAGCAACCGGCGCACCCGGCACACCCACACCAGGCACATTCACACCCGGCGGCGTCACCACACCGGCCTCACCAACAACCGGAGCACCCGGCACACCGACACCAGGCACATTCACACCAGACGGCGGCACCACCCCGGCCTCACCAACGACCGGAGCACCCGGAAACCCGGGCGCCGGTAAACCAACGTTTGCCAACGGGGCGCTGACGGGAGCTCCCGGAACTGGTGGCAGTGGCGGCGTGACGCCGGCAGCAGGGTTCACAGCTGAGAGACCAGGTACCGAGGGTAAGGGGGGCGTCGCTGCGGAGGACGGGACTGACACTGACGCTGGAGGCAGGGTTGGAAGCGGAGGCGTGCCGACCGAGGACGAACTCGCGGGCGGAACGACGACCGGAGGTGCAGGCTGACCCGGACCGGCAGCGATCGATGTTGCGGCCTGCTGCAGCGACTGCGAAATTTCCTCCGGATTGGAGACGATTTGCTGCAAGATCCCCACGCACGGCACTCCACCACGGGTCGGACTCGCGGTTGCCGACGGGCCGAGAAACGGGGAGCTCAGGAACATCCCTGCGCTGCCCAGCATGACAACGACCGTGCCCTTCTTGGTCCGTGACATCTGCTCCCAGTCCTTACTCCGTCGTGCTGCGTCAATTCCGATAACGGTGCTACTGGGCCTACTGAACCGACGATTCCTAAATTCGCCGACGCGACAATTCTGGTGTTATGCAACCGTTGTGAATGAGACGCGATCCCGTCACAGTTGGATCGCCGCGACCTTATGGGCCGAAATCCTGCGCCCTGCAGGATGTACCTCGCGGAGCGTCACAGGTCGCGACGCCACCAGTCACGGCAACGGAGCGCGCCAAATGAGATGCGTTCCGCCATCCGGAGCGGCCACCACTGAGAATGATCCGCCGACGTCCTCGGCGCGGCGACGAAGATTGGTGAGGCCGCTTCCGGTGATGTCGGCAGGCATCCCCCGGCCGTTATCTTTGACCTCGATCGTCAGATCATCATCGACGCTTATCGTTACCGTCAGCGCGGTCGAGTTTGCGTGGCGAACGGCATTGCTCACGGCCTCGCGAACCACGGCTTCGGCGTGGTCGGCCAATGTTGCATCGACCACCGACAGCGGACCGATGTACTGCACCGATGTGCGCACCCCCGAGCTGGGGAAGGCGCCGACCGCCTCATCTACCCGTTGCCTCAGCCTGGTGATCCCGGAGGACCCGTCATTCAGGTCAAAGATGGTGGTGCGGATATCCTGGATGACTGCTTGCAGGTCATCGACAGTGTCCGAAAGTCGTTGCTGCACTTCCCCGGAACGCGCCCGGGCTATGGTTCCCTGCAGCGACAGACCGACCGCGAACAGCCGCTGGATGACGTGGTCGTGCAGATCCCGTGCTATACGTTCGCGGTCTGTGAGGATGCTCAGCTCACTGATCCGGTGCTGCGTGCTTGCCAACTGCCACGCCAGCGCAGCCTGATCGGCAAATGCCGCCATCAGGTCGAGCTCTCCAACGCTGAATGGTTGCGCACCTTCGGGCCTCAGCGCGACTAATACCCCGGCTACAGTATCGGTGGCACGCAACGGGAGCACTAAAGCCGGCCTGCCGGAATCACCGATCCCGACGTCAGTTCCGTTGAACCTCCAGGGCATCCGCTGAACGTATGCATCGCCGATCGCCGTCCCCTGCACGGGTATTGAACTCTGTGCTGCGGCAACGAGCTCGCCCGCAGAAGCAGCGACCACGAGCTCCGAGACGTCATCGGTCGGTAAATCCGGATCGATCGGAACCGCAACCAGTGCCCCGACAGCCCCGCTGAGCTTCAGTGCATCGTCGGCGACTAAACGGAAAACCCCGGCTGGGTCGGTACCTGAGAGCAGCTCAGTGCTGATATCGCGGGTGGCGGCGATCCACGACTGACGCGCCCGCGCCTGCTCATAGAGGCGAGCGTTGTCGATCGCGATGCCGGCCGCGGCGGCGAGCGCCTGTAACAGCACCTCGTCGTCCTCGCTGAAAGGCTGCCCACTGATCTTCTCGGTCAGGTAAAGGTTGCCGAAAACCTCATCGCGGACTCGCAGAGGTACCCCGAGAAAGGTGCGCATCGGCGGATGATTCGGCGGAAATCCGACCGAAGTCGGATGACTTGAGATGTTCTCCAATCGAATGGGTTTTGGGTCAGCCAGTAGGACCCCGAGGACTCCATGTCCCTCAGGGAGGTTCCCGATTTGATCGCGGGTCGCCTCGTCGATGCCCTCGTACACGAACTCCACAAGGTCGTCGTCGTGGCCTAGCACGCCCAGTGCGCCATACTTTGCGTCGACCAGATCGATCGCGGTATGCACAATCGTCCGCAGGGTCACGTCAAGCTCCAGACCAGATGTGACTGCCAGCATCGCCTCGACGAGGCCGTCTAGCCGGTCACGCCCCGTGAGTATCTGCTCCACCCGATCCTGCACTTCGGTGAGAAGCTCACGCAGCCTCAGCTGCGAAAGGGTGTCTCGCAGCGGGCGCACCGCACCGTCGGGATCGGGCTCAGCCATGTCCGCCACCACACCATGGTGCAACACCAGTCGGTAATTCACGTCACGTTGGTGAGGACTATTGGCCCTGTACGCCGGCGCCGGCGACAAGCAATGTTGA
>JAHZKD010000406.1 GCA_022600605.1 Actinomycetes bacterium
AGTCTCCGAAACCGCCTACGAACTCGGGATGGCGCTCGGAATCGCGGCACTGGGCTCAATCCTCACCGCCGTCTACCGCACCGTCGCGATCGCGCCGAACATCCCATCCGCGGTGGCAGCCGAGGCCCGTGACTCGCTGCCCGGAGCCATCCACGCCGCACAGGCGCTGCCGGCCAACCAGCAGGCCGAATTGCTCACTGCCGCCAAGGCGGCGTTCACCGACGGCCTTGCCCTTGCCTCCGGAGTCGGCGCGGCGCTGCTCCTCGCCGCAGCCGTAGCAGTCTGGCTGTTGCTACGACCCAAATCAGAACTCGCCGACGGCCCGGCTCCCAAGTCCGATGTCGCCCGCGGCCCGGCTCCCAAGTCCGATGTCGCCGGCGGCCCGGCTCCGCGGCCGCAGTCACCACGCGCGGCCGAGATCTGCATGCTGGCGAATCCATGTGTGCATAGCAATCCCCGCCGCAACCGCGGCGTTGATGCTGCGTGTGGAGCCGAACTGGGCGATGGAAACCGTTAAGCAGGCCCCGGCTGTCGCCTCGGCCGTGATGCCTGGTCCCTCCTGTCCAAAGACCAGCAGGCAGTCGCGCGGCAGCCTGACGTCTTCGATGCGCGCAGACCCCGGGATGTTGTCGACCGCGACTACGGCCAAACCAGCCTGTGCCGCGAAGTCCAGCAGGTCGGCGGTGGTCTCGTGGTGGCGCAGCCGTTGATACCGGTCGGTGACCATCGCCCCGCGCCGGTTCCAGCGACGACGCCCAACAATGTGCACCGTGTCGACGGCGAAGGCGTTCGCGGTACGCACCACCGCGCCGATGTTCGCGTCATTGCCGAAGTTCTCGATGGCCACGTGTAGCCGGTGTCTGCGCTCGTCGATGTCAGCAACGATGGCTTCGCGGGTCCAATAGCGGTATTCGTCGACGACGTTGCGGGTGTCACCGGCGCCCAGAAGCTCCGGGTCGTATTTGGCGTCGTCAGGTTTCGGACCCGTCCACGGACCCACCCCGTGGCCTTCGCCCCACTCGGTGGGGCCAACGACATCGGGGTCCTCTTCAGCCATCCTTCGACCGCCGCCACGCGCGCGTACCGGCGCGCGCGAGATCGACGTGGCCCGGCAACGTCGGCCGCAAACCCAGAGCCACCAGGGGCGTGGCTATCGGCACTGGTTCTCAGGTACGGTCACGGCCCCTGCCCACAACTCTGGTCAAGGCGCGCACCATACTTCGTGGCACCATACGTCCGCCGGTGGTCAGTGCCTTGTACTGCAGTCCTGGGATGATCAGGACCTTTCCCTTGCCAAGGTCAGCCATCGTCTCGCGGACCACATCATCGACTTCCAGCCACAGCAGCGAGGTGGTGCCGACCATATCGATGCCGGCACGCTCATGGAATTCGGTGTGGACGAACCCCGGACACAGCGCATGCACACCGACGCCTGTCCCGCCGAGCCCGTTGGCCAGCCCCTCGGAGAAAGAGACCACCCACGCCTTGGATGCCGAATAGGTGGACCCGCGCCCCGGCAGTAGCCCGGCGACACTTGCGACGTTGAGCACCGTGCCTGCGCCATCGGCGAGCATCGCCGGCAGCGCGGCATGCGTGAGCTGCATGACGGCGGTGACGTTGATGTCGAGCTGAGCCTGCAGCACCTCAAGTTCGGCGGACCAGAACTCGCCGGCCGTGCCGATCCCGGCGTTGTTCACCAGAACCCGGACCCCGGCCCGCAACCGCTCGGCGACCTTCGCCCGGTCGACGGCCAGCGACAGGTCGGCGGGAATCACCTCGACCCCAACGCCGGCCTCGTTAGCCAACTCCGCAGCCAGACGCTCAAGGCGTTCCACGTCACGGGCCACCAGCACCAGGTCGTAACCGTCGATTGCGTAGCGTCGCGCGAAACCCTCACCCAGCCCCGACGTCGGCCCAGTAATCAGAGCGACAGGGCGTGGCATGTCCCAGAGGATACTTACCGGTGATAGTTCGGCGACTGCCGGCCGCTACCCGACGGCGGTTGTTCGCGCATCGGGTCCGGCCGAGCCGGGCCGGCATCATTCGCGGCGTCGGGTCGGCCAGCGTAACGGCCGACGGCTCCGCGGCCTGGCGGCTGATCCGTCATCCCGGGCGCAAGCTCGGAACGGCCAGCAGGTGCCGGTGTGAGCGGACGACTTGGGGAACCGCCGCGGCGCGGGGCGGGCTGACCCGCAGCGACCGCAGGCAACGGCGGCAAAACCCTGAGCAGGTCATTGAACTGGCGCACAGTACGTAGACCCTCGTCCCACTGGGCACGGGTACTGGTCACCGGCATGCTGACCAGTGTCCAATTGGGTTCGTTCCACATCATCTCGGCGCAATCGGGCGCGGTGTGAGCGAACGTCACCATCCTGCGGTCGCATGCCCTTCGGGCCGCATCGAGGTTGGTGGAGTACACCATCCGGGGACCGATCGCGCCGAGTAGCCAGATGTCGCTCTCCCGCGGCTCCTTGATCCCCTTGAGCCGCAAGTCGACAACCACGTTGGTACCGACCTTGCGGTGCAGCGCTATGACCGTTGCGACGTCGTCAAGGTCAAAGATGAAGACCGCCTCGCCGCGTATCTGTCCCAGGACCACGTTGCGCGCGGTAACGTCGCCGACCGTCGACATCACACCGCGCTTCCAGCGCGCGAGGATATCGGTGGACTCGTACTCATAGTCGAATCCGTGCGACTTCGCCCACGATTTACGGCGACGACCCAGGCCTCGACGCCTGTCGAGGTCTGTGTACAACAACACTGCCGCACCCACGAAGCAGAGTGCGGACAGGGTGAACCAAAGCGGAACCATTGGCTCAAGAGTATCCGCTCTGGGAAGCGCCAACCGAACCCGATTGGGTAACAACCCGGTCTCGGACTCGATTTCCTGTCGGAAGCCTCTGGTGTGCGTCCAGATTGCGAAATCGTTCTGATTCGCGCGCTGGGCGCACACCAGACGAGCGGCGGGATGTCTGGACGCACACCAGACGAGCGGCGGGAGGTAGGGCTCAGCCCAGGACCAGCGAGTCACCATCTTCGCTGAGGTTGACCGGCACCACGTCGCCATCGTGCACGTCACCAGCCAGCAGCAGCTTGGCCAGCTGGTCGCCGATCGCCTGCTGCACCAGCCTCCGCAGTGGCCGGGCCCCATACAGTGGGTCGAACCCACGGTCTGCGAGCCACTTCTTGGCCGGTAGCGATACCTCTAGCGCGAGGCGACGCTGATCGAGCCGCTTCTGCAGCTGGGCGAGCTGGATATCGACGATGGCCACCAGTTGCTCGGGATCGAGTGCCTCGAAGATGATCACGTCATCGAGGCGGTTGATGAACTCCGGCTTGAACGCCGCCCGCACTGCCGCCATCACCTGTTCCTCGCTGCCACCGGCGCCGAGGTTGGATGTCAGGATCAGGATTGTGTTGCGGAAGTCGACCGTGCGCCCCTGACCGTCGGTCAGCCTGCCTTCGTCGAGCACCTGCAGCAGCACATCGAACACATCCGGGTGCGCCTTCTCGATCTCGTCGAACAGGATCACCGTGTACGGACGTCGTCGCACCGCTTCGGTCAGCTGGCCACCCTGGTCGTATCCGACGTAGCCAGGAGGCGCACCCACCAGGCGGGCCACCGAGTGTTTCTCGCCGTACTCGCTCATGTCGATACGGACCATGGCGCGCTCGTCGTCGAAGAGGAATTCCGCCAGCGCCTTCGCCAGCTCGGTTTTACCGACGCCGGTGGGACCGAGGAACATGAATGAGCCCGTCGGCCGGTTCGGGTCGGCAACCCCGGCGCGACTCCTGCGCACCGCATCAGAAACTGCTTGTACGGCCTTTTTTTGCCCGACGACACGGTTGCCCAGCGCTTCTTCCATCCGCAGCAGCTTGGCGGTCTCGCCCTCAAGCATCCGCCCCGCCGGAATACCGGTCCATGCAGACACCACATCGGCGATGTCGTCGGGCCCGACGTCTTCCTTGAGCATGACGTTGTCGCGAGCCTCGGCGACCGGTAAGGCCGCATCGAGTTTCTTCTCGATCTCGGGGATGCGTCCGTAGCGCAACTCGGCGGCCTTGGCCAGGTCCCCGTCCCGTTCGGCCCGGTCAGCCTCGCCGCGCAGCGTGTCGAGCTGCTCGGTGAAATCGCGGACGACGTCGATGGCGCCCTTCTCGTTCTGCCAGCGAGTGGTCAGCTCTGTGAGCTTTTCTTTGTCATCGGCCAACTCGGCGCGCAGCTTCTCCAAACGATCGACTGATGCTGCGTCGGTTTCCTTGGCCAGCGCCATCTCCTCGATCTCGAGGCGGCGCACCAGGCGCTCGACCTCGTCAATCTCAACGGGCCGCGAATCGATTTCCATCCGCAGGCGCGATGCAGCCTCATCGACCAGATCGATGGCTTTGTCCGGCAGAAACCGGCTGGTGATGTAGCGGTCCGACAGGGTGGCTGCGGCCACCAGCGCGGAGTCGGTGATACGGACGCCGTGGTGCACCTCGTATCGGTCCTTGAGCCCACGAAGGATACCGACGGTGTCCTCGACAGACGGTTCTCCGACCAGCACCTGCTGGAAGCGACGTTCCAGCGCAGCGTCCTTTTCGATGTACTTGCGGTACTCGTCGAGCGTGGTGGCGCCGACCAGACGCAACTCACCGCGGGCCAGCATCGGCTTGATCATGTTGCCGGCGTCCATCGCTGATTCGCCGGTCGCGCCGGCTCCCACGATGGTGTGCATCTCATCGATGAACGTGATGATCTGGCCCGCGGAATTCTTGATGTCGTCGAGGACTGCTTTGAGCCGCTCCTCGAACTCGCCGCGGTATTTGGCCCCGGCCACCATCGATCCGAGGTCGAGGGAGATGACGGTCTTGTCGCGCAGGCTCTCGGGGACGTCGCCGGCGACGATCCGCTGCGCCAGGCCCTCAACGATCGCGGTCTTGCCGACGCCAGGCTCACCGATGAGCACCGGGTTGTTCTTGGTGCGCCGGCTCAGCACCTGCACGACGCGGCGAATCTCGTTGTCGCGGCCTATCACCGGGTCGAGCTTGCCGTCCTTGGCCGCCGCGGTCAGATCGGTGGAGTACTTCTCGAGTGCCTGGTAGGTGTCTTCGGGGTCGGGGCTGGTGACCCGGGCGCTGCCGCGCACCTTGACGAAGGCCTCCCGCAGCGCCTCGGGTGAGGCACCCTGGCCAGTCAGAAGTTTGGCGGTGTCGCTGTCTCCGGTTGCCAGGCCGACCAACAGATGCTCGGTCGAGACATACTCGTCGTCCATCTCGGTGGCGAGCTGCTGGGCGGCCGTGATCGCGGCGAGCGACTGGGGCGCCAACTGCGGCTGCGAGGACGATCCACTGGCGCTGGGCAGCCGGTCCACCAGCCGCTGCGTCTCGTTTCGGACGACTGCGGGATCCACTCCCACGGCCTCGAGCAGAGGCGCGGCGATGCCATCGTTCTGGGTGAGCAGCGCCATCAACAGGTGGGCGGGCGCAATCTGGGGGTTGCCGGCCGCTGTTGCTGCCTGCAGCGCCGATGTCAGTGCTGCCTGAGTCTTGGTCGTCGGGTTGAAGGAGTCCACGGCACCCCACTTTCGTATCCGGAGCCGCAAGCGGCCCGTTAAATGCTTGTCGGTTGTACAACGCAGTCAAGATTGAGTCTGTTCCGCTCAACTTTATTTTTCTTCGGTCGACCCCAAGATCATCACAAAGTGGCGCTTGGCGTCCCAGAACTGCCGCAAAGATCGACAGCGTCACCGCCGACGAACATTTCGGCGGACCGGTTCCATCGGGGCAGCGCGGGATCGGCAGCCCCCAACACACGCGGCTTGCTAGGTTGAGCAGGTGTCGGGCACTTGGGGATCGATTCTGATTGAGCTCATCCCGCTTGGGCTGGTGGTGGCGTTCTCCCCGCTGTCAATCATCCCCGCCGTGCTCGTACTGCACACACCGCGGCCCAAACCCACTGGCTTGGCGTTCATGGCGGGCTGGCTTCTCGGCCTGGCCGTGTTGACCGGTATTTTCCTGACCGCGTCGGATCTGGCCGGCGGGCTCGGCAAGAGCCCCCCAAGCTGGGCGTCCTGGCTGCGCATCGTCATCGGCGTCGCGCTGATCGGCTTCGGCGTCTACCGCTGGGCGACCCGGAACAAATCAGAGCACATGCCGGGCTGGATGACAAAGATGAGCAGCCTCACTCCCGCCAAAGCCGGCGTTGCCGGTTTTGTGCTGACGGTCGTCAACCTGAAGGTCCTGCTCATCACTGCCGCAGCGGGTTTGGCGATCGGATCTTCGGGGCTGGGCTCACCGAACGTCTGGATCGCGGCGGCCTGGTACGTCGCGGTCGCAGGTTCCAGTGTGGCGCTGCCCATCCTCGGATACGCGTTGTCAGGTGACCGCCTCGAACCCGCCCTGACCCGGCTCCGGGACTGGATGGAGCGCCGACATTCCATCCTGGTCGCCGGGATACTCGTCGTCATCGGTCTTCTGGTGTTGTACAAGGGAATCCACGGTCTCTAACGGGCGCTCGGGCTCATCTTCGTCCCGGCACTGCAACTGGGTCCCGGCACTGCAACGGCCGAAGACCCACGCCGAAGTGACTTAGGATCATTGGGCGTGGGGCTCGAAGACCAGGAATCGATACGCATCCTCCGCGATGCCCTCGACCCCCAACGCGGTTCCGAGACTCTGGTGGGAGAGTTCTACCTTCGATGGTTCGGCGCCGACCCCTCGGCAAGAGACCTGTTCCCGCCAGACATGGCCAAGCAACGCAACGTCTTTGGCCATGCCTTGTGCTGGCTGTGCGACGAACTCATCGCCCAGCGCGCGCAGGAGCCGGTGGCCTTTCTCGCCCAGCTGGGCCGCGACCATCGCAAGTACGGTGTCACCCCAGAGCATTACGCCACGCTGCAGGAAGCCCTGCTCAGTACGCTGAAAACGCACCTCGCGCAAAGTTGGGACCACCGACTCCGCGAGGCAGTCCACGACGTCATAGAGCTGGCAGTCGGCGTGATGAGCGGGGCCGCAACTGCCGAGACCAGCCCCCCGTTCTGCGACGGCACCGTGCTCGAACATCGACGACCCACCCGCGAGGTCTCGATAATCCGTCTCAAGATGGACCACCCGCTGACCTACCTACCCGGGCAGTATGTCCCCGTCCAGGTACCGCAGTGGCCCCGGCGGTGGCGCTACCTGAGCCCAGCGATCCCGGCCGAACCGCACGGATACGTCGAGTTCCACGTCCGCTCCGTCTCCGGAGGCATGGTCAGCACTGCGATCGTCGGGGAAGCACGCCCGGGGGATCGATGGCGGCTGTCCAATCCGCACGGCGCAATGCACATCGACCGCGACGGTGGCGACGTGCTGATGGTCGCGGGCTCGACCGGGCTGGCGCCACTGCGGGCGCTGATCATGGACCTGGCCAGGTTCGGGCAGAACCCCCGCGTGCATTTGTTCTTCGGGGCGCGGTATCCGGGCGAGTTATATGACCTACGCACGCTCTGGGAGGTCGCGTCGACCAATCCGTGGCTGTCGGTGACGCCGGTCTCAGAGCACCAGGCAGATCCATCATGGGCCGCCGACTACCCCGACATCACGCCGCCACGGGGCCTACACGTCCGTCAGACGGGCATGTTGGCCGACGTCGTGGCGCGTTACGGCAGCTGGGGTGACCGCCAGATCCTGCTGTGCGGCAAACCGGCGATGGTGCTGGCCGTCAAAGAAGCACTTATCGCCAAAGGCGCACCTGTTGAACGAATTCAGCACGATCCGCTGGCCAGCTGAAGCCACGTGGCAGGATCGATAGCCATGGACGATTTTGAAGCCGTGAAGCTGCGCGATCCGTCGTCCGGGCTGACTGCCACCTACGTCCCCGTCGCCGGCATGGTCGCCACCTCGCTCTCGGATGACGGCGTGGAGCTGCTCGGCCAGCGCCGAGGACTGCAGGCCTACGTGTCAAACCACAAGACCATGGGCATCCCCATCCTTTATCCCTGGGCGAACCGGCTGAGCAGCAACGGCTATGGCGTCGACGGAGCGGTCATTACCTTGACGCCCGGCACCGGCGGGGTGCGAACCGATCAACACGGCGTGCCCATCCACGGAACGTTGGCCGCCTACCAGGACTGGAATGTCACCACACTGCTGGAGTCACAACTGACGGCCGAACTGGACTTCGCGGCCCGGCCGGGTCTGCTTGCTACCTTCCCGTTCCCGCACCTGCTGACATTGGACATCACACTTCTCGAGCGCACTCTCACGGTGAGAACCACCGTGACGGCGACCACGGGTTCGCGAGTGCCGCTGTGTTTCGGCTTCCACCCCTACCTGCAATGGCCCGGCGTCCCCCGCGCGCAATGGCGGATGGAGACGCCGGCGATGCGATACCAGCCGGTCAACGCCTGGGGCATCCCCACCGGGAGGGTGGAGCAGCGCCC
>JAHZKD010000407.1 GCA_022600605.1 Actinomycetes bacterium
GTCATCGTCGCCATGGTCATCGTCGCCATGGTCATCGTCGCCATGGTCATCGTCGCCATGGTCATCGTCGCCATGGTCATCGTCGCCATGGTCATCGTCGCCATGGTCATCGTCGCCCGTGGCACCGACAGAGCCTTCAGTCATCGGGCGCTCAAGGCTGACCAAGTACATGGATACTGGCACCGAACTGGCCTGACTGCCGGCTCCTGAAAATGCAGTCGCCGTGATGACAAGCTGGTCATCAATCCGAAGCGAAGGGGTTCCTGCATAGCCGCAGATGAAAACTCCCGCGAATACGGCCGCAGACGTTCGCCGCCAGTGTCTATGCATGCCCTGACCTCAGATCATTGTGACTCAATGCGAAGGGGTCAGATACTAATAGTAATGGTTATCATTAGCAATAAGGGTGGCCCTTCTGCCACTACAGGGTGCGGGCCGACCAACTTCCGCGCTCACATAATTGAGTGCATTTCGCGGGCGATGGGCTCACCGGAATCGGCCAACGCGGCCACGCCCGCCAACCCGCGTTCACATCTGGACGCCAGGCGCCCACTGATACGTCTAGCCTTGGCCCCATGCCTGGCGCATCCATCGACCTGAACGCCGACCTGGGCGAGGGCTTCGGCGTGTGGACGCTTGGCGACGACGACGCGATGCTCGACCTCGTTACAAGCGCAAACATCGCATGCGGATTTCATGCTGGCGATGCCGCCACTCTGGCACGAGCGTGCCGCTCCGCGGTCGAACGGGGCGTGCGTATCGGTGCGCAGGTGAGCTACCGTGACCTTGAGGGCTTCGGAAGGCGATTCATCGACGTACCGCCTGACGAGCTGACCGCCGACGTCATCTATCAGATCGGCGCACTTCAAGCCCTCGCCCAAGTCGCCGGGGCTACACTAAGCTATGTCAAACCCCATGGCGCACTCTATAATTCGATCGTCGAGCACCGGAGTCAAGCCCGCGCTGTGGCCGAGGCGGTTCACGCGTTGGATCCCGGCCTCGCGGTGCTGGGATTGAGCGAGTCCACATTCTTCACCGAAGCACAGCGCTTGGGTCTGCGCACAGTGCCCGAGGCATTCGCCGACCGTGCCTACCGCCCGGACGGCCGGCTGGTGTCCCGACGTGAGCGCAACGCGGTACTGCACAACCCCGATGAGATCGCCGACCGGGTGATATCGATGGTCGAGACGGGGCGGGTAACCGCTGTCGACGGCTCCGCCATTCCCATTGCCGTCAAATCCATATGCGTGCACGGCGATTCGCCTGGAGCAGTGCAGATTGCATGCGCCGTTCGGGATCGACTCACCGCTGAGGGCGTGCGCCTGGAACCGTTCAGCTAGCCATCGGCGTCTCGGCCGCCGCCGACCCAGCGGAACACTCGCGTTGCACGACGCCGCCGCAACGCCGTCAGGGCGGGGCTGGACGCCCCTCGGTGAGCCCGTACCGGATCAGCCGGGAACTGTTGGCCACCACGGCGACCGAGGATGCGTTGTGCAGCACCGCGGCCAACACCGGTGACAGCGCTCCGCCGGCACCGACCAGCAGACCCAGCGCGTTGACAGCGATTGACATCGCGTAGTTCTGCCTGATGGCGCCGACGGCCCGGCCACCAAGGTCACGCACGTCGAGCAGCCGCTGCAAATCATCGCTGGCCAGGGCTACGTCCGCGGTCTCCACCGCGACGTCAGTACCGCCCAGGCCCATGGCGATACCGATGTCAGCCACGGCCAGAGCGGGGGCATCGTTGATACCGTCACCGACCATCGCAACGACGTAGCCTTCATCACGAAGTCGCCGCACAGCGGCCAATTTGTCGTCAGGAAGCACCTCGGCTCGCCATTCAGTGATACCGAGCTGTTCGGCGACCGCTTCAGCTGCGTCTGGATGGTCGCCGGTGAGCATGACGATTCGGCGCACCCCGTTGGCCCGAAGCTGGTCCAGCACGCCAGAGGCCTCGGGTCGGACCTCGTCGCGAAGGCTGATCAGACCGACCAGCTTGCCATCCACGGCAAGCAGCAGTGGCGTCTCCGCTTGCCGGCGCAGATTGTCCACCCATTCGGTTGCCTTCTTTGTTACCCGCACCTTCTCTTGGCGCAGGAGCGACGGACTCCCCAGCAGCAAAGTCCGGCCGTCGGCCCGAGTGCGCATTCCCAGGCCGACGAGCACTTCACATTCCTCATGCGGCGGGATCTCAACGTGGCGTTCCTTGGTGGAGCGGATCACGGCCTCGGCCAGCGGGTGCCTGGAATGGATCTCCGAGCTGGCCGCGTACGCCAGCACCTGTTCAGGTTCCCAATCCTTGTGAAAGGCAACCAGGTTGGTGACCACGAGGCGACCAATCGTCAGCGTGCCGGTCTTATCGAAGACCACGGCATCCACCCGGCCGGCCTCTTCGAGGTGCGAACCGCCCTTAATGAGGATGCCCCGCCGGGCACCGTTGCCGATCGCAGCGCTAATCGCGGTGGGCGTCGACAGACCAACTGCGCAAGGACACGCCACCAGCAGCATCGTCATCGCGCGCCGAACATCGCCGGTGATAACCAAGGTGGCAGCCGAAAGCAGGAACGACGCAGGCACGAAGCGGCGGGAGAAACTCTCTCCCACTGTCTGAATAGGCGCTCTGTGCTCTTGGGCCTCTTCAACGCGCGTGATGATGCGGCCTATCGTGGTCTCACTGCCGACCGCCTGGGCGCGCACCACCAAGCGACCCCGGACGACCACAGAACCAGCGAAAACCCGGGCGCCGGATGTCATGGCGACGGGCAGATTCTCGCCGGTGATCGCTGACTGGTCCACAATCGCCTCGCCATCGACGACGGTACCGTCGACCGGTAGCGCCGTCTGGTCGTGGATCACGACCTCGTCGTCGACCCGCAGCTCCGCGGTCGCCACTTCGACCTCGGCCGCATCGGGCATCCGCACCCATGCCGTGTCCTGAGTACCTTGCAGCAGGTTGGCAATCGCCCGACGTGTACGCCGCAGCGCCAAGTCTTGCAGGTACTCACCGATGTTGAGCAGCCACAGCACCGTCAGAGCAACTACGTTCTCGCGTAACGCCAGACTGGCAATGGTCGCAGCGCTGACCAGGACATCGGTACCGGCAGAACGGTTTCCGCGCAGAGTTCGCAACGCTCCGCGGAGAAACGGATACCCGGTGAAAATCGTGGCGCCACTGACGACCAGACGACTCGTTGGCCCCAGTAACGGTGGACGGGCCAACACATACCGACGCATACCGAGCAACACCAGCGCCAGGCCGCCGAC
>JAHZKD010000408.1 GCA_022600605.1 Actinomycetes bacterium
ACGGCATCATCTCATTGGCCCTGCAGGTGCTCGCGCAAACCGACATACCGCTGGCCATTGTCCCGGCGGGTACGGGTAACGACCATGCGCGGGAGTTCCAGATTCCCGGCAAGGATCCCGAAGCCGCGGCCGACGTGGTTGCCGACGGGGTCGTCGGCACGGTAGATCTGGGCCGCGTCAGGGGTCCCGAGGGTACCGAGAAGTGGTTTGGCACCGTGATGGCCGCCGGATTCGATTCGCTAGTCACTGACAGGGCGAACCGAATGCGCTGGCCACGAGGTCGTATGCGCTACAACCTCGCGATCGTGGCCGAACTCTCCAAGCTCAGGCTCCTTCCATTCCGCCTGTCGTTCGACGGCGGGGAAGAGCTGGAGATCGACCTCACCCTGGCTGCGTTCGGCAACACTCGCAGCTACGGCGGCGGGATGCTGGTCTGTCCGGATGCCGACCCATCTGACGGGCTGCTCGATGTGACGATGGTGGCCTCCGCGTCGCGCACCCGGCTCATCCGCTTGTTCCCCAGGCTGTTCACCGGCAAGCACGTCCACCTGGATGAGGTGCAGACTGCGCGGGCCCGCACGATCACCGTCGACTCGCCGGGGATCACGGCTTACGCCGACGGCGAGTACATCTGCCCGCTTCCGGTCGAAGTGTCCGCGGTGCCGGGCGCGCTGAAGATCCTGCGGCCTGGCCAGACTTCGCCCCAACGAGACTGGGGGCCTAGCCAACTCCCCTGTTGAGCCAGCTGACCTCGGCGGTGTCCCCGCCGTCGCGGTAGGCCTCGAGCGCTTCGTCCCACGCGGTGCCCAGCACCGAGTCCAGCTCCACGGCGAGCGCATCCACCCCCGACTCCATGAGCGCGCGCAGCCTCATCTCATTGACCATCACGTCACCGTTTGCGCTCATCGGGCCGCTCCACATACCCAACTGCGGAGTATGGCACCAGCGGTGGCCGTCGACGCCGTAGCTGGGGTCCTCGGTCACCTCAAAACGCAGCACCGACCACGAGCGCAACGCGTTCGCCAGTTGGGCCCCGGTGCCGACGGGCCCCACCCAATTGGTGACGGCGCGCATTTGCCCGTGCAGGGCCGGCTGCGGGGTCCACTTCAGATTCGCCGTCGCAGAGAGCGTCGACGACAATGCCCACTCCACATGGGGGCACACCGCCGCGGGTGAGGCGTGGACATACACCACGCCTGAGGCCGCGTCGGCGAATTGGTTCGCTGCACGCATCTTTTACTCCTTCGGCTCCACGAGGGACGTCTTCCCCAACGACCTGGTGAAACACCGAACAGAAAGCGATGTGTGCAAACGATGTAGTTGTAGCGTTGTAGCTGCGTGTGTCGTACGAGACCATTGTGCCTTGTGAGGCAGATGTTGCGCTAGTCCCGCCGGGATTCTCTCAGAACTTCATCAGACATGGCCGGCATCACTGCGTGTACCCAGTCGCCGAATTCGCGGTCGGTGAGCACGATCAGCGCCAAATTCGCGCTCGGATCGACCCACAGGAACGTCCCCGACTGGCCGAAATGACCGTATGTGCCGGTCGCGTTCGACGTGCCCGTCCAGTGCGGCGCTTTGCCGTTACGGATCTCAAATCCCAGTCCCCAGTCGTTGGGCCGCTGTACGCCGAAGCCAGGCAGCACACCGTCCAGGCCCGGGAACTGCACCGTGGTGGCCTCGGCATGCATCTGTTCAGACACCGTCGCCGGCACCAACAAGTCACCGGCGAACGCTGCAAGGTCATCGACGGTCGACGACGCCCCGTACCCGGCAGCCCGCGCTCCACCGTCGAGGACAGTGTCGGCCATCCCGAGGGGCTCGAGGACTGACTCGGCAAGGTAGGTGTCGAACGCGATCGACGATTCGCGTTCGAGCACCTCGGCCAGCACCGCGAACCCGTGATTGGAGTAGACACGCCTGGCGCCCGGTTCGGCGAGGATCTTCCCCGAGTACATGTCATAACCCGCGGTATGGGCGAGCAGGTGACGCACTGTCGAACCCGGCGGGCCCGCCGCGGTGTCGAGTTCCACCGCCCCCTCCTCTACGGCCACCTGCGCTGCTCGCGCGGCCAGCGGTTTGGTGACAGAGGCCAGCGCGAAGCGCCGCGTGGTGTCGCCGTAGCTCTCCAACACCCCCGAGGGTCCCACCACGGCAGCCGCGACGTTGGGGACGGGCCAGTCGGTCAGAACATCCAGAGCAGACATCGAGTGAGCAGCTTAGTTGGCCGCCGATGCGGCGGAGATTTTCAGCGGCTCACCAGGACACTGTTCTCACTTTCGAGCGATTTCCTCACTTTCGAGCGATTTCCTCACTTTCGAGCGATGTAGTAGTAGTTGATCGGGTCTGACTCGATTTCGCCGACGTGCACATCGCCGAAGCCGGCATCACCGAGCATCGAGGTGGCGAGCTCACGGCCCCAACAGGTGCCCAGTCCGTCGCCGTCAAGGCTCAGCGACACGGTCATGCAGTGCATCGTGGAGGCGGTGTACAGGTAGGGAGCGAATGGCGCGCCGATATTGTCTTCCAACCGACTGGACGCCTTGATGTCGACCATCAGATAGACGCCGCCGGGCCGCAGTACACGATGGATGTTCTGCAGCACCTGACCTGGGTGAGCCTGGTCGTGGATGCTGTCGAATGAGGTGATGAAATCGAAGGATTCAGCCACACCGTAGTCGACGACGTCGGCCGCCTCGAAGGTTGCATTGACCAACCCGAGCCGTCGGGCTTCATCGACACCGGCCGCGACGCCCTCGTGCGAGAAGTCGACACCGACGAACCGGCTCTCCGGGAACGCCTTCGCCATCACATTGACGGCATGGCCACTGCCGCAACCGAAGTCGGCTACCTCAATCCCAGCCCGGAGCCTTTCAGGCAGCCCATCGACCATCGGCAGGATGACTTCCACGAGGGCAGCGTCGAACACTTCCCCACTCTGTTCGGCCATCAGCGTGTGGAAGCCCGGATACTCGCTGTAGGACAACCCTCCGCCGTGCTTGAAGCAGTGGACCACTTTCTGCTCCACCTCGCTGAGCAGCGGGATGAACTGCGCAACTCGCGCGAGATTGTCGGGCCCGGCGCCCCGGGTCAGCACAGCGGCGCGGTGCTCGGGAAGCGAGTACGTCTGCGTCTCGGGGTCGTAGTCAACGACGTGGCCGGCGGCCACGCCACCAAGCCATTCCCGTACATAACGTTCGTTCAGCCCGGCGGCATCGGCGATCTGAGTGCTGGTAGCCGGCGGAAGCCCAGCGAGCGTGTCGAACAACTTGGTCTGATGACCGATCGACAAGAGTATGGCCACGCTGGCGGCATCGATCGTTGAGACGATTCTTGCGGCGAATTCTTCGGTGCCCTCGGCTGCGACGGACGGTTGTTGATTGAGTGTCGTCATGGCCATTGACGCTAGTCCCACGATCCTCACCCGCAAGTGCCAATCGGATCGCCGTCCAGGCCCCTCGCTAGGTTGAAGGCATGACCCAAACTGCACGCGGTGTGATCGCCCGGACGAAGGCGCAGCCGGTCGAGCTAGTGGATATCGTCATCCCCGACCCAGGAGCGGGCGAGGTCGTCGTAGACATCCTCGCCTGCGGCGTGTGCCACACCGACCTGACCTATCGCGACGGCGGCATCAACGACGAGTTCCCATTCCTGCTCGGCCACGAAGCAGCGGGCACCGTCGAATCTGTTGGCCCCGGGGTGTCGAGCGTCGAACCGGGCGACTTCGTGATCCTCAACTGGCGCGCCGTGTGCGGCCAGTGTCGCGCATGCCGGCGCGGGCGGTCACATCTGTGCTTCGACACGTTCAACGCATCGGCGGCGATGAGGCTGCTCGACGGCACACCGCTGACCCCCGCGCTGGGTATCGGGGCGTTCGCTGACAAGACGCTGGTGCACGAAGGTCAGTGCACCAAGGTTGATCCGGCCGCCGACCCTGCGGCAGCCGGACTGCTGGGCTGCGGCGTGATGGCAGGTGTGGGAGCAGCAATCAACACCGGCGCAGTCAGCCGCGACGACACCGTCGCGGTGATCGGCTGCGGCGGTGTCGGCGATGCCGCGATTGCCGGTGCCCGACTGACCGGCGCCAAACGCATCATCGCGGTCGACACCGACAACCGGAAGCTGGACTGGGCCCGTGAGTTCGGCGCAACCCACACCATCAACGCCAGCGAGTTGGACGCGGTGAAGACCATTCAGGACCTGACCGACGGGAATGGCGCCGATGTCGTCATCGACGCCGTCGGCCGACCGGAGACGTGGAAGCAGGCGTTCTACGCCCGCGAACTGGCCGGCACGGTGGTCCTGGTCGGGGTTCCGACCCCAGATATGACGCTGGAGATGCCGTTGATCGACTTCTTTTCCCACGGCGGATCGCTGAAATCGTCGTGGTACGGCGACTGCCTACCGGAGCGGGATTTCCCCACCCTGATCAGCCTGTATCTGCAGGGCAGGTTCCCGTTGGACAAATTCGTCTCCGAACGGATCGGGCTCGGCGACATCGAGGAGGCGTTCCACAAGATGCATGCCGGTGAGGTGCTGCGCTCGGTGGTGGTCCTGTGAATGGTGGCCCAATCCAGCGCCTCGTGACCAGCGGAACATTCGAACTTGACGGCGGCAGCTGGGAGGTCGACAACAACATCTGGATCGTTGGCGACGACAACGAGGTGGTGGTGTTCGACGCCGCGCACACCGCCGAGCCGATCATCGAGGCTGTCGGTGGACGGCACGTCGTTGCGGTCGTGTGCACGCACGGCCACAACGACCACGTCACCGTCGCCCCCCAACTGAGTTCGGCGCTGGATGCCCCGGTGCTGCTGCATCCGGCCGACGGCATGTTATGGCGAATGACCCACTCCGACAGCGACTTTCACTCGGTCGCCGACGGCGATACGCTGCACGTCGCCGGAACATCGCTACGGGCCTTGCACACGCCGGGGCACTCACCCGGTTCGGTGTGCTGGCACGCACCCGAGCTGACTGCGGTGTTCAGCGGCGACACCCTGTTCCAGGGAGGGCCGGGGGCCACCGGCCGCTCGTTTTCCGACTTCCCCACCATCCTGGAGTCGATCTCGGGCAAGCTCGGGCGGCTACCCGCAGAGACCGTCGTCTACACCGGCCACGGCGAGTCGACGGCAGTCGGCGACGAAATCGTCCACTACGACGAATGGGTGGCCCGGGGAAGCTGAGCAGCCGCCAAGCCCACGTCCGCCGACCGCCGAGCCCACGTCCCGCCAGCCGCCGAGCCCAGGTCCGCCGAACGTGAAGGCTTCCGCACTGCCGTGACCGAACGTGAAGGTACCTTCACAACACGGCCACACTTGGGCGCGTCCTGAACACTTCTGCGGCGTGGCGCCAGCCCGAGGACTACCGTTGATAGTGACCGATTTGCCCGGATGTTCTCGGAGGCCCGATGCCTGAGTCGAGCATCGTTGTGCGGCCGGAGCCGGCAGACAGCGCCTCATATAGCGCGGCCACCCGCCTTCAGGCGGCGGGCCTGCACTCGGCCGTCGCCCTGGTTGAGCAGGCGGCCGCCACGGTGCCGATACCAATACCGCCACAACCGATCGTGATCGCCGACTATGGCGCTTCCAGCGGGCACAACGCGCTGCTCCCGGTCGGCGCCGCGATTTCCGAGCTACGCAAACGAACCCGCCCTGAGCATTCAGTGCTGGTCGCCCACACCGACGTGCCGGACAACGACTTCACCGCTTTGTTCCAGACGTTGGAAGATGACCCGGACTCCTATCTTCACCGCGACCGTGCCACGTTCGCCTCGGCGGTCGGCCGGTCCTTCTATTCACAGCTTCTGCCCTCCAACAGCGTCCACCTCGGTTGGAGTTCCTGGGCGATCCAATGGTTGAGCCGGGTGCCGGCCGTGATCGAGGACCATATCCACGTGGCGTACAGCGCGGACTCGTCAGTGCGGGCCGCCTTCGCCAAGCAGGCCGCCCGCGATTGGCATGAGTTCGTCGCATTCCGCGGACGGGAGCTGTCTCCCGGCGGCCGGCTGATTCTGACGACGGTAGCCACCGGCGAGGACGGCGAGTTCGGCTACCGTCCGCTGCTGGCCGCAATTCTGGACGGTCTCGCTGAGCTGGCGGCCGACGGCCTGATCACTGCCGACGAGATGTCGCGGATGTGCATTCCCACCGTCGGGCGGTGCGAAGCTGACTTCGTGGCGCCGTTTGCGCCATCCGGACGTTTCGAACGTCTTGAGATCGAGCACTTCAAGGTGTTCGACGCCGAAGACCGGTTCTGGAGTCGCTACCAAACCGATAACGACCTACTCGCGTTCGGCGCACGATGGGCCGAGTTCGCCCGGGCAGCGACATTCCCGGCGCTGTCGACAGCCCTCGCCGGCGGCCCGGTAGATCCGCGCGCACCGAAGATGTTCGATCTGCTCGAAGCCGGTGTGGCCGAACGATTAAGAGCAACTCCAGAGCAGCTACGGATCCCACAGGCGCAGCTTGTGCTGGTGAAACAAAGCTAGTGTGCAGGGTTCCCACAGCCCGGTTGGCTTCCCGCAGCCCCTTTAGCGGAGGTCCCCCGAAGCCGCATCGTGGTTCTGGACATCCTCGTGCTGGACATACTGGTTCTGGACATCTTGGTTCTGGACATCCTCGTGCTGACATCGTGGCCGGGCGCCCGTGAGAAGGTCGTGGGCATGAGTCAGTTGAGCGGCAAGGTCGCATTGGTCACCGGCGCGTCGGCAGGCCTGGGGGCGGCGACCGCCAGATTATTCGCCCAACGGGGCGCGACGGTCTTCGGCATCGCCAGAGATGCCGCCCGTATGACAGAGGTGTTCGCTGACATTTCTGGCGCGACCTTTGCTTCCGTGGACATCTCCTCGCCCGAGGAGTGCGCGCAGGCTGTCGCAAACTGCGTCGAAAAATTCGGACAGCTCGATATTCTCGCCAACATCGCGGGCTTCCACGAGATGCGACACACAGCCGCAATGACCGACCAAGACTGGAAGACCGATCTCGCGGTGAATCTGAACGGCCCGTTCTACCTGTGCCGCGCGGCGCTGCCGTATCTGCTGAAAACCGGCGGGAACATCGTTAACGTCGCGTCGATCGCCGGGGTTGAGGGCGAGGTGTATTCGGCCGGCTACTGCGCGGCCAAACATGGGTTGATTGGCCTGACTCGCGCACTGGCGGTGGAGTACACCAAAGAGCGGGTGCGGGTCAACGCGATCTGTCCGGGCGGCATGCTGACCGCTCAGGTCACCGAGTTTCAGGCGCCGCAGGACGCCGACTGGGATCTGATCATGCGCATCGCCTCACTGCGCGGAATGATGGAGCCCGACGATGTGGCCAAGGCGATCGCGTTCCTGGCCAGCGACGACGCCTCGGCGATCCACGGGGCCGTCTACCGGGTGGACAATGGAAAAGGGGCAGGCTGACGGTTCTCCAGGCCGGCACGGCTGTCTCTAGGCCGGCACGGCTGTCTCTAGGCCGGCACGGCCGCCATCGTGATGTCGACGGTGCCCTCGCAGGCGCCGCCGCGGATATCAGAATGCCAGCGACCCGCGATTGTGCCGTCCGCTAGTGGCGTATAAGTCACCTGCGAGTACGCGGGATTCAGCTGAGTCGAACCGTCCGGCATCAGACAGTTCCATTGAATGGTCGTGGCCGAGGTCCACGCTGAACCATTCCAGGTGAATGTCACTGGCGCTGGCGCTGGCACTGTCGCGTTGCGCGGAGCGGGCCCTCCGACGATGGTGGCGACGCAGGTACCACCCGAGCAGCTGGTATCGAACGTGTAGTTGTCGGCGTACCGGTTCTCGACCTGGGTCGCGGCAACGCTGGTGCCGGTCTTCTGGTCGACGAAGAAGGTCACCGCGTAGGTTCCGTCCCAAACGTGCACATCCCCCGCGAACGCGGCTGGCGCAAGTCCGAGCGCGGCCGTAGCGCCCATCGACGCTGCAGCGGCCATCCAGTGATATTGCGACATCTCAACTCCCAGGTTGCGTGCTGTTTCCTTCCTATCCCCGGCCGCGGTGCCGGCGTTACAGAAGTTGCCGCCGGTCAGTCGCTTGGCATGGTCCGGCGCTAGCTCTTGAAGCGTCCGGCGAATCCACGCAAGGGCAGGTCGGCGCTGGTAATAATCCCTGGGTCTGCCCGGACCACCGCTTTGATGGCGTTGATCGCCGGCATCCCGGTGACGGTCATGCCGATGGACGCGAAGTTGGCGGGGTCGGCGAGATCGATATCGGGCTTGGGGAAGATCATGTGTTTGTTGTAGATGTTCGGATCGCCCTTGATCGCAGTGATGTAGCAGCCCTTGATATCCCAGCTCGGATCAGTGTGCGGCGTCATCTGCCATTCGAGGTGCGTCTCGATACGCGGCACGCCGTCGACGATGCCCTGATATCGAAGATAATTGCCGCCCAACGAGCCCTTGGGCAGGCGGTACCAGCCGAGGTCAACATCCCTTGTGCATGCCCCGAGTTCGTAGCTGAATACGACCTCGTCGAGTGCGAGGTCGAAGCAGTCTGCCATCATCAGCACACTGTCGGCGAACACCCTGGTGTACTTCTCCAGCTTGTCCGGGATCTCCGGATCATCGACCGGCTGGCCGTAACCCACTTCGATCCAGGTGCCCTTGGAGTGGTGGCAGGACACATCAACCGATTCGATCGTGGTGATGTTCTCGATCTCGGCGACATCTGCCGAGCACACGACTCCGAGGATCTGGTTCAGGCCGGGGTTCATTCCAGTGCCGTAGAACGTTGACCCTCCCTTTTTGCAGGCCTCTTCGAGAAGCTGGGTGACCGGTTTGCCGGAGTGGTGGGGGTGGTTGCGGTCGCGGTGCCAGCCGGTGATCCAGTCGGCGGTCGTGACGATGTCGATCCCGGCCTCGAGCACCTTCACGTACAGGTCCTCATCCGGAAAGACGCCGTGGAAGGTCAAGACATCGGGCTTCGCGGCGATAATCTCCTCGGTTGCTCCGGTCGCCACTACGCCGATGGGTGCCAAACCGGCGATCTCGCCGACGTCCCTACCGATCTTCTTTGGTGAATAGCAGTGCACACCAATGAGTTCGAGGTCCGGCTGGCTGGCAATCCGTTTGATCATCTCGGATCCGACGTTGCCGGTGGCGACCTGGAAAACCCTGATGGATTCGCTCACGGAATGCCTTTCGTCCTCAGTCATCGGCTGGTTGTCGCGCACTCGCAGCAGTCAATGCAGTCGCAGCAGCGGCCAATTCGGTGGCGCTTCCACCCTTGCCGTCGGGATAGAACTTCATCGCCCACCTCCGGATGGCGGTGAATCCTTCCAGCTCCGAACTGGCCAGCGCCGGTGGGTCGGAGTACCGCTGATGAGCCCAGATGTGGATGTCTTGGCTGAACTGCCGGATGACCTCAGCGCCGAACTCGTTGGCTTTCCTCTCGGCGCGCGCGGAGTCGTGGGTGCCCGAGCGTTTCGGTCGTCCGATGTAGACCATGAACCGCACATCTGAGGTGCACTCGTCGACCGGAGTGATCGCGGAGATGGTGCGATTGTCGATCATCCCCCAGCTCTTGGTGACCGCGATGCCGAGGCCGCCGTTGATCGCCTCAACTCCACTGTCGACGTCCTCGATCTTCTGCCCCTCATCGCCTTCGAAGGTGATGGTGAAATCGACGTAGGACACCGGGCCGTCGAAGTCGTGCCGGGTGAATACCGGCACGATCGGGGTGTTGTGTACGTACTTGAAGTGGGCGACGTCCACCCCGTTCTCCAGGACATACTGCGGATGCATCTCAAGCCCTTGCTGGAAAAGTCGTTGCTGCGGGTAGTAATCCGCGGAGCTGCCGCCATCGCCGAAGTCGGCGAAGACGTCGGGGGCCTCGAAGAAAGGGGTCCGGTTCTCGAGATCGTGCCAGATGTAGACCGACTCGTTGCGTTCAACCACCGGGTAGGTCGCGATGCGGCGGCCCCGATTGGGCCGGTCCTCGTAGGGGAT
>JAHZKD010000409.1 GCA_022600605.1 Actinomycetes bacterium
CAGCGGCATGGACGACGACAGCGCCTCGGACGAATCGGCATCACAGGACGCTGGCAGCGATTCTGATGCCGACAGTGCCGGGAACAGCGCGGACAGCGGCGCCGGCGGCGCTGACGCGGGCAGCGGCGGCGATGATTAGGAATCGCCGTAGCATCGCACTGTGAAAATGGAAGCCTTTGATGCCGTCATCGTCGGCGCCGGGTTCGGCGGAATGGGTTCAGCCATTCAACTCAACCGCCTGGGTTATCAGAAAATCGCGATCGTCGATCGCGAGGACGACCTCGGCGGCACGTGGCATGTCAACCGCTATCCCGGTTTGACCGTTGACGTCCCTTCAACTACTTACTCCTACCGGTTCGAGCCCAACCCGTACTGGTCCCGGCTCTATGCACCGGGAAACGAGCTCAAGACCTACGCCGAGCACGTCGCCGACAAGTACGACCTACGGCGTTTCATGCGGTTCAATACCACCGTCGAAGGCGCTCGCTGGGACGAGGACGCCCAGCTCTGGCTGGTCGCACTCGCTGGCGGCGAGACGCTTCGCTCACAGTTCCTGATCCTCGCCACGGGTTATCTGTGCCAACCAAAGACCCCGGACATCCCGGGTATCGACAGTTTTGCCGGCAAGATCCTGCACGCTCAGCAGTGGGACGATAGCTATGCGCTGCAGGGCAAGCGGGCGGCCATCATCGGTACCGGCTCTACTGGGGTACAGCTCATTCCCAAGCTTGCCGAGGACGTCTCCGAGCTGACGGTATACCAGCGCACCCCGATCTGGGTGATGCCCAAGCTGGATTTCGGCTTCGCTTCGGCTGCACAGCGGCTTTTTGCCAAAGTGCCCGCCACACAACGCCTTCTGCGGACATCGAGCGACCTTGTCATGGACATCATGGTGACGATCGCGATGTGGCGGTTCCGACGTTTCCGGCCGGTGAACCGGGCGGCGGCGGGCATAGGCAGACTGCACCGGTTCCTCGCGATCCGCGACAAAGAGCTACGCCGCCAACTCACGCCGGACTACGACTTCGGCTGCAAGCGGCCGACGTTGTCCAACACCTACTACCGCACCTTCACCAAAGGGCATGTACAGCTGGAAACGGCCGGCATCGACCGGATCGAACCCGACGGAATCGTGGCAAAGGACGGCACTAAGCGGGTTATCGACACCCTGGTGCTGGCTACCGGATTCGACGTGTGGGAGTCCAACCTGCCCGCCATTGAGGTGATCGGCCGGGAAGGTCGAAACCTCGGTAAGTGGTGGCGGGAGAACAAGTTCCAGGCATATGAGGGTCTTACGGTCCCGATGTTTCCGAATATGCTGACCCAGGCCAGCCCGTATGCATGGGTCGGTATGTCGTGGTTCGACACCGTCGAGTGCCAGATGCGCCACATGAACCGCTTGCTCGGCGAGCTGCAGCGCACGGGAGCGCAGACCTTCGAGGTCACCGAGGCGGCCAATGCCCGGTTCCTCGATCGGATGCTGACACTGCTGGAGGACTCGGTATTCCGATTGGGCGACTGTGCAAACTCGCGTTCGTACTGGTTCAACAGTTCCGGAGAATCTCCGCTGTTCCGGCCGACGTCCATACGCCAGGCCGTCAAGGAGCAGGACAGCTTTCCGCTCGCGGACTACACGCTAGCCTGAGCTGACATTTCGGTAGTGAAGGTCCGATTCTCAGAGATTCACCGAGCACCAGCCTGAAGGGGTGACAACATGGCAACGGCGACAACCGAGCCGGTGCGGCTACCACCTGGCCCCCGGATACCGAAGCTCATTCAGGGTGCCGCTGTCTTGACTGCGCGGTACGGCGCGATCGCCGCATTGGGACGGCGCTACGGGTCCACCTTCACCCTCAAACTCCCGGTGTTCGGCGAAACCGTTGTGATCAGCGATCCCGCCCTGGTGAAGGAGCTGTTCAGCACCAGCCGCGAGCTGATCGGCAGGCCCGAGAACAACCTCGGCGGCGATGTGCTCGGCCCCGGCTCGATCTTCAATCTTGACGGCGATGCATTGCTTGCACGGCGCAAACTGCTCATGCCGCCGTTCAGTGGCAAGAGCATGCGTAGCTACGCGGGCATCACCGAAGAAGAAGTGTTGCGCGAGATGCAGACCTGGCCCGAAGGCGTCGAGTTCGAGACGCTCGAACCAATGATGCGTATCACGCTCAACACCATTCTGCGCGCGGTATTCGGCGCGGAGGGAAAGGAGCTCGACGAGCTGCGCGTGCTGATACCCGCAGCAGTCGGTTTCGGCTCTAAAATCGCGCTCTTGCCCTCAGTGGTACGCCGAGATTTCGGACCGTGGAGCCCGGGCGGGAAGTTCGCCGAATACCGCCGTCGGATGGACAAGCTGATCAACTCACTGATGGCCGACGCCCGTTCGGATCCATGCTTCGCCGAACGCAACGACGTGCTGTCGCTGCTGCTGCGGGCACGCTACGACAACGGCGATCCGCTGCCGGACGGGTACATCGTCGATGAGCTGCTGACGATGCTGGTGGCCGGACACGAGACGACCTCAACCCAGCTGGCCTGGACCATCGAACGAATCCGCAGGCACCCCGAGCTCCTGACTCGGCTGACCGAAGAGGTCGACGCGGGAGGTTCGGAGCTGATGCTCGCCACAATTTCAGAATCACAGCGCACCCGGCCAGTGCTGACCGCCGCACTGCGTCGAACAAAGACCCGAATTCAGTTGGGGGAGTGGGTTATTCCAGAAGGTGACACGATTCTGGCGAGCACGCAGCTGGCCATGGCAGCCGAGGCGAGCTTCCCGGACGCGAATAGGTTCAACCCGGACCGGTTCATTGGCAACCCGCCCAATCCGTTTGCCTGGATCCCCTTCGGCGGGGGCATGATGCGCTGCATCGGAGCATCGTTCGCCACGATGGAGATGGAGGTTACTCTGCGCACCATGCTGCGTGAGTTCGAGCTGGAACCCACCAGTGAACCCGATGAGAAGCCGCACAGCCGTGGCGTCACCGTGACCCCGGGACGCGGCGCGCTGGCGATCGTCCGCCGCCGCAAGGACGCCACACCTGAGGCTTCCGACTCAGCGTCGGCCGCCGAGCGGGGTCGCTAACTGCCGCCCGTCACTTCCGACCGGGCAGCTTCATCACCAACTGCACAATGGGCAGCAGAGACTTCCGCCAAAGCGTCTCGGGAAGGCCGAATGGCGGGTCCAGGTTGAGCACGCGGGCCGTCGCGATCGTCTGCGACTCAGTGTATTTCAGGATCCCCTCGGGGCCATGCCTTCGCCCAACGCCCGAGATTCCCATCCCGCCCATCGGTGCGCTCAGGCTGCCCCAGGCGAACGCGTAACCCTCATCGACGTTCACCGTGCCCGACCGTAAGCGGGTGGCAATCTTTTCGCCCTCGGCAGTCGAGCCCGCCCACACACTGGCATTGAGCCCATAGTCGGTGTCGTTGGCCTTCTCGACCGCTTCGTCGACATCGGAGACTGGATAGATCGAGACCAGCGGGCCGAAGGTCTCGTTGCCTGCACAGTCCATCTCGGGTGTGACATCGGCCAGTACGGTGGGCTCGTAGAACAGCGGACCGATATCCGGGCGGGCCTTGGCGCCGGCAATCACTTTGGCGCCCTTGGCTGTCGCGTCGTCGACGTGAGCCGTTACGGATTTCAGCTGGCCCTCGGAGATCAGGCTGCCCATGTCGACCGAAAAGTCGTAGGCAGTGCCGAGCTTCATCTTCCGTACCTCGTCGCCGAACTTCTGGGTGAACTCGTCGGCGATGTCCTTCTCGACGTAGATCCGTTCGATGGAGATGCACAGCTGCCCGGCGTTCGAGAAGCACGCGCGGGTAGCTCCCTTGGCGACCTTGCCGAGGTTGGCGCCACGCGTGACGATCATCGCGTTCTTTCCGCCCAGCTCGGCGGAGAAGCCGATCAGACGACGGCCGGCGTGCTCAGCCAGGCGGCCACCCGTCTCGGAAGAGCCGGTGAACATCAGGTAGTCGCAGTTGTCGGCAATGGCGGTACCGACAACGGAGCCCGGACCAGGCACGACGGCGTACGCCGCGAACGGCAGGCCCGCCTCGTACAGAAGTTCAGCACAGGCCAGTGCACAGTATGGCGTCTGGCTATCCGGCTTCACGACCACCGCGTTGCCGGCGATCAGGGCGGGCACTGAGTCCGACACCGTGAGTGTCATCGGATAGTTCCACGGCGAAATCACCCCCACCACACCTTTGGGTTGATAACCGACCGTGGTCTTGCCGATCGCCGGCAACAGTCCCTGCACCTTTTTCGGCTTCAGCAGGTCTTCGGAAACACGGGCGTAGTAGTTTGCGTTCGCTATGAGGTCGACGATCTCCTCTTGCGCCGCCCAGCGGGCCTTGCCCGCCTCGGCCTGCAGCATGTCCATCAGAAATTCGCGGTTCTTCACGACCAGATCGCGGTAGCGGCGGATCACCGCGACTCGGTCCTTTACCGGGCGGCGCGCCCAATCAGCCTGTGCTAAGCGGGCTTTGGCGAGGGCCGTCTCGGCGTCAGCCGTAGTGCCGACCGGGATTGTCGCCAGTGGCTTGCCGGTGAACACCTCGTCTATGGTCCGGGTCGGGCGTGCGGAGATGTCTTCGATCGCCGATAGCTTGCGCAAGCGATCGAAGACCTTCGCTGATGGTGCGGGCATGTCGCCACCTCTTTCAAGATTCACACTCGTGAGCACCAGGCTAACGCCCGGCGCGCACCAATCGGGCAACTGGGTCTCGGGGAGCGCCGGCAATGCGAGGACCGTCCTAGGCCTGGCCCGGGAATCAACCGTTGAGGCCGCTACGCGACATGTCATGCAGAACTGACCAGGACACGTATTTCTCGCCCATATGTGCTCGTTGAACACCCCAAGCAGCAGCGTTTCTCAAGAAACTCGGGTTAGAACCGGTACTGCAGAATCCTGGATTTTCGGGCGATGGAAGGCAATCGGCGTGACAGGCGGCTGGCCAGGCGCAGTCCGGCGGGAAATAGCTGGGCTTCTGGCTGCTGCATCGCGCTGGCCTCCTCGATGAGAGCCAGCCCGTTGTGCCAGCTTTCCGGATGCCGGGCGTCCTTGAAACCGCGGAACCGCCATTGGCTGTGCGGTGAGTTTGCTTTCCTCGAGGTTGCCAGCCCGCCCATCAGCTGATTGAGCTTGCTGACCGGACCGTAGTCGTTGAACGCGATAACACCGGAATTGAAGTGCCCGGCGATGCCGCGGAAGATCGCGATGGCCTCGGCCTCGTCCAGAAAGGCGATCAGACCATCGGCGAACGCCATTGTCGGGCGCCCCCCGGGGATGGTGTCGGCCCACCCTGGCTCGAGCAACGACACCGCCACCGTCTGGTCGCCGACATCGGTGGGCAGTAACGCCTCGCGTAAGGCGATGACCTTGGGCAGGTCGACGCTGTACCAATCCACGGTCGGCGGGGGATCGACCCGGACCATCGCACTGTTTAGCCCGGCGCCAAGGTCGACCACAACGGCCTGGGGGTTCTCGACTACGAATCTGCGGATCCGTTCGTCGAGCATTTTCGCCCGTAGCGCCACCAGCGCCACCACGCTGGGTGTGGCGGCCAGACTGGAAAAGTCGAAGTCGATCTCGCTGACGGTCGCATCGGCCAGGGGGTCGCCGAGGATCGGACGGGCCGCCCGACTGTCCAGCGCACGGCAGTACTCGGTGAGCAGCGCGGTCTGTTCTATCGGGTCAAGGCCGCTGACATCCATGTCGCCAGCCAAACACACCCGGTTTGCCAAAGAGCACCAGGGCCGCTGCCACGGCAACGCACGCTCACCAATGATGTTGCAAAGCTGAGCTACTCGTCACCGTCGGGCGAACTTTCGTCGCCAGGTGGACTCTGGCTTCCCGACGATGTGTCACTATCCGACGAAGAGGCAGCCTCACCCGAAGAAAGTTGTGGCGAATCGCTGTTTTCCGAGGCCGTGTCCGCGGCGCCCTGCCCCTCGTCCGCCGGGGAGTCAAGGGCACTGTCTTCAAGGGCACTGTCTTCAAGGGCACTGTCTTCACGGGCACTGTCTTCAAGGGCACCACCTTCGAGGTCGCCGTGGGGCGCCGTGCCATCGATGCCATCGACATCGACGTCCACACCTGCCACATCCACACCCACGACGTCGGCACCCGCCACATCCACATCCATGGAGCCCGACTCGAAGTCGACCGGGGAATCCGTGCTGCCCGCCAGCAGTTTCGCGGCGTCGTTCTGGTCTTCAGAAATCGTGCTTCGCGAGCTCGGCGACGCGACCGCAGCTGCTACGGCCTGGCCCGGCTCCGCCGAGAGCTCTTCAGGCTCGGGTTCGGGCTCCGGTTCAGCCGGCGGCAGCCCAGGCTGAGCAGGCAGATAGCTGCGGTCGTAGCCTTTCTCGATGGCCGCCCGGAGCGGGGCATCGAGCGCGTCGGCAAGTTCAGTAAGCCCAAGCAGGTACAGGGGATCAAGAATTGGCAGCCGCTTCGCCGGCACAAAGACGTACGTGGTGTTCCCCTCTGTCCACACGTAATTCGCCGGATCGTATATATCGACATCCGCGTAGTCCATGTGCACTGAACCGAATCCGGCGTAGGCGTTGACCATCGCCAGTAAATTGAAACGGTCATCGGGGACGTCGGACCCCAAGTCGTACTGTCGCGACACGTCAAGCACGGAGTAATCGGTCGCGGGCGTCGGCTGACCCCACTCCAGGTGCCCGCCACCGTACTTACGACCGGTATTGCCGATCAGCACCAAACTCAACTCGTCGGGTGTCGGGGCATCTGCGGTACCAGCGTGCTTATCGAGCCAGGCGGAGGCTACGCGAGCGCCCTGGCTGTATCCGAAGACGATCTGTTGACCAGGCGACCCCTCTGAATGCAGTGTGTAATCGAGGAGGGCCGCGCCGAGGCGCCTGTCCAGCCAGGGATAGCTCACCGGCTTGCAGGTGCGTTCCTCACACACTTCGCCACGTAGATCGTCGTCGTTGCCGCGCGCGATCAGACTGATGGGGAATCCCCAGGACAGCGTCAGCACCCGCGCCCCAGGCCTTAGCGCGTCAAACACCTCAGGTGAGGCAGCTGTGGCGGTGCCGAGGGCTGGTAGCGCAAACAGCGGCGCCGCTGCGATCGCCGCCACCAGGCGCTTTGCCCGCCGGCGATCCTGTCTGGCGAGATCTCGTACGGCCTTGTATTTGACGGCCCTCACCTGCCCCCATGCTTTGCTGCGCGGTTTCCTAGTTGGATATGAGAATACAGTTGGAGGAGGCCGATTTACCGTATTTCCCGGCAGGAATTCACGTGCTCATTCTAAAATTCACGTGCTCATAGTTGAAATTCTGGTCCGGCGCTGGAGTTGAGCGGCGCACCCCGATCTATCCGAGCTTCGGTTCGCCGTCCACGTCAGGTGGACTCTGGCCACCCGGCGATGTGTCGCTATCCGACGAAGAGGCAGCCTCACCCGCAGAAAGTTGTGCCGAACCATTGTCTTCCGAGACCGTGGCCGCGGCGCCCTGCCCCTCGTCCACCTGGGAGTCGGGGGCCCTGTCTTCGAGGGCCCTGTCTTCGAGGGCGCTGTCTTCGAGGGCGCCCTCCGGCGCCGTGACATCGACATCGACGTCCAGAGCCGCCACATCCACGTCCACGACGTCGTCATTCACACCGTCAACATCCACGGAACCCGACTCGGACTCGACCGGGGAATCCGTGCTGCCCGCCAGCAGTCTCACGGTGTCGTTCTGGTCTTGAGCAATCGCACTTCGCGAGCTCGGCGACGCGACCGCAGCTGCTACGGCCTGGTCCGGCTGCGCCGAGGGGCTTTCGGGTTCGGGCTCCGCGTCGGCCGGCGGCAGCCCCGGCCGAGCAGGCAGATAGCTGCGGTCGTAGCCTTTCTCGATGGCCGCCCGGAGCGGGGCA
>JAHZKD010000410.1 GCA_022600605.1 Actinomycetes bacterium
ACCAAACCTGCTGCTGCAAAGGATGGAGAACCGGATCGTCCGGCACAGCCTCGACGCCCCGGACGTACTCAGCAGCGAGGAACTGCGCAAACTGCGCTACATACTTAACTTCGCCCGGCTCGCTGACTTCGAACCGGGGGCTGCCGGCCCGGGTGGGAGCCGCGGCCGCGGGGATGTCTCCGTCGGCGCTGAGGTCGCATCCTGGCGTGCACAAGTCACCGCCGCCCTGCGCGGACCACTACGAGAGGAGCGTGATCCGGCCACGGCGCTGAGGGCCGCTGGCCGCGCGCTGGCGAGCCTGGCCGACGAGCAGGACGAGCAACGCAGGCTACTCATCGACCGCCACGGGAACGACTTCTCCCCTGCCGAACTTGATGCCGAGGTCGGCTACAAGAAACTGGTCACCGTCCTGGGCGGCGGCGGCGGCGCGGGTTTCGTCTTCCTCGGCGGCATGCAGCGACTGCTGGAGTCTGGTCATGTGCCGGACTACATGATCGGCTCATCGTTCGGAGCGATCATGGGCGCCATCGTCAGCCGCGTTCTTCCGGTGCCGATCGACGAATACGTCGCCTGGGCGAAAACCGTGTCATACCGCGCCATTCTCGGGTCCGAGCGGCTACGCCGCCGCCATGGGCTAACGGGCATGTTCTCACTACGCTTCGATCAGTTCGCCCACGCCATGTTCAGCCGTGAGGACGGGGAGCGAATGCACATGTCGGACCTGGCGATCCCGTTCGACGTTGTGGTTGCCGGCGTGCGTAGACAGTCGTTCGCGGCCCTACCCTCGAGGTACCGCCGCCCCGAACTGGCAGCCCTGCAGTTGCGGTCGATCCCGCACCGCCCGATCAGAATCGGCCCGCAGGTCGCGGCCCGGTTATGGCAGGTCGCAGCGTTCATCGATTCGCGCGTCACCAAGCCGGTCGTCATCGGCGACGACGACCTCACCCGCCAGTTCAACGTCGTCGATGCGGTGTCGTTCTCCTCGGCGATCCCGGGCGTGCTGCACCACGAGACCAGCGACGCCCGCATGCTCCCGATCCTCGACGCCCTGCTGGAACAGCATGACATCGCAGCAATCGTCGACGGCGGTACGGCCAGCAATGTCCCGGTCGAACTCGCGTGGAAGCGGGTCCGCGAAGGAAAACTCGGGACCCGCAACGCCTGCTACCTTGCCTTCGATTGCTTCCACCCGCACTGGGATCCGCGACACCTGTGGCTGGCCCCCATCACCCAGGCGATCCGGCTGCAAATGGTGCGCCATGCGCCGTACGCCGACCACCTCGTCCGGTTCGAGCCGACCCTGTCGGCGGTGAACCTGGCGCCTTCGGAGGCCAGCATCGACCGCGCCCGCGACTGGGGGTACAACAGCGTCGACCCGGCGATGCCACTGACCTCGGCACTGTTGGAGCCAACCTGGTGGGAAGGCGACGGCCCCGCAGTCCCGGGCGCCGAGCCCGCCGATCGCCCGGCGTCGGTGGCGTGGCCCATGAGTGCGGTGATGGGCGCGATCCACGGGCCGAGGAATCGATTCCAACGCTGGCGGGATCGCCACCTGACGTGAACGGCGCTAGAGGTCCAGAGTCGCCAATCTCAACCCGCAAACCTCGGTTCGGGCAAGCCTTTCACTCCTAGGCCGTGCACCGCGAACACGCTGCCGGGCTGGGGGTGTCGATGCAATTCCTCGGGGGTCACAAAAGCCTGTTGCGAAGTGACAAAAAGAGTTTCGTAGTTCTCTCCGCCGAACGTCACGCAGGTAGGCGATCGGATCGGCATCTGGACCTCTCGGTCTAGCCGGCCGTCGGGGGCGAGGCGAACGATCTTGCCCCCGAGATTGAGCGCAAACCAATAAAAGCCTTCGGCGTCGACCGTGGCCCCGTCGATGATCGCAGGCGCGGGAGCGTAGTCCGCGATGGAGAAAAAGGGCCGGCGATTCTCGATGCGGCCCTCGTCGATGTCGAAGTCGAACACGTACACCATGCCGCCCTTGGTGTCGCCAAAATACATTCGGGTGTCTTGCGGATCGAAGGCAATGCCGTTGCTGCAGATGAACGTGAAGTCCTCGGCAACCCGTTGGCAAGAGTGGTCAGCGTTGAAACGATAGAGCCTGGAGGACTTGTCGGTCAGCTTGCCGTCCATGCTTCCGCACCAGTACCGTCCGCGGCGGTCGATCTTGCCGTCGTTGAGCCGGCTGAATGGCTTGTCCGGTTCCGGGTCGAGAATGCGCTCGAAGCGGTCGCGCTCCAAGTCGATCGCGCAGAATCCGGAATTTGAACCGCCGATCAAACCGCCCTGTTTACGGAACCCGAACGAACCAACCTGTTCTGGCAGCGGCCATGCGGTGCGTTCGCCGGTTGCGAAGTTCAGCCGACGAATCGCAGGCTTCCGCGGGCCATCGAGGTCGATCGACGGGCCGACGTGGTCGGACCAGTAGAGTGCGGACTCCTCGGCAACCCAAATCGGCGTTTCGCCAAGTCCATCGTTGCACTCCCACAAGCACTCGATCTCGATCTGGACCACGGCAACTCCCCTCGTCTAGCGCGCCAGACTAACCGCGCAATCCCGCCGCATAGCGAGGACGCATCGCGCGGGAGCGCCCCTACCCGCGCTGGACTCTGTCAGGGAGCCAACGGCCATGCACGTTGGTCTGCTAGTCAAGGCACACCGTTACCTTCACCCGCCCACGCTCGTCACGACGAGCCACCGCATGACCGGCGCGGTCAGTGCCATCGAAGTCAACAAGTGTGATCAAACCACCGTCACCGGTGAAGTTGCGCC
>JAHZKD010000411.1 GCA_022600605.1 Actinomycetes bacterium
GTCGGATGCTACTCACCCCCGCGACCGCAGTTGGGCGACTCGGTTACGCCGGGAACGACTACTTGTTCTGCTCACTGGCCTGCGCAGCTAAATTCGCAGCGGACCCCGACCGATTCACAGTCGTCGCCGAAGGCCCGGCCATCTGACGACCTCAAAACATTGCCCCACAATGAAGACGTCGCACGACGTTGCCGCCAACTGCCAGGTGCGCTCGGCGCCAGCTCCGTCGCTCGCTCCCAGCGCACCCACCACAGCATCACACCACCCGCCGCCAGCTGCGCGAGGGCCTCTGTCGGGCAAACAGTGAGCCATTCCGTCACTGTGACACAACTTGCGACTGCAGTCGGACCTAAACACTCACAACGCAACCGATCTCGCGTGTCGCATGCATAACCGTGATTATCCATGATATAAATCAGAGCGATGGGCACTTCCCAACCAGTTCCGACAGGTCCGGGTTCGACCGGCCATCCTGCCTGGTTCGGTGAGTTCTTGGCAGACCGCGGCACTCGCAAGCCTTCGCCGCACACCCTGAAGGCATATCGGCAGGATTTCGATGCGATAGCCGGGCTCCTCGTTGGCGGCGACGAACCCGACGTGGCACAGCTGCGCCTAAGCGACATCACCACCGAATCGTTGCGTACAGCGTTCGCGCAATACGCAGAGACCCATGCACAGTCGTCCATTCGACGATGCTGGTCCACGTGGAAGGTCCTGTGCGAGTTCCTGTTCACTGCTGAACTAATACCGCTGAACCCTATGCCGCGCGTGGGTCGGCCAGCTCGCGCCAAGTCTCTGCCCAAGGCCTTGCCCGCCGATTCGGTGGCCGCGCTGCTGGCGGTGTTGCACGCCGATCCAGGTCCATCCAGGAAGTCTGACTGGACTGAGCGTGACCGGGCAGTGATCCTGACCTCCTTGCTGGCGGGGCTTCGCTCCGAGGAACTGTTGCGCGCCAACATCTCCGATGTACGTTTCACCGAGGACGGCGCGATCATGCACGTCCACGGCAAAGGGCGCAAGGACCGTCGCATCCCTATCGAGGCTGCTCTCATCGACGCGATGGAACGCTACCTCGATACCCGCGCGGTCAAGTTTCCCAAGGCTACTCGCCGCGGCTGCTCCCCCACCGGGGGATTCGGGGCCTGGCCGCCAGCTGCTCCGTTGTTCGTCGGAGGCGATGGCCAGCGCCTTACACGCGGCGCGCTGCAGTACCGGGTGCTGGCCGCATTCAAACGCGCCGGAATCGACGGTGACCGAGCCAAAGGCGCTCTCGTTCATGGGCTACGGCACACGTTCGCGACCGAACTCGCCAACGCCAAGGTCAGCGTGTACGAGCTGATGAATCTGCTTGGCCACGAATCGATCTCGACATCCCAACTGTACGTAGAAGCAGCTGGCCAGGCGACCCGCGCCGCTGCGGCAGCCAACCCTCTATACGAGCTAGTCAAGCGAAGCGCCCGCGAATAGATAGTCGGCTGGCGCTGCCCGCGGCGGCCATTGGGTGGACCGCGGGGCGGCCATTGTCACCTGGATGCGATAGGTAATGCAGGCGAGCGCCCGAAACTTAAAGCTGTCAAAGAACGTTGGTTCTCACCGTTATTCGCTCGGAAAGTCGTGGCGGTCGATGTAGAACTCCTCACCCCCCGGGGTCGCCAAATGGCGAAAGCCGACTTGGTGAAGCGATTGCGGTATCCATTGCCCCGCGACACTCACCGCGGCCTGCCGGAGCTTCGCTTCGCTAGTGCCGAGATCCTCAATCGGACCGCCATCGAGGATCTCAAGCATCCCTCCCCATGTGGAGCCGACATAACGCTTCCACAGGTTGAGACTCTGGATCTCAGCGCCAATTTGGATCTGGTTGCCGCGACACTGCGCAGCCCAGTAGGCCATCCATGTCCAGTACGGGATGCACGCGTTGTAGACGTCCTCCATCAACTTTCTGACCGCACCTGGCCCGGGTGCGGCCTGGTACCGCGCGTCCGCGGCAGCGAGTCCACAACCAAGATGTTCAAGCACTTCCACGACGTGGTCTACCGACGGCGGCTTCCTGGAGTCGTGCTGCGTGGCGTTCCACTCCGCTCGGTACTCGTCAAGAATCTTGGCCGCGACAGCGTAATCCCATTGGGGATGGTCGCTGTCATGCTCGCCGACCTTGAATTGGTCGTAGCCCGAGTTCCGCTGAAGCATCGTGGCGTGCTGTGCCTCGTGGATGATCGTTATCTTCATCTGAGCGAGGCCGAGTTGGCTTAGCTGAGGGTGGCCGGCCGTTGTCAAACGCACCTTCCCGTGTTTATCGAACGCCGTGAGGAAGCCAGTCTCAATGATTACCTCAATGCGGCCGTCGCCGCACGGCATAGTGCGGGCCGCGACGGTACCGGTGCCCCTATCGGTGTGGTACGCAGTTCCCGGCTGCCTACGTTTCACCGCCCTGGCGAGGTTCACTGCCACGACGAGTGACACTTCGTCGGGCCGGTCCACCGACTTGCCGAGCGTATCGGCGAGTTCCTCAAACCCCCGCTGCATCGCGTCCGTCGATCGGTCACCCCGCAACCCCTCTGCGAGGTCGGGGCGAAATTCATCGTCGTAGACGATGCGGCACCGCGCCGTGGTCGAACTCACCCCGCCAATTCTGCCAGTCGCCACCGACGCTGGCGGGAGTCGGCCCTGCGGTCATCGTGATTGGGCGCTGGCGCGGTGAGCACCGCGCAACCTACCGATTCTCGGCCACCGACTCCGGCTTGCCCGTACTCGCATCAACGTGAATCCCAAGTACCTCGTCGAGGGGACCATCTAGGCGGCCGATCACATCCAATTCGCCTTCGGGGGTCTCTGTGTAGACCAACTGCACGGCGTTGGAGTCACCCAAGGGCGCTTGTCCCGTAGAGAAATATGTTCCGTCGTACTCACCATGGGTAAGGGGCACATCTGCCACGGTCAATCTGGCCTCGAAAGTGACTATGACATTGGCGATTTCGAACAGTTCTTCTTGGCCGGTCACGCACGAGATCCCTCTGATGTACACCTTCTGATTGTTGAATCGTGGCTCCGGCCCGTCGCATGTTACGACATACTTCGCTTTACCTTTGCCGTACATCTCCTCCCCTGCACTCACTGGGGCCTCCCACTGGTCGTGAGCCCGCGTGTGGTGGTTCGTGACATGGTCTACCAGGGCTTCGAAGATTGAGACTTCGGAGCCGTCTGCATACAACACCGGAACGTTCCCTGGCAGCTCTAGCTGTTGCGTTGCGCCGTCACGAGTGATGACGGCAATAGCCTTCGTCACCTGGGTGACCCAATGCCAATATTCGGCGCGATCGGCACTATTGACGATTCTTCCGACGAACTCGGACGTGACTTCACCGGTCGTGATCGTCTTGATTCCGTAATGGGCAGCTTTCCTCAGCGCCGAGTTCGTAAACCCACTCGACGAGACGAGAATCTTCACGTTCGCGCCCAAGTCATCGAATTTCGTACGAGCTTGCTCTACCCACTGCACGTCCTGCGGGCGTTTCCAGTCGCGGCACTCAATGAAAACGGCGCTCCGATGGCCGGCAACCTTCCCGAAGGCTACGACGTCGACCTCGCGGCGTTCTTCCGAGGAGATCTCCATCACTTCGACTGATTCGTGCACGGCAGCGCCGTCACTGTTCAGCATGGTCAGCATTGCCACCATGCGTTGGAACTCGTTGGATCGCTTGGGCATGTCTACCTAACTCGTGGAGCAAACGTCACGGGAGCTCTGTTCAGAAATCGTATGTCGGCTCGGTATCAAGGATCTTCGCGAACATGGTGATCAACCCTGCGAGCGCGGAGTCAGCCCGCGCTGCGTGGCATGCGCTGTGTAGCTCGGTGACGTCGGTTTTCTGCCAATCGAGTCCTGCGCCGCGCTCGGACAACAGCAGCTCGAAGAACTCGCGGGTGGCCCGACCGTTGCCTTCACGGAATGGGTGCGCGAAGTTGGCATAGTCATAGAGGTACGCGACGGTTGGAGCCAGATCTGCTTCGGAAACCGTCTTAAGTTGCCGGAGTCTATGGACCTCTCCCGCGACGTGGTCCATCGGCTGGCTGATACTGCCCGGGGGGCAAAAGGATTCGTCGCCTTTCTCGATACCCACGGTACGTAGGTCTCCCGCCCAGGTATATACATCCTGGAAGAGCTGGCAGTGGATCGCTCGCAAGAAAGCAAGATCGTATATGCGGGTACCGACGACGGCGGGACTCTCGCGAAGCTCAAGAACCCGCGTCTCGACGAGATCGTTTTCGGCGTCCCGCAGCTCGGCGAGGGTTCGCGCACCAACCCGGTTCCTCAAGACTGGCGAACCAGGGATGAAATAACCCTCCCAGTTCCTTGCCATGTCCCCGGTGTCCCAGGGATGAGAGGTTGGCACCCCTACTTGATGTTGTATCGGCGGCGGACACGCTCGCCCAGCTCAGCTGCCGTGATGCGTCCGCGGACGTAGGCCACCTGGTCGGCACGCGTGGCTGCGGTGCTGCTCGTGCCTTCTAGCTCGGTGGTGCGTCGGATCGCCCGGATCGTCTTGACCCGGCGCTTGACCTTGTTCAGCTCGGTCACCTGCACAACACCTCCTTGTGATGAGTGTCTTCAAGAATAGTCGACCCGGGTGACACTTTGTGGATGCGTCACTGCCGTTCTCCGCGTCTCGGTCGACAGAACCCACACAGCCGGGACCGCTCGATGGCGTGGGATCCTGGGTAGCCATGATTACACCCGACTGGTGGCGCACTGAAGGTCGCCTGGACTCTCCGCTGGGTGACCTGGTCGCCGGGCTCGACGCCATCGCGTCATTAGCCATTCCCTACGCTCGTTTGCCTCCGCGTCTGGGTGCTTGTGCCGAGGTGTTTCCTCGTTGGGCAGATGTGGCCGACCAGACCCCAAACTCCTTGCTGCAGAGACCGAAGTTCGGCGACGCGGCGGTTCGGGCGTTGATCGAAGCGGCACAAGAAGCCGTGCATGCCCACCAGCAAGCCGCTGCCGGCGGTGTGGTCGCCGAAGTCGCGGTTGCTCGCCTCACCGACCGCCTCAACAATCCCGACCGTGAACTGCTGTCGGCGCTGGTATGGGTGCCCGATCCGCCATCGTGGCTCCAGGTGGCGCAACGTCTGAGGGTGCCCCTTGCTCGGGTGCCCCGCCATCTGCGCCGGGCACGAGCACGATTCGCCGAGCTACTCGCCGATCCCACCCACCGTGAAGTCCATCACCATGCCGACCGGCTACGCCAACGGTTGGGGCCGTATCTGCCCGCCAATGTGGTCGAGGCCGAGCTGGGCCGCTTGGGTGTGCAGCCCGCCACCGACACCGCCGCGTTGTTGTTGCACCTGGCAGGCCCTTACGTCGAGAACGGAGGGTGGGTTGAGAACACCGCGATCGGGGGTCGAGCCCAGGCCGCGGCAGCCGTGGATGCGGTCTTTGATCGCCAGCCCGCCCCCTCCCCCGAGGTCTTGCGGCACGCCTTGGCAGGCCAGGGAATGCCCGACGCTGTTGCCCACGCCTACCTCGAAACCCACGAGCGGCTACGCGCCTTCGGCTCGGTCTGTGTCCGCTGGACCGGTGACACCACCGGCAACATGGCAGAGGCCGCCCTACATGTGCTGGGCACTCCATCGATGGCGAAAACCATACTGGCCACCATCGGCGACGAGACGGACAAGACTGTCGCCAAGCTGAGCTCGACGCTGACACATGACCACCGGTTTCTTCGGGCCAGCCGCACCACCTGGGGCCTGCGCGTGTGGCCAGGAATCACCGAGTACCGCGGAATCGCGAACGCCATAGGCGAATACATCGACGCCCGCGGGGGGACAGCCGACACCGATGAAGTAACTGACTATCTGCTGGATACCTACCCAGACATCGCACGCTCATCAATCGGGACATACCTGTCGACTCTGGAATTCGTCATCATCGACGGAGTAGTGCGCCGACGCACCAATGATGACGAGTGGCCCGAAATTGCCCCTCTGCTGGACACAGTACGTGGAGCATTCCGCATCTCGGACAACGCGATAACGCTACTCATCCCAGTCACCGCCGATGTGCTGCGCGGTGCCGGGCAAGCCATCCCCCGGGCGCTGGCCACCGCCCTGGGCGTAGATCCGGGCCAGCGCCGAGAATTCACCAGCCCGCACGGCGCGGTGGCAGTGCATTGGCCGCTGGCATCAACCTCCGGAGGTTCCATCAGCACCCTGCGCGCCCACGCAGCAGCGCTGGAGGCGAAGACGAAAGATGCTCTCGTGCTGACCTTCAACCTCGACGAGGAGCTTGTTGAGGTGTCGCGAGCTGGCGCCGACGATAGCGCGATTCGTTGGGTTCAGCAGCTTTTCGGGCACGCGGTGACCGACCCTGTGGCAAAGCTGGCGCCAGCTCTTCAATGCCAACCCAACGAGGTGATCACCGCGCTACGCGCCCGGGGGGATGACCGCTTGGCAGACATGCTTGAGGACACGTAAGCCGCAAGAAGTGCGGGATCGGCGGACCGTCAGAGTATGTTGCGTATCGCTTTCGTCTTTGGCGGGCGGAACTGATTATCCAGGCAATCCGACGGGGGTCAGCATGCGCCGTCCGCTTGTCGTATCCCCGGCCTACTCTGCCCACCGTGCCTGCTATCGGTGATCTCGTCCCTGCCTCCTCGGGGAAGTGGACCGTCACAGCACCGACCCACTGCGAGGCCGGCCATCCGCTCGGCCCTGAGCAGGTGCTCGTCGGTCACCTTGCCTTCCTCCCATGCGGCGGGCACACCACCTGGACGTGCCAGGAACGAGCGGAATTGCATCTGCTGCAACATGTTGGCACGTTTCGCAACGAGGATAGCGCCTGGCAAGAGGGTTCGCGCGACCATTGCGACTAGCCGATTCCGGCCGACTAGCTGCCGCTCTCTGGGTTTGTGCATCATTGTTGCGTCTGTTGCAACAGGAGGGTGAGCGCTGAATTGCCGGGGTCGGCAGACGACTCAAAGAGGCGTCCTCATCGCAGCCAGCATCGAAGTCAACAAATTGACGACCTGTCGTCGCTCAAGCGATTAGCCAGGTGGAAGATCTAAGCGTTGGTCGCGCGAGCGTTATCTGTAGGATGTTAGGGGGCGTATCCCGTTGTCCCCCACGGTCGTTAAGCGCACCGAACTCACCGTAAGGAACAGGATTATCTGTGGTGGTGTAGCCGATGGTGCAGACCCGAATTCTTAGGCGAATAGGCACTCTTGGGGGCGGACGGACACCGAGTCCGGCTCGTATCGCGCTGACCGGGGCTTGACTCGGTACCTAGGTACAGGGTTAATGATGGTGAGATGAGAACGAGCGAAGTCGCCGCACAGGCCCAGGTCAACACCCAAACCCTGCGCTACTACGAACGGCGCGGCTTGCTCCCCGAACCCGAGCGGACCCAGTCGGGGTACCGCGTCTATACCTCCGACGCGGTGCGGGTGGTGCGCTTCGTCAAACGCGCTCAACAACTCGGATTTACCCTCGATGACATCGAGGACCTGTTACAGCTAGCCGAGGGCGGGCCCGAGTCCTGCCAGGAGGCCAGGACGATGGCCCGCACCCGAATCGCTGATCTGCAGTTGCGCATAAAGGAACTCGCGATCATGCGCAATGCGCTGGCTAGCCTGATTGACACCTGCGATCAGCCCCGCGCCGAACGTGACTGCCCGATCCTGCAAGACATCGAAACCGCCACCACCACAACAATCTCCACCGACCAGGAGTAAGCGTCATGGATATCGAACTACTCACCGCGCCGGGATGCCCCAATGCCGCCGCCGCCAAACAGACCATCACTGACTGCCTGACCACACTCGGCATCGACGGGCCGATCATCGAGCACATCGGTCGTCATCCCTCACCCACGGTCCTCGTCGACGGCGTCGATGTCATGCGCCCCGAGGCTGGAACGCCAATCGGCGACGCATGCCGACTCGACCTACCCACACACCAACGCATTCTCGACGCATTACGCGCCCACGGACCGGACCATGGCCATACCCCTTACACGCCGACGAAACCAGCGATGCCCGATCAGTCCGCCGGCACACCCCAGTCGGTCGCCGCGGCCGCCCAGCAGCTCCCACCAGCGATTCGGGAACTACACCGAGCCGTGCTTCGCGGCTTCCGCGATCGCGGCCAAGCCCACCGCGACGACCTACGCGCGGCCGCGGCCGCACTCGAAGTCGACCCCGACTCCGCGTTGCACCAACTGGCCAGCGCCGACCTCGTGCACACCGCACCCGATGGGCAGATCGAGATCGCCTATCCCTTCTCTGGGCGGCCCACCAGCCACACCGTCCACCTCGCCGGCCACCCCCCGGTCGCAGCCATGTGCGCGATCGACGCACTCGGCATCCCGTTGATGACCGGCACCGATGGCGTCATCGACTCCGCCGACCCTGACACCGGGGTACCGATCGGTATTCAACGCCGCGGCAACGAATGGACATGGCGGCCCGCCACCACGGCCGTCGTCATCGGCCACACCCGTTGCTGCGGAACCCTCGCCGATACCCTGTGCCGCTCAATCACGTTCCACACCGACCCGCAACACGCACAGTCCCACCTCGACAACCACCCCGAACTGCAAGGCCTCATCCTCAGCCAATACGACGCAATCGCCCTCGCCCAGGCCGCATTCGGGCCCCTGCTCACCAGCTGACCTAATAGACCCCCGGCGACAACGGCAGGAACTGCCGTCCGCACCACCCACCGAGCCCGGAACCCCCCGCGACGCCCGGCAACTGAATCCCCCCGCCGCCCGGTCAAGCGCACGCCGGGCTGACGTGCGTCGTAGCTTTACCGGGCGAATTTCGCCCCGCAATCTTTATCCGCTGGTAGCGGCGTTGCTCCGCGAGGCCCACGGCAGCGCATAGAAAGCCGGTGGGACACCTGTGATGCTCCTTCAGGGGCCATCGTGGACGACATGTCACCCACGATCTAGTCAGCAGATCTTGGACGAATCCGGCTTAGACCTACCGATAAAGATCGTGGATGCCGAGCCGCCAAGGCTAGGCCTGGCGCGCGGGAGGAGTTGTGCAGGTTTGGAATACGTACACTCCACCGGCAGAGTGCGGCGCCACCACCTACGGGCCAGCCGTGGGCGACGGCTGCTCGATACTCAACGGGCCCGCAGCGGTGCGTGATTGATTGATACCAACCATCAGTCTCCGGATTCACCGGTACGGCTCACACACCACAGGGGCGTGCGGAGCGGTCACCCTATGCGGCGAACGAATGAGACAGGTGAGAAGCCGTCAGCGGTTAGTACGTGGTTTCCTCTGGACGCCCATGTTGCCGCACGCCGCTTCCAGCTGCTCGCGGAACCGTTCCAAGGGGTCTCGGTCCAGCATTTCCGAGGGGCTCCTATGGGGTCGCGGGGGCTGGCGGGGTCACCGGCACAGCCTCCACCACGATGACCTCTTCAGAAGGCGCCGCCGGAGGCGCCACCTCTGCCGCCGCGGGCGGCGCCACGGCCGGGACACCTTGAGTCGCCGCAGGAGCCGGGGCACCCGGAACTGCCGCAGGAGCCGGGGCACCCGGGACCGCAGCGGGGGCCGGGGTACCCGGAGCCGCTAGCGGTGCTGGGGTCGCCTCACTCGGCGCGGTAGCTGGCACTCCCACGCTTGCTGGTGCTTCGGCTGGGCTCGGGCCGACTTCGGTCAGGGGTACGCCTAGGCTCTGGGCCTCCGGCGCCGCTTGTGCTGCCTCGGGGCTGTCAGCGGTGGTGGCCGCCGGAACCGCCGAGGCCACTTGACCTTGAGTCGAGGTGCCGGCTGCCGGCGGCGGGGTCAGCCACAGGGCCACGTCCGGGCCCTCGGCTCCCCGATACACCACGGAGTCCGGCGCCGAGCCGGTGACGTCGAAGTAGAGCTTCCCGTTCGTCGTGGCGCCTTGGGTGAGCGTTGCGGGGTTCACTCCTTGTGGGGTCGCGACCTCCCACAGCACCCGGTAGGTGGTGCCGTCGGCGGCGCGCGCATTGAAATTCCCGATGATGGGAACCGCGTCCCCTTGGATGGAGGTGTCAGAGGCTGTGGCTTCCCACAGCTGGCCTTGCACCGGGAACGGGATCGTATCGTTCGACTTCTGAAGGTGACTCACCGTCCAGCCCTGCACGACCCCACCGTCCACGATGTCGGCCTGGGTGCCAAGCCAATTCGTGCTGGTCTGTGCGGCCGCAGCAGTCTGTGCGCCGAACGTCGCGGTTAGCGCAATGGCGGCCGCCATAACGGAGGTCTTTACAGCGGTCTTCACGGAATTCTCCCTTTGTACGTCGATCGATACCGGGCCTGCCCAAACTGGCAAGGCCCTTACCTTCGGCTGTAGAACCTACGAATAGTCCCTGTAAGAAAGCTGGGAACCGCCTTGGTGCGCGCTGTCGGATCCCCGCGCGCCTGTGAAACTGGTCACGACACCGGTCTCGCGTGCCAGGTCGAGGGCGACTGAGTGGTGGCCCAACTTTGAGCAATGCCTCTGCCGGCGAGCGGGAGGAACGTCATTCTGGTTCTGGCCTTGGTGCTCGTCGATCTGGGCTGTGCACGGTTATGTTGGTGATCGTGCTGGAGATCGGGTCGACGCTGGCGGGATACCGCATTGAGCGAGTTATCGGCACGGGCCACGTGGGAACTGTCTATCTGGCGCGAAGCCCGGACCTGCCACGTTTTGATGCAGTGAAGGTTGCTGATCCGGCTTTGATGGACGATTTGGAGTTGCGTGATCGGTTCGTGCGCGAGGCTGATGTTGGGGCCCGGCTGAATCACCCGAATATTGTTGCGATTCATCGCCGTGGCACCGACGACGGGCTTCTGTGGATAGCGATGCAGTATGTCGAAGGCCCCGATGCCAGCACCGCCCTGCAGAAGGGGGCTATGGCCCCTGAACGGGCGGTGCATATCATCACCGAGATTGCCAGGGCGGTCGACTACGCCCACAGTCAGCGAATCATCCACCGCGACATCAAGCCGGCGAATTTCTTGCTGTCCACGGATGGACATACTCTGCTAGGCGACTTCGGAACTGCGCATATCCTCGGCCAGCCCACCTCGACCAATGGGTCGGTGCTGGCCACCCTGCCCTACGCAGCTCCGGAGGTCTTATCCGGAAAGCCTATCGATGGGCAAGCCGACATCTACTCGTTGGGCTGCAGCCTGTTTCGCCTGCTCACCGGTCGAACCCCGTTTTCTGCCGAGGGCGACGCCGCCGCAGTCATCGCCCGCCATTTGCGCGACCCGCCGCCGCGAGTGAGCGATTGTGTGCCCGAGCTGTCTGCCATGGATGCCGTGATCGCACGGGCCCTAGCTAAAGATCCGCGTGATCGCTTTGACAGCGCGCAAGCACTGGCTCGCGCCGCGGCCGCCGCCCTGCAACAGCCGACAACGCCGGAAACCGCAGCCGCCGACTCCTCCGCTCCCCCAACCGAACTTGATGAGCCGACCCCGTCACCGCCCCGGCAGCCAGCCGAGGACGACCATCCAACGCCATTGGCCTCACACTTCGCTGCTGCGGCGACTACTGTTTCGGGTCGTCTGGCGACCGCCAGGTCGACACTGGCGTCGCGGTGGAACAGCCACGAGCGTGGCCGAATCGTTCGGATGGGCGGCGCCGCGGTAGCCGCGGTGGTGATTGTCCTAGTCACCGCGGTGTGGCTGATATCTAGCCCCAGCGATGATTCGACCGGCAACGCACCCTCGTCAGACACCGCAACTCACGCTGACCCTGCCCAGGAATCCTCCTCGCCGTCGACTCCTTTACCCGGCCCCGCCGCGCAGGCGCGACTCGTCGCGGCGTTGCCGCCTGGCTATCCCCCGGATTCCTGCAAACCTATGGCGGCATCCGGGGCTGCGGTGGCCGCCTTGCGGTGCTCGATCACGGTGGGCCCCGCTGTTGGGCCTGGCACGGTTACCCACGAGCTGATGCCGAGTCTGGGTGCCGTGGACACGGCGTTCACCAGCGTTGTCGACCGCACGAGGGTGCTTAATTGTCCTGGCGGTATCCAGAGTCCTGGCCCGTGGCGCAACAAAGCCGCCCCAGAGCTGTTCCGCGGCACCGTGATGTGCGGCCTTCAGCAGGGCCGCCCGGTGGTGGCGTGGACGACCACCGATGGCGCACTCGTGGTTAGCGCAGTGCGGAGCGCAAGCGCCGAGATGAGCCTCGACGATCTCTTCATATGGTGGGGGCACCACTCCTAAAGCCACGAGTCATAAGCTGACAAGTGACCCTGTGAGCGCATATCGTCGATGTCATGGGGTTCTGTGAACAACAGGTCGATGATCTGCTGGCAAGCCTGGACACGTTGGGTCGTTTCGACGCGCCGCTGGCCGAGTTCCGTCCCCCGCTGCAGCCGCTGCCTGGGTGGGTGGACTCGGCGGTCCCCACTGATAGTGGTGCCGGGGCAGCGGCGGCGGCCGAGGGCGCGGCGTCGCTGAAAGCTAGTTGGGCCGACGTCGTAGAGACCGATGGGGTGCTGGCGGCCACCTTGAACGACGCCCATACCGCCGATGCGGCCTCACGGACGCAACTCAAGCGCATCCATCAAGAGATCCGTGGGGCCGTGGAGGCCCTGGATTCAACTATCTCGACCCCTGCCGGGCGTCAACAGCTCGTCGAGTTCCTTGCGATGAAGGCCGCCCAGGCCAAGCAAATCACCGACGACGCCCAACAATCAGCAGAGCGGGTGGCTGCGGGCCTTCACACTGCTCTCGCCAAGTACGAGGCTGTTGCCGGGCCAAGTTAGATGCCCAGGCCGTCGTCGTCGCGACCGCGGTCGTGGTCGCGGTCGGGGTGTTCGCGGTGTTGGTCCAGTTCGCGGTGGTGGTCCAGCTCGCGGTGGTGCTGTTCGACAGCGATGCGCTCGCGGACACGCACCGCGCGCCGTAGCGCGTCAGCATTGGGATAGCCAAGTTCCTCGATCAGGGCCGGGGTGGGGTTGAGGTTCAGGCTCCAGCCCGGTGCGCGCCCCCGCATTTTCATGCGTTGTTCAGCGGCCTCAGCTTTGGCTTTGGCTTCGAGGCTATCGGATGCCAGCCGCAGTTCCAGGCTCAGAGCGGCCAGTTCAGCTTCTTGAGCCTCCAGTGAGCTGGCGTGTTCGAACGGGCCCGGGGGGTTGGCCAAGAGGTCATCGAGTTCGGCTTGCTGGCGCTGCTGTTCGAAATGCAGGCCCGCGTGGTGCTCGGGTAGCCCGGTGTACAAGTTCTCCACCCGGCGCAGCAGACCAAGCTGCTTAGGCCCGGAAACGTCGCCCCCGAGAGGCGAGCTGGCGGCGTGCAGCTCGGCGGCTTCCATTTCGGTGGTACGCGAGGGCACCGCCAGGCGCAGAACAAGCACGTCGTGGGTGAGGTCGCGGGCGCCGAGGACCTCGATCCCGTTGATGGATGCGCCGATCGGCTCGTAGCGTGCGGCGCCGCGGTCCTTGCCAGCCATATACGCCCGCCGAGAAGCGGTGGCCAGCGCCGCGCCCGCCGCGGGCCGGTCGGTGAACGTGTCTGCCCCGACGGTAATGCGATGAGGGGTTTCGCCTCGCGCCTGGGCGGCCTGGGCCAGCGGTGCGATCTTGTCGATATCGGCTTGTTTGGCCGGGATCGCCTTCTCCAGAACACGCACTTTCCAATCGCGATTGCGAACTGAATGTTGGTGGGCGCGTTCTAGTGCGGTCAGGCGCCTGACTGCATCGTCGAGCTCGACCTGGCGGACGTAGCGCGGGTCTCCGGTGGCAATCGCCTTTGTTTCTGCAGCCGCCCCGCCAATGTCACCGCCGCTGAGGTCTTCGATCTCGTTGTCGAGAACCTCTTTGCGGCGCATTTGCTCGATAAATACCGCTTTAGCCTGGACACGCTGCCACATGACGGTGTCGTAGCTGGACTCGGTGACGTAGTTGAAGATGTCCACTTCGTCATTCTGATTGCCCTGGCGCAGGATTCGGCCCTCTCTCTGCTCAAGATCGGCAGGCCGCCAGGGCACATCGACATGATGCAGCGCCGCTAGTCGCGATTGCACGTTTGTGCCCGTCCCCATCTTCTCGGTGCTGCCGATCAGCACCGACACCTCCCCCCGAATGCACTGGGCAAAAAGCGCTTTCAGTGCAGCCGGGTTACGCGCCTCATGGACGAACCGCACCGCGTGGGCCGGCATGCCTCGGGCAACGAGCTCGTCCTTGATGGCCCGATAGATGGTGAACTGGCGCCGGTCTTTCGATGGTGTGCTGCGGTCGCAGAACATGAGTTGCAGGGCGCCAGGCAGCGGGAGAAGCTCACCGGTGTCAGGATCGCGGTACTGGCGGTCTGCGTGACGCCGGTCGACTTCGATGGCACGCTCGGCGACTTCAGCGGCACGGCTGCGGCTTGGCGTGCCAAGGTGGGCCATCCGGGGATCAAGGGAGGCGTTACGGCCGTCGGTGCTGATCTTGAGAATGTTGTCGCGTTGCGGATTGCCGGAATCGAGATTGTCTGCACGCCAGCCCAGATCGGAGATGAAGTCGACGAGCTCCATTTCTGGCTGCAGGCTGACGATCTGGCGGTTTCCGGTGCGAAGTTCGGGCAAGTCGACCGGCACTTGGTCGCGGGTCACGACGTCGGTGTAGGCGCCCGACAGCGCCAGAAGATCAGGCAGGTTGGTGTATTTGGCTACTTTGGTGACCGGTCGCAGCTTGGTGCCGGTGGCGTTGACTTCGACTGTGGTGTGGGTGGCGGTGAACGCTGCCCCCCAGTCGCCGAGGTCGGCTACGCCGGCGGCCTCAAGCAAATCAGGGCGCAGGTAGGTTTGCATCACATACAGCTCTCCGAGCGAGTTGGCGATGGGCGTTCCGGTGGCGAAGGTGGCGACGCGTTCGATGACGGCATCCTCGGGTATCCCGCGGCTGCGTGCCTCGTCGTGGCGCCGTTGGCGCAGCACGCCGAGTTTGAGGGCGAGGTCTTCGGTGCGCTGTGCGGGTTTGGTGTAGGACAGTTCCTCGATATTGCAGACGCGCTGTTTGTTCTTGTACATGTGGGCTTCGTCGATCAGTAGGTAATCGCAGCCGGATTCCTCGAAGCGCAGGCCTAGGTCTTTAGTCTCGGCCGCGAGTAGCCTCTCCAGCCGGGCCTGGGTGGACTTGATGGCGCGCACGATGGCTTTCTGAGTGCGCTCGATAGTCGAGTTTTCCAGCTGTGCTCGCAGCTCGCCGAGCTGTGACTCCACGTAGGCGGCGCGAACGTCATCGGAGACGTTGATCGATGTGAATGCCGACTGTGGCACTATCACGATGTCCCACTCGCTGGCAGCACTTTGGGCGATGAATCGACGACGCCCGTCAGCGGTAGTTGCTGAGGATCCGAGCAGGACGTTGGACGCGGGATACCACTGCTTGGCCTCGCGCCCTACTTGTTCAATGATGTGGTTTGGGACCACAATCCAGGGCTGGCGCACCAGTCCGAGACGACGCAGCTCCATAGCAGACATCAGCATTGTTCCGGTCTTCCCGGCCCCGACGACATGGTCGAGAAGCGTGGATGGCTCGCTGATGATTCGAGCTACTGCGTCGCGCTGGTAGGGGTGGGGGGTGAAGTGATCCGACAAGCCAGGTAGGCGCAGTTGGCTGCCGTCGTAGACGGGAGAACGTAAGGAGTTGAAACGCCGGTTGTACTCGGCGACGAGGGTTTCGCGACGCTCGGGGTCCGACCACAGCCAGCTGTTGAACTCTTTGGTGATCTTGGCGCACTTGGCCTGTGCGGCAAAGGTGGCTTGAGCATCGACGGCGCCCTCGGTGGTGTTGATGACCACGGCCTTGGAGTTACAGACCGCTTCGAGCAAGCTCACCGCATCGAAGTGGCGTTTCTCCATGCCCCATTCGTCGGTCATGAGGCGTCCATGGCGCTTGTAGCCGTCCACCTCGACCGTCCACCGCCCGCCGATATGTTCGGCTTGCACACCGGTGGCACCGAAGGTCTTCTCGGCGAAGGCCGCGACTACCGCTGGGGGGATCCACGGCGCGCCGGGGCGAACCTTGATGTCCTCGGCCTCGCGCTGTTCGGGTTGCACCTCGCGCAGCGCGGCGACGTAGGGCTCGTAGGCCGGGTTGGTGTCGGCGGCTTCGATAGCAGCAGCGAGTTTGGTGCGCACGTTGCCCGACAGAGCGCTCGTGGCTGGGATCAGCTCATCGGGATCTTCCAGGCTCGGATAGACCAGCCCTTCGAGCAGGGCGCGGGCGTCTGGGTCGCTCACGCCGAGCAATTTAGAGATCAGCTCGACATCGACGCCTCGGGTTCGGTCCAGACTCAGTGCCAACGCTTCTTCGGGGGTGTCGGCTGTGGCGCGTTCAGCTTCGGCGGTGAGCACGTCGCGGGTGAAGATGGGTGCTTTGGTAGCGGTGCCGGTGTCGTCGTCGAAGATCTCCAGCGACGACACGTTTGCCCAGCCGGGATCAAAGCGCATGCCGCCGCGCAGATGTCGGGATGTCTTATACGGTGCTTTGGGTTCAGCTGCGGCAGTCTCCCACTGTTCGGCCAGCTCGTCGGGAATCGGTCCGGTGTATGGTTTTCCGGTCTCACCTTCGTGCTCGCGCCACTCTCTCTCGGATGCGGCGAAGCGTTTGTCTTGATCGGCTTGGTTGACGTTGCGGGTCACCCACACGAATCGATTCAGTGGGCCGCGCTTGCTCACATAGTTGTCGTAGAGGGTGTTGAGGTGGGCGCGTAGTTGATCGCGGTTCTGCTCGGGGTCGCCGTCGCGCTGTGCGGAGATGAGCTTGGTGGCGATATCGCGTAGCGCGATGAGTTCGCGGGTCTCCTCGACGAGGGTCTTGGGGGTCTTGTTTGGTTCCCAGCCGTGGCCGGCCCAGTATTCGATGCCTGAGGTGGCAGCGTTGTAGCGCAGAGTGTAAAGAGGCGGGTCCTCTGTCTGAGATTCCGGGGTCCGCAGGCCGGGTTCGAATGCTGTTGACACAGTGTGGGTTAGATCTTCACCGCGTGCGGTGAGGCCGTGCCCGCGGGCCAAGGCTGCAGCGATCATCGGCTGGAGGTGCTCGCGGATCTGGTCGGCCAGGCCCTCACCGGTGGCGCCAGCGACGGCCACCTGCGTTGAGCCGTGCAGTCCGTGGCCAAGTTCCATGTTGCCCAGTACCCGCTGCGGGTTGTTGATGTAGTAGGAGTTCACAGCCACCTGGTCTTGGGTGCCGCTGCGCGGGTCGACCAGAGCGATGTTTTCGGTGTTAATCCAGTCCAGCGTGTCCAGGCTGGCTTCAGTGCCGGTTTCGCGGCGGCGGAAGATGAGCAGATCGGTGACAACCTCGGTGCCGGCGACACGGCTGAAGGCTTGCGATGGTAGCCGCAGCGCCCCGATGAGGTCGGCTCGCTCGGCAATATCTTGGCGGGCAGCGGGTTTGACTGAGTCCATGGTGTATCGGCTTGTCAGGGCGGCGACGTAGCCGCCGGGGGCGACCATTGACAACGATTTGATGATGAAGTGGTTGTGGATGTTGTGTCGGCTCGAGTTGTGCTGTGGGTCGGTCAGTGCGTATTGGCCGAATGGGACGTTGCCGATCGCGGCGGTGAAGCTGGAATCTGGGATGCGGCTGGTTTCGAAACCTTCGAGGCGGATCTGGGCCGAGGGGTAAAGCAGCGCAGCGATGGCCGCGGTGATGTCGTCGGCCTCGACGCCGACCATCGTGGCATCTTTGGGCGCGTGGCCGATGAATGTGCCGCTGCCGCAACCCGGTTCGAGTACGCGTCCTCCGCAGAATCCTGCCGCACCTAGTGCATCCCAGACCGCCGAGACCACGGCGGGGTCGGTGTAGTGGGCATTGAGGATTGAGGCCTGCGCGTGACGGTACTGCTCAGGGCTTAAAAGCCTGGCGAGCTGGATGCGTTCGGCGGCAAAGTCTTCGGCGCGCGGATCGAAGACTTGGGGTATTGCGCCCCACCCAGACCAGGCGGCTAGGATGCGCTGCTCGGGCAGGGTCGCTGGTCGCTGGCTGTCGCGTAGCGACGCCACCAACTCGATCGCGGCGATGTTGGCTCGGGCGCGCGCTTTGGCGCCGGACGGGACCAGAACATCGGTGCTGGCCGGGAAATCAGCGGCGCTACGGAACTCTTCAGTTTCTGAGGCCGGCGCCTGTGGTGTCGGTGGCGGCTCTGCTGAGATCTGCACACCTGCTGGATCGGCCCCAGCGACGACAGGAGTTGTGAGCGCGCCGGTGGCGAGAACTTCGGCGACGTCGTCGGTGAAGTCGTCGAACAGCGAGTCCTCAGCGCCTACCGCTCGGGCAGGCCGTCGGTGCGTAGGTCGCGGTGGATCATCTGCGTTAGTTGGGCGGTCAACGGGTCCGCGGGGTGGGTGGGTAGCGGCAGTCCGTCCTCGGCCCGCGCCGCGGTCAGATAGCCCGCTTTGATCCGAAACGGCCCCGAGAAGTCCGGGGCTGGCCAGAGGTGGTTGATCAGAGCTGCGAGGTCCTCGCTGGGCTCGCTCTGGTGCTCCGGGTTTGTCCAGCGCTGCTCCCAGCCCAGGTGTTCCGGCGTCGGTGTGGGTGTCTCCGAGGGCGGCGCGCTCTCCTCGGTCGTGATCAGTTCGTAGAGTTCGTTGTTCAGCACCCTCTGAGCCGCCTGACCCCGGGCCGCCTCCAGCAAGCTCACCTTGGTCGCGTGATTCGGCGTCTCCCCTTTGTGGCGGCATTTCCAGCTCGTGATCGCTTCCTCCCACAGCTCCTCGGCCAAGCTGGCCGTCATCGAGCTGATGTCGTCGGCCTCGGTCATCATGAACGTCTCGCGCTGCTCGGGAGTCCAGTCCTCGGGCAGGCTCAGATCGGTCGAGTAGGCGGTCTGGACGGCCTTCAGGATTTGTGGATCGATCACTGTCACCGCCTGTTTCGTCGAGGATGCTGAAAAGATCCGGCTGGTTGGGGTCGGGCTGTTTGTTGTGCTTGCGACCCATATTGTCCTCTCCTGGTTGACGCTGGCGGGGTCCGGGTAGCCGCGGACGGCAAAGAAAGCGCGCAGCCACCGGTCGCTGATGACCTTGGGTAGCCGCGGTGCAGTCATGGCGGGCTCGTCATCACGCGCGGCTGGCACCAGCTGGGCCGGTCGGTTCCCCACAGCCCCGAAGTCCGAACTCCTGCCAGGGCACGAAACGGGCAGGCTGAAAAGGCCGCGGACACCAGAACCCCCAGGCCCGGCAACGGGGGCCGGTGATGATCACCGTCGTCACCGGATGACCCAGCAACTCGACTCGGTGACGCGAGGATGCGCGCCGGATCGCAGCCGATCCGGGCCGACGCACCACGGTGTCGCGTTCACCGATCTCGCGGCACTTGCCTTTGAGCACGATCGACAAGAAATGCCATGGATGATCGTGCGGGGCGCTGGGATCAGAGCTACAGAACCGGTGAAGGTAGATATTTATCAAACCGTTGCGCGGCAGCAGGAACCAGCGCATCAGGTAGGGGTCGGCGTGAGGGCCGATCACCTGATGCGGCTCACCACTGCACAACTGGGCCAGCCATCCGCGGGTCCCGGTGTTGGTCATCGCAGGTCTTCCCCGCTGAGCGCCGCCAGCATCGTCCGGCTCACACAGTTGCGTTGCCGTGGCGACAGCGAGGCCATGCGTACTAGCCCATCGGCCAGACACCCTGCCAGACCGTCGGCCGGGGCGGCGCTGCGGCACACGCCCGCCGCGGTGCGAAGTTTCGAGGCCGTCGTGGCCCTTTCGGAGTAGCCAACGGTGCGCCGCACCCACCGCACGCCGCGATGGTTGACTCGCGGAGAGGCCGCCAAGAGAAGCCCGGCCAACGGACGGACGGCCACCGAGGTCCAGAGACTGTCGGTCATATGCCGCGGTAGGTCTTCAACTAGAGCCTCTGCGGCATCGATTGCGTCTCGCGGGCCCGTGATGGCGGGTGTCGGATCGCCTGGGGGCGGCGGCTCTAGCCCCTCGTCGTCGTCGCACGTGCACGCGGATGGTGGTGCGGCGTATTCCCAGTACCGGACGCGTCTGTCGATGAGGTCGCGCTCGCAAGTAACTTCGCCGCGGGCGTGCAGCCGATCAAGGGCTCGGCGGACCTCGAAGATGACCAGCGGTGTGGTGCGCTCGCGGTTGAGCAACTGCGTCAGATGCGGTGTGGTGATTGGGCAGTGGCAGCCGATGCGCTGCATCTCAGCCAGCACTTCGGCCATCAGCGGCTCTGTTGTCATCGGCGAATCCGTTCGTGGTGTGCGACTTGAGCGCTCGGTGCGCTCAACAACGCTTCGAGGGCTGCGATTTCGCGGTCAGCGTCAGGGTCGGCGGCCGCAGTCCAATACCGTGCAGCTGTAGGCGTGTCCACGATGCTGACCGCGCCCTCGGCTTCGAGGCTGCGCAGCAGCCGGTAAATGGCCTCCTGTGGCGGTGGTAGCGGTCGCGCGCTTCCCGCTACGGCGACCAGTGGGGCTGCTCGGCGTAGCTGGGTGGTTGTCAAGGGATGCGCCGAACAGCGCAGCGCGGCCTTGAGGTAGTCCCGCAGGATGCGGTTGGTGCAGGTTCTTGCTGCCGAGCTAGGCACTGACCGGCTCCGCGGTTGAATGGCGGCTGTGAGCCGGGAACGCCGCGGCGTGTACCGCCGAGCGGATCGCCTGGGTGCGCTGCCGGTGTGAGTCGGGTTGGTCGTCCATCGCGGCAGCGACGAACCGCAACTGGCGTTGGGCTGCTGCTCGTTCTGCCGCACTGGAGTGAATGCCGCTGCCCAGATCGACGCCGGCCCAAATGCCGTAGATGTCTCCGTTGTCCAGGGCTGCGCGGGCGCATGCCTGCCGTAGCGGGCAGTTGCTGCAGATTCGCTTTGCCTCTTCGGCCTTGCGGTAGTCGAACCAGTCTTCGGGGTCGGAGTAGGCGCAAAGCCCATTGACCTCTTCTGATGTCGGATCGGCAAACGGATGTCCCATCACTCCACCTCCTGAGTTGTGTGCTAATGGCCTACTAACGATGTCCTTTTGGGGCATAACAGGATCATAACCACAACTTTGCCGGTTTGCCCAGCGCTAATCTCCAGTTGTCCACTCCGCCCGACGACATCGAGGCGAACAGCCCTGCGCTCCCTCGGATTCGTTCACACACCGGGAATACCGTCTACCCTGGTTATATCTGTGATGCGGACCGCGGAGTCCGACGCGCTATGGCCGGGAATGGCAGCATTGGAAATTTCTTGCCGACTCCCCTATCGACCGCCCCGTTATTAGTCATTAATTGTGCATCCGTGGCCCCTGCATGGCCTGCCAGTGGGATCGTCACGCCTCTGCGTCATACATGGTTAGGTACGTGTCCGTTCGGGCTAGATGTGGTTCACTTGTGACGTGGAAGGCAATGTCGACGCCGCTGACGGTGAGACCCCGCCTGCCAGCAGTGACAGCGACGATCCGACATTGACCCGATTGAGCGAGCTCGTCGCGCGGCGACGCAACGAGCTGGGACTGAGCCAACGCAGCCTCGCTGGTCTAGCGGGGATTTCGTTGGGCACTGTGAACCGCTTCGAACGCGGTGCGGGTACTCCCCGGGTCAGCACTGTCCCCAAGTTCGAGGATGCCCTGGAGTGGCCGCGGGGAACATTCCAGACGATTCGCGAGGGTGGGGATCCACCGAACATTCCCCCACAAACACGTAGATCCACCTCCGATCGCCCTGAGGTACCGGTTGTGGCGCCGGCAACCGCAATGCATAGCGCTAACCAATACGCTCAAGCACTGTCGATCGGTTCAGCGGTGGTCGCGATCAGTGCGACCTGTCTTGAGGTGCTGACCAGTGAGCTCCCCGATCCTGTGATGCGCGTGGAGGCACTCAATGATTTGGACGCCCGTATGCGCCAACTGGAGAGTCTGGTTGCCGCTAGCCTGCCCGATGCCGAATCATTCGACGACGCGATGGCGTTCCTGCGCGAGGTGCACCAAAGCCGGCAATCTATCCAAAAGGCTGCTGAGGCACTGTCTTAACCGACAGCACGGGGGCGATGCCCTGAGGGTCAGTAGCCGTTGTAGCCTCCGCCGATGCTGGTGATGTGCAAATGGTCGAAGTGGTTTTGGGTCGCCGACCTGCGGTCTCCCATCCCAGAGGAAGTGCCGTCGGCGTTGTAGATAGCTTGGCGCCAGATCGCGTGATCGAGCCCGAGGTCATTGGCGTGGGTCTGGACGAAGGCCAGCACGCGGTCACCAAGGGCCTTGCCAGCGGGAGTATCCCACTGCGGGATCATGACGTCGATGGCCAGGCCGTCTGGGTGCCAGTGCAGCGCATCCGCCCGATAGCCCCCGATTTCGGCGATCTCGGGAAAGGCGGCGCTGATCGCGCGGCTCAAACGCCGCGTGTACTTCTGGATGCGGGACTCGTTGGCCAACCCGGGCCGGTCCAGTCCCGGCAGACCAGGAACCGGCTTGCCGACCGACCGCCCTGAAGGGACCTTGCCAACCTGGGCAGCTTTCGCCAAGGGTGCAAACAAGCTGCCCAGGTTGAGGCCGCCACCCATGCCGCCCATGGGTGAACCCCCGCCCAAGCCCCCGCCCATGCCGCCGCCCATGGGCATGCCGCCGGCCATGCCGCGGCCACCGTATCCCCCGCCGGCGGCGCGAATCATCTTCGCCATAGCGATATTTCGCTGTTCGGATCGGGTGAGTAGGGCTTTGGCGCGGTCCAGTTGACCTTCGAGATGATTGACCAGGACCTGCTTACCGGCCGGAGTGTCGGTACTGGGCGCAATCGCAGCAACCCCACGTCTGTTGTCACCGACCACACCGTTCATCCCCGAACGGCCCTCGCGCGACTCATTAGAAGCCGCAACCAC
>JAHZKD010000043.1 GCA_022600605.1 Actinomycetes bacterium
CGTGGGAGCGCAGCGCATTGAGGACCTGCCACACCACTTTGAACCGCACGTTGTCGGCTAGTGCTTGGTTGGGCTCGATTCCGGCGGGAACGGCGACGGGAAGGATGACGTAGCCGTATTCCTTCCCCGGAGATAGCCGCATCACTCGGCCCACCGATTGCACGACATCGACGATCGAGTTACGCGGATGTAGGAATAGCACCGCATCCAGGGCTGGAACGTCCACGCCTTCGGACAGGCAGCGGGCGTTGGTCAGGATGCGGCATTCCCCCTCGGCAACAGGCGATTTCAGCCACGCGAGTTGTTCGTTGCGTTCCAGGGCGTTCAAGGTGCCATCGACGTGGTGCACGTCGCACACCAGGTCCCGGTTGGTGTCCTCGACCTGGTGCCCGTCGTCCTCTTGTTTGGTCAGCGACTCCTGATACGCCGCCACGACCCGGGGAAACAGATCAGCGACCTGCTTGGAAGTCTTGATGTCTTTGGCGAAGGCCACCGCGCGTTGCATCGCCGGATCACCGGGGGAGAAGCTGGGGCTGCCATCGGCGGTGGCCCCGGCGCGCTTGGCCAGCCCGTTCCAGCAGCCAATGATTTTGGAGGCGTCATCGAGGTTGGGGATCTCCCCGAAAGTCGCCTGCTGTTGTTGCAGGGGTGCGGCCATCACGGATTCATCGACGGTCAGGACCAAGACTTTGTAGTCGGTGAGCAGGCCGTGTTCCACCGCCTCACCGAAGGACAGGTGGTGAAACTCGGGGCCGTAGCGCAGCTCGTCATCCATCGACACCAGCTCGGCAGAATGCTGCTCAGCTTTATCTTTGACCGCATCGGCGTAGATACGGGGGGTGGCGGTCATGTACAGCCGGCGGTCAGCGCGTAGGTAGGTGTTGTCGTGGATGCGCACGAAGTTCGAATCGTCTTCACCGGCCAGGGTGAACCCGGTGGTGCGGTGGGCTTCATCGCAGATCACCAGATCGAAGTCATCCACCCCGAGGGCCTGGGCGTCGGCGACAGTCGGCAGGGACTGGTAGGTGGAGAACACCACGGTCAAGCCTTTGGCGCGTTTACGATGCGCCATCGCCTCAGCCAGGGCGGCGGGGTTGGTAGTGACCGGGATTGGCACGTCATGAACGTTGAAGTCCTCGGTGTTGCGCAGCCTGCCCACTTTGGTGTCCGAGCAGACTGCGAACGCCCGGATATCCAACGCGGTTTGGGCGGTCCACTCCCGCAACGATTGACTCAGCAGCGAGATGGAGGGCACCAGAAACAAGACCCGGGCGCTACCGGCATTGTCGGCGGCGAGCTGTTCAGCGAGCTTGAGGGCGGTGAATGTTTTTCCGGTGCCACACGCCATGATCAGCTTGCCGCGGTCGTTACCGACCGCATACCCGGCCCGTACCGCCTCGATCGCAGTGATCTGGTGCGGGCGGGGCTGTTTACGTTCGGCGGGGGCGAGCTCGATCGTTAACCCGTCCTGGGGCCAGGCGATGTCCCAGTCGATGGGGGATTCGGCGAGGTCGGCGAGGTTGATCCGCTGCACCGGCGTGGTTTGGCCGTCGAGGGCGTCTTCAGCGTTTTTGCCCCACTTGTCGGTGGTGGAGATGATGACCCGGTTGGTGAACGGCTTTTTCCCCGAGGCGGTGAAAAACGAGTCGATATCGCCTTTGGACAGGGTGTGGGTCGGTTCGTAGAACTTGCATTGGATCGCGGTGTAGGCGCCGGTGTCACGCTCGCGGGCCACAAGATCAATACCGGTGTCACCCTTGCCTTTGCGACCCTCCCAGTCGACCCACCGGCACACCTGCTCGTACTGCTGGGCAAGGGCGGGATCGAGTTCGAAGAAACGCACCATCAACTTCTCGAACAACGTGCCCCGGTCGACGTTGGTCGGCGCCCGACGAAACGCCTCGATCACGTCATTGATCGACCCCAACGCCCATCCCCTTTTTTTCCGCCACGTCGTTTTCACCCCGCCGCGCTGCGCGGTGGTGTTCTGTCCTGTGACGATAGTGTCCGCAGCCTCCGACAACGGGAAGGTTGCCTGAGGCCGCTGCCGCCCCTTCCGTGAGGACCTACTTTGGTTCAGCGCTGATCAGCACTGAAGTGGCGCCCGGTGTTGCGGCTGCGTTCCTGCCAGTTGTGGGCGAGCCACATTTCGATGAGTTCGGCAGGTATCTGGGTGTTGAGAGCCCAGTCGTGGAGTAGTTGGTTGTAGCGCAGGTAGCGGTTACGGGTGAAGGTGCTGATCGAGGGGATTTCTAGCCACCCCAGGTAACACAGGGTCCCCAGGCTGTGCTGGTCGAGCAGTTGTGGGCGCTCAAGGGTGTGTGGGCGTACAGCCCAGCAGTACAGCGACAACACCCCCGGCCCGATCCCGGGAGTACGAGGCCACCCCGACCAGCTGCGGTAGGGGCCGGGATCAAGGTCGGCGGGATGTTGGCGGCAGGTTTGCAACGCGGTAGTGATTTCGGCGAATTCCCCTGCCCGGTTGGGGGTTGCGACATCGGGGAAACGTCGGGTGTGGGAACGCCGGGGATGCCCGGTCAGCCAGGCCGCGACACGGTAGAGCACGCACAGATCGGTTGGCCCGTGTTCGGGCAGTGATCCGTTGATGTCGCTGCGGCGCAGGAAACCGGCACCTCGGTCGGTGGGGGTGCCGTCGAGGGTGCGGCCCCACAGCCGCACCGGGATTCGATAACTTTCAAGGTGGCTGTTCCACCAGTCCAAATCGATTTCGGCCAGATCATCGTCAACGCTGATCCGGTAATCATGGGCCTGACACCACTGCACGCACTCATCCGGGGGTTTGTCGGGCAGACCACCGTTCATAGGTCCAGCCCGTAATCGTCATCGCGGCTGCGCTGGCGGCTACGTTCCTGGCTGCGGTCACGGCGACGGCCCGACAACCGGTCCAGGTACTGATAGTGGGCGTCGAGTTTGTCGGCCCGCTGCAACATTTCGACGATGTGCGCATCGACACCGCGGTTGGCGTGGTATTGACGGGCACGGTCGATCGCGGTGTCCGGTTCGACAGCGGCCCCCAGATGTTGCGCCCAGGGCAAGTGCGCGGCAGCGACATCAGTCAAATACCGTGCCGGCCCTGGCCGGGGCGGGTCGGTGTCGGTGTCGGCGGTGACCAACACCAGCTTGCTGCCCCGCGCCCTGGCATGACGCGCCAGCCCCCGTAGCTGCTCTGGCGTGAGGTGATCAGCGTCATCGACAATAAACACCGCACCCGAGAGTCGGCTTTCCTTCTGAGGGTCCGGTGGCAGGGTGTCGAGGTGAGCCAGCATCGACGCGGCGCTGCGCACTCCATCGGTGCCGCCGCTGTAGCCGACAGCGTCGTCGCGGGCTTTTTCGGTTCCTGGGATCACGATCGTCACGGCGTCTGCGGCCCGGGTGCAGGCGGTGACCGCAGCCAATAGCGCTGGTTTATCCGGCGCTGCCTGGGTGCCCAAGTGCAGGGAGTGCACGGTGCACACGGTGCCCAGGATGGTAGCGGCGACATCGCGTTGGGTTTGGTCAAGTCCGGGGGCCTGCGCCAGGGTGTCGGTGGAGTAGGCGGCGCTGATGCTGAATCCGCCGATCTGGGCCAGCCAGTCGACTTCGGCACCCAACTCGTGGACGGTGCCGACCTTCTCCAGGGCGTGGGCGCGGGTGTCGAGTAGGCCGGCGACTCGTTCGGGGAGCTGGCCGCGACCTGTGGCCGTGGCGGTGGCTGCGATGGTGTGCGCTGTGTCCTCACGCCCCAACAGTTCCGTCAAGGCTCCGGCGGCGTCCTGGTCATCGCCACGGCGTGCTTGATGCACACCGGGTTGCGGTTGCGGACTGTGTTCGTGGTCGCCTTCCCCGCCAACACGGTCGTAGAGGTAGACGGTGTTGGATTCCCGCCCCCGGGTCATCGCCACATAGGCCGCCCGGCGCCGACCCGTGGTCGAGAGCACGGCGTGACAGCGGGCCGCGGTCGCGCC
>JAHZKD010000412.1 GCA_022600605.1 Actinomycetes bacterium
AACACCGGCATACCTGCCAGTGTCTTCGCTGACATCGACGTCAAACTTCGCACCGGCCAACTAGCACCGAACATGCTGGCCGCAGGTGTGCTCACCTATCACGAACTCGAAGTGTTCGAAGGCATCACGCAACACAGAGCCCCGCGTCGATTTGTTCCACTCCTAGCGCAGTGGCGCTTGCAGTGCACCAGCCCCATGCCGATGCGCCTTCAAACCTTTCTGGACATCAACGGATTTGATCGACCCGCAAGCAGCTACCTGGCAACAGCTATGAATTTGTTGCGCAACACCATCGGTCCGCCGTTGCCTAACGTGTAAATCGAATACAGTCCACCGCTCTCACGCCAACAACAGCTTGCGTCCGGTGCCTCGAGAATTTGCCAGGCAAGCTGAAGCAGACCGCCCGTTCCGTCGTGTCGGCTCCGGTTGAATCCTGAGCAGCCTGCTCCGGCGTGTTTTCTAGGCGCGGTCGCAACACATCTCTAGGTTCTGGAGGTTGTGTTGGCATCAAGGCGTCGGGTGAAGAAAGGGCGGGCCGGGACATCGTCCGCAGTCGGCCAAACGTCAGGCGGGCTCGCGGGTGGTCGATCCGGGCGGCCCGCGAAGTTGGTGCATCCTGCAATGCGGCGAACAGTTGCCACACGTTCACAGGTTTGGTCGCCGCGGCAGAAATCGCGCCCCGCACCGTTGACAGCCAGTGTCGTGTCAGACACCTGTGCAATCCTGCTGCGACATCCGAAGACTAGATTCGACACACTGTGAACGGAGGATGATGCCGGGCTACGCGATCGAATCGACGGTACGACCGTCACACTTCCTCCGGCCGGTACGATGAACCCGGACGGCGTTGCCTGGGCATGGATTCGCGACGAAGACGGTAACGGCGTTTACGACCAGCGCTTAGCTAACTTCGCGGACACTGCCTTCGCCGCGAACGGTAAGCGTGTAGGGCGCATCTCGGTCCCGGTGGTACTGATACCCCGGCCAGACAACCCGTTCGACAGCGACGCTGTGTCCATCGCACTGCCGAAGTCGATGGGCGGTGACGAGGAAGGACGTTGCCTCGGCTACCTGTACCGGCACACGATCCACAACTGGGGCATCAGCAATGACGGCCGTAAGGATCTCGTGGCCCGGCTCGCGGCGTTCTCTGAGGACGGCGAAGTGCTCTTCACCGCAACCATGACGCGCGACACCGACCCGGCTGACATCATCGAACAGTTCGAAGCTTCCGACGACGAGGAATGCTGGGATACCCGCGTGCGGGTCCCCGAGTTCAGACTCGATCTGCCGGGCGCTCGCATCATGGACCCGGCGATCGCAGCTTTCCTCGCCGAGCACGAAACGAACAGGCGCGGCGCAAACGAGATCGAAGGCCGAGATCGTCGCGCGATGCGCGCACAGCCGGCCAAGCCGCTAACACCCAAGACCCGCTGGCTACAGGACTTGCGCTCCGAACTCATCGCGCATCTCGTCAACGACGTTGTCACCCATACGGAAAGCAACCGTCATGGCGCCTTGGAGGTACGCCGGCAGGGTGGGTTCCCGCCGAAGGTAGTCGATAATGACGGTGCGTGCGTTGGAGTAGTCCGAACCGACCCGGACCTGGTGATGGTGGGAAGCGAATTCGACCGCCCCGCAGTGATCGACACCCTCGCTCGCGAAGGAGTCACCATTCCGTTCGATCCCTCGCCCGGCTGGTTGAACGCAACATTGCACCGCGAATCCGACGGGTGGATTCACGTCGTCTGGGTCGGCAGGATCGCAGGATTGAATGTCGAACCAATTCTGGCCAGCTTCGACGTAACCGACAAGGAGTTGCACGTCTTCGCCGCGGAGCTGGCCGCACCGATCCAAGGGTTGCTTCGCCGTGCCGGGCACATTCCGGAGAAGGTGCTGCGGCAGGACCATCCTCGCGATCCCGATCAGTTCTTTGGGCAGGACCTGATCACGCGACTGGAGTCTCAACGGACGGTCAGGAGACTGCGGCCCGAGGCGCGGGCCCTGATACCTGCGGAATGGGCCGAGCAGATCGAGGCCAGTTGGCGCGCAAAGCGAGACATGCATTCGCGCAATGAGCAAATCAGCCTAACGATATTGTTCTCCAGCCCGCTGGAGCAGCGCCCTCCAGATGATCCACAAACGCCACCGGGTCTTTTCGATCCGTGCCCGGTCGACGACGCTGACCCCGACGACATGCCGTGTCGGCTATGCGGCGAAGCTCTGAATCCCTACGCGGAACCTTCGCCGTACTGCCTCGACTGTGTTAACGACGCCCGCTCCGGCCTCTTCGTCGACCACGGGTTTTACGAACCCTGGTGTCCCGCTGTCCTATGGTCGCTCAATCAGCTTGCTGCGCTCGAATTCGGTGGCGCCCCGGCGCGAGATCAACTCCGCAAGATGCCTAAGGACGGACCTCAAGCCGACCTGCTGATGCTGTGCCGGATGCTGACAGCGAGGCGCGGTCATGTCGTTCCCGGTGGACAGCGAAAGGTTTACTCCTGGACAGATTGGCTCGGCCAAGCGGGACTGCTCATGGACGGCATCCGCACCAGCCGCGGTGTCACCGTGATGGCCAAAGACGGCCACATCTGCCGTTCCCTGTTGGAGCGTCAAATTGACGACATCTTCTTTGACCACGGGATTGCACACCACCCTGAACCGCACTATCCCTTCGATCACGACATCAACCCCGACGGTTACCGCGCTGACTGGCGACTCGCGGACGGCACCTTCGTCGAAGCCCTCGGCTTCACCGCCAACCCCGTGTACATGGCCAAAGCGCGGCGCAAGATAGCCCTGGCCGACCAGCACCAGATTCCCGTCTTGACGGTCACCGAAACTGACTTGCCGAACCTGCTCACCATCTTCGCTAAATGGCTTCCGCCCGTCGGCGATAGGCCGCAGAACGCCGTCCTTCCTCCCCGCCCGGCTGTGGCCGCCAGGAAGCCAAAATCAACGCCCGGCGCCAACGTCAAAGGCCAGAACCCGACCAACTCGAAAGTGCGCTCCGATCGCCTGGAACGATGCCGCAGCGTCGTCGAACTTCAGGCCGGCGGCGCGACGAGAAAGCAGATTGCCGAGCGACTCGGCGTCCACCCCGATGTCGTAGCGTCTTTGCTGAGGGACGGGAAGTTTTTCGCGAACCCCGCGTCCGATGGAAACTGCCTTGCGTTGGCGCAGAGCGCGGCGATCGCGCGCAAGCGTGGCCTCACCCGCGCCGGCTTCCAGGAGGAAGAACAGTTGTCGAACGCCAAGGCGAAAGAGTGCTGGAGAGACGCAGATGTCCTGTTCGGCGCATCAGAAACATTTTTGGCGTTGAGATTCCATGTCGACAGCCGCGGGGGTCTAGCAGCTCACCGGTACTGCGAGGAGCCCCGAAGGTAAAGCCTTACTTCGTAGCGTCGGGCAAGCCATTGTGACGGCCCGCAGCGATTGCCTTAGAACGCTCCCCAATACCTAACGTGCATAACCGATTTCACTCAGATCTAGGCTTCTCATGTGGAAATGCTCCGCGGCCGGAAGTGCCCCCGCCGCCCCCTACTTCCGCCCTCCCTGGCCGCCGCCGTGAACACCTGAAGAACAGTCGTCGAATACGTCCGTCACCGGCAGGGTGACGGAGCACGTTGGGCTCACCCTCGGCGGTGCGTTCGGTGGTGCCCGCTTCGCGCGGTCACCACTTTCCGTCAGTGACCGCGTCCGCGCCGACATTGCCCAGTGTCACTTCCGTCTTCGGGTCGACCGGTGCGGACGGGTCCTCCTGGCCACCAAGCTCTTCCCCGATGGTCTTGAACTTCGCCAGGATCTGCGACGGCACCAAACCCTGATCGACGGTGATCAGGTACGCCCGCGAGCACGGCTGCCTCAAGACGGCGCATGCATTCGCAGCCGCGCGGACGCGGCGGGGCGTGGTCGACCCCCGTTAGATGGTTTCCGCGCCGGCCGCGCGGGCGAGATGGCGCGGCGTCGGGTGCCGGGCATAAAACGCCGCGATCTCGGCGGCGCCATCACGCTCGGTGGCCCTATTGAGGTTCTGCCTTCGGATCGCCTCGCGGACCTCGCCGGCGAACCGAGAGTCCCACACGGTCACCCGCAACGCCCGCACGATGCCGGTCGCCGAGTCCACCACGATCACGGTGACCGCCAGTTGCCCGGCGGGCACGTCAGCGAGCCCAGAGGTGCCGTCGGTCTGGCGGCAGGCCTGCCACGGCGCATCCGACCACGCCATCTGGCCAAACTTGTAGGCCAGGATCAGGGCGTGGTCGCCCGCGACCAGGGCGAACCGGGCACGGCCTGCCCGGATCGATTCGACCTCGCCGTCGGTCGGGTGGGGCAGGAGCAGAACCAGCTCGACGCCGTCCTCTGACAGCCGCCACTGTGCTGACTCGGCTCCGGCCGGCAGCGGGGTCGGGTACGGCGCGCCGATCGTCAGGGTGCATTCCAGCTGGTCTCCGCTCATGCGCCGAATCGTCCCAGGCAGCACCGACGATCGCCGAACGCGAAGCGTGGACACGCCACGGCTGGCCGTCGCCACCGCTGGCCAGCCGTGGGCGGGGGCGATCAGCCAGCTCGACGCCGCCGAGGCGCTCGCCGTCAGCGCCGGCACCGTCCAACAGCTCATCGACCTCAGGGCACTGGCCAAACACCTCGACGGCGGACTTCAGCTCGCTGATGTGCCGGCCCGGTTGGTTTGGCTGAGCGGTTGAGCGAGGCAGGCTGTTTTAATACTGCCCGGAATTTTGGGCCTGTTTCCGCAGGTCAGAGCGCTGCGGCGCAGGGGCGGGCAGATAGGGCACGTTCACTACAATCGAGCCCATAATTATCTATTGCTAGAGCTGACTCAAAATCAAATTATTGACAGAATGTGGTGGGAAGTGCCCTATTTGCCCGCCTACCCGTCGCCACCGCTCTGACCTGCGGAAACAGGCCTAAAAATCCGGGCAGTTTCAAAACTGCTGCCCCCGGAACGCACAAAACCCGCCCACGTTGGACAGCAGGGCGGGTTCTGTGCCGAATGTTAAAGCTTCTGCCACTCCCGGCCCATCACCTTGGCCTCCGCGACGATCGGCACTGCGCCCACTTGACGCGTCATGGCCTCCGCGAGGAGGGCGCACACGGCATCCGCGTCCGATTCGGGGACCTGCAGTACCCATTCGTCGTGCACCGGTAACCAGAGGCTGTCACCGAGACCTGCCGCCTCGAGAGCAAGCAGCGCATCTACCAGCAGCTCCCGCCCGCTTCCCTG
>JAHZKD010000413.1 GCA_022600605.1 Actinomycetes bacterium
GCGCCGTCGGCAGGGGAAGCCGCGCCGTCGGCAGGGGAAGCGGCGCCGTCGGAAGACGATAATGATCCGATCTCTGACCCTGCACAGGCTCAGGCAGTGGCGGTGATGATGACCGCCGCGCGCCGGCAGCCCCGGGATGACGCAGCGCCTGTCAACCCAGCTCGAGCGACGTCTAGCACCCTTCCCATCGAGCGTGATCCGGTACGAGGCCGCGGTCACGTGACCGCCGTAGCCGCTGCTACAAATGCACCGCTCACCCTCACCGCATCGATCGAGGATCCCGATCCACTCTCGGGTATCACCCACGTCACCGTCACTGCCTCCGCCCCCGAAGGCGACGCGCTGAGTTACACCACATCCAGACCGATCTTCGGCAGGGTCGCCGACAACGGCGCCGGCAACTTCACCTACACACCGACAATGTTCGCCCGGGTGCTGGCCCGATTCCTGCCGTTCCTCAGATCCGATCCATTCTCGGTGACGGCCACCGACATTCACGGCGGCAAGGCAGCGGTCAAAGTCAATACCACCATCGTCCCGATCAACTCCGCGCCCAGGGCGCGCGCCGTGACGGTCAGCGCACCCAGTGCCTCAACTGGAATCCTCACCGGTAGAGCCGAAGCCACCGACCCGAATTTCGACAGTCTCACCTTTCTCGCCGCCACGAGCATCACCGCCAAAGGCAGCGTCGCGGTCCGCGCGAACGGCACCTTCACCTACACTCCCACCGCTACGGCACGCCATCGCGCGGCGGCAGTCGCCGCGGCAGCCGCGGACAAAACCGACACGTTCGCCGTGACTGTCTCCGATAAGTTCGGAGCGAGCACCAACATCGCAGTCACTGTGAATATCAGCCCTGCCAACGGGGCACCTACCGGTACAACACATGTCGATGAGCCTGACCCCAACAGTGGATCAGTCAGCGGCACGATCACCGGCGTCGACCCCGACGGTGACATTCTCATCTACCGCGGGCCGACGTCGACCCTGAAAGGCTCAGTCGTCGTGGACGCCGACGGCACCTTCACCTACACACCGACAGCGACGGCGCAGTACTACGCCGCGCACCCCGAGGCGCTGCCCTACGACAAGTCGGATTCCTTCGACGTCAGCGTCGACGACGGCCACGGTGGTCTCACCAATCTCCCCGTCAGCGTGGTGATCAGCCCCGGTGACCAACCAGTCGAGGCGCCACCACTGTCAACGTTCTGCGGATGCACGTTGCTGCCTGCGGACACCATCTTCCATGCAGATTTACGCGGCCTCCCCGCGATGCCCGAGTCCGAGACGTGGACCGAGCTGCTCGGCGGCAGTCGGGGCGCCACGCTGCGCGCCGTCTGGGCCGGCAATGAATGGATGGGCAGCACCGGCGGTATGCCTGTCAACGTCGTGGACTCCGATCACCCCAAAGAGGACGTGGTGTTCAACCGCGGATATTCGACTACCGGTCCAGGCATCGACGACCGGCCCTACGCGATCCCACACCGGCCACTCGTCGAAGGCATGCCGTCCTATCCGGCGTGGGATCGCCACCTGCTGGTGTTCCAGAAGGAGACGTGCATTTCACAAGAGCTCTACAACGTCGCCAACGGCGTCGAACTACCGGGCGCCGGGATTCAGGACATTCTCGGCAACGCGGCCTATGCGGCGATCTGGGGTTCGCGCTGGATCGCCGAGGCCGGAGCGCAATACGACATGAGTTCGCCGTTGTATCCAGCGATCGGGCACGCCAACGCCTCCAGGCTGCCCTACCTGCCGATGATACTGCGCCCGGATGACCTCAAGCGCGGGCACATCGACCACATGCTCGGCATCTCGATCGCCAAAGATGTTGGCGCAGGCTACACCTGGCCGGCGCGCAGCGGCGACGGTAGCGCCGCCGACGGCATCCCGATGGGCACTGTGCTTCGTCTGCGCGGCGACGTCGACATCAGCCAGTACGCGCAGTCGACACAAACCGTCCTGCGCGCACTACAGGTACATGGGGCGGTGGTCTTCGACTCCAAAGGACCAGGGACTGACGGCGCCAGCATCCTGGCCATGAGCAACGGTTGGGCCGGCACCGACTACGCCATCGCCAAGAACGAACTGAACACGATCCCGATTGATCTGTTCGAAGCCGTCGACGCCGCCAGCCTGGCCGCCGACCCCAAAACCAGCTGGCAGGTCCGCTGACGCGCAGCTACTTCGCGGCGTTCAAGTCGTTCAGCGCCCGTTCGGCGCCGCGATTCAGCGGCACCGGCTCGGTGCGACGTGCAGTGTCCAGGCTGATGCCCTTGGCCGCGCTGACCACCTGCTCCAGCTTCTGTTTGCGCTCGAACAGGATCATGGTGAGCACACAGGCCAGGTTGGCGTCGAAGTCATCACGCACCAGCAACATGTTCGGAACCACGATCGTCTTGACGTCGGCCGGCAGCCCGTAGGTGTCGGCTGGGATGACGCCCTCTTCGTAGGCCGGGCTCAGCTTCTGCATCTCGGGCAGTTGTCCTGTGATGTCAAGGAAGGCAACGTCGTCACGAGCCGACGTCAACAGGTCAGTGATCCCGGGCGTCGGTAGACCACCGGACCAGAACATCGCGTCGATCGCGCCGTCTTTCATTCCGTCGACCGTCTTGGTCAAATTCAGTCGCTGCGCGGACACATCGGATTCTGGGTTGAGGCCCGCAGCCATCAGCAGACGATTGGCGATGACCTCTGTGCCCGACCCGGGCGAACCGGTGGAGATCCGTTTGCCCCGCATGTCGGCGATGGACGTGATGCCGCTGTCGGTCTTGACGATCACCTGAGTGTAGTTCGGATAGATACGTGAAATGGCCTGCACGGGTTGCTTTTCTCCGTCGAAGCTACCCTTGCCTTCGACCGCGTCGCCGGCGGTGTCGGCGAGTGAGAACGCAAGCTGATAGCTCCCGCTGACAAGTTGTTGGATGTTCTGCACCGACGCTCCGGTCTCGGCTGCCGTCGCCTTCACTGCGCCGGCTGTGGCGGCTGAGATCTGCTCCGCATAAGCGTTTCCGAGCGAGAAGTACACCCCGGTCGCGTTCCCGGTGGCGATGCTCACCCGCGTGTCGGCGCCGACCATGCAAGTGATCTCGCCTCCCGAGTCAGCGTTGGGTGCGTCCTGCCTGCCGCCGCAACCAGTAGCCGCCACCGCCGTCAGCATCAGCGCCACGAAGACCCTAGCCGCACTCCTCATGTTCTTCTCCTCTTGTCGATTATGGTCAACGCGATTGCACCGAGCAGACACACCAATCCCGCCGCGATCGTAGCGGGATCCAGGAATAGCAGCAGTACCGCCGCGATCGCGGTGAGGATCCGGGCAACCGGTCCCATCGCACCGACGCCGAGCGCCCACCCACCGACAGCGAACGATAGCGCCGCGATCCCCGCGCATGCCGCCGCTGCGGCCCACACCACGCCGAGCGCCGGCCCGCGCCCCAGCAGGTACTCGCCTGGGGCGGTCAGCACGAACACGATGGGAACCAGAAACGCGGGTGCGGCGTAGCGCAGCGTCTGCCACATCGTGGGGATCGCTTGACCGCCGGTCACCGCTGAGGCGCCCACGGCTGCCAGCGCAGTCGGTGGCGTCACCTCCGAGAGCACCGAGTAGTAGAAAACGAACATGGCGGCAGCGGGGGCGGGGACGTCGAGCGCAAGCAGGGCCGGACCGATGATGACCCAGCCGATGACGAACGACGCTGTCACCGGTATGGCCAGTCCCAACACGGCCAGCGCCACCGCGGCGAACACGGCCGTTAGCGCCAGCATTGCCGTGCGGTTGTCGGTGATCGAGCTGACTCCGCCGACCAGCACGGAGGAAAATTGTGCGCCCAGACCAGTCTTCGTCGTCATCGCCGTGACCACCCCGGCCGCGGCGCATACCGCGACGACCGGCAGTACGCCCCTGACGCCGGCGCTGAGAGCGTCGAACAGTCGGCGGGGGGTCATCGCGTGCCGCCGGTCTAAAAATGAGAGCAGGACGGCCAATATCGTGGCGTACACGACCGCGCGCGTCGCCGACATCCCGATAGCCAGCAGGACGACTATGGCGATGAGCGAAGAGAAGTGATATCCGAAGCGGCCGAGCAGCTTCCACGGTGACTCGGCATCGAGGTGGGCCGCGCGCATACCGAATCGGCGGGCATCGATCTCAACGGCCAGCAGAATGCCGAGGTAGTACAGAATGGTCGGGATCGTGGCCCAGCCGAGCACCGTTAGGTACGAGACTTCGAGGTACTCGGCGACGATGAATGCGGCCGCCCCCAAGGTCGGCGGTGACAGCAACGCCCCGACTCCGGACGCCGCGAGCACGCCGCCGGCACGTTCAGGGGTGTAGCCCGCCTGACGCATGATCGGCCAGGTCACCGCACCTACAGTGACGGCGGTGGCGGTCCCCGACCCCGAGACGGTGCCGAGTAGGAATCCCGACGTCACGGTGGTGCGGCCCGCGGCGCTTCGCGAACGTCGAAAGGCCGCGACCGACAGGTTCACGAAGAATCGCGCACCGCCGGAATATTCGAGCACCGCGCCATAGATCGTGAAAAGCACGATGTAGGTGGCGGCCACGTCGAGCGGGGTTCCGAAAAAGCCACTGCCGGAGTTGTACAGCGCGTCGATGATCTGGTCGAAGTCCAGCCCGGCATGCGCGATGGCCCA
>JAHZKD010000414.1 GCA_022600605.1 Actinomycetes bacterium
ATGTCGGAAAGCCCGAGGCACTGCGTCCAAATGCGCAGCAGCACCGTCTCCACCTGTGATTTACCGCCGGCGGCAGGCGCCTTAGGGGTCCCTGCTGCACCGCCGCTTACGGCAGCCGCGCCGTCGGCCGCGCCAGCCAGCCAGCCAGCGCTCGCGTTGTGCTCGACCCAATGGCGCTGCTTCAGGAACGGGTAGCCCGGAAGCGTCATCAGGCGCGGACCCGCAGACGCTTCGGTAGCGCCCCGCGTCCAGGCCGGATTCCAGTCGATGTCCACGCCTGCCGCCCACAACTGACCCAGCGCCAGCAGGAACGTGTCGTGGTCACTGCGGTTCTGCGCCTGGTGGCGCATCAACCTCACGGCGCGGTGTCGGTCTGACCAGCGCGGGTGGCGTCCCGCCGAGGACGTCAGCGTGCCGCCCGGCCCGACCTCGACAAGGACGCGGTTCGGATCGTCGAGCAGCAAGCCCAGTTCGTCGGAGAAGCGGACGGTAGCCCGAATCTGGCGGGCCCACGTCGCCGGATCGGTCGCCTCGGCCGCAGACATCCTGGTGCCGGTGACGTTGGACAATAGCGGGATCTGCGGCTCGCGCAGCGTCATCTGAGACAAGAACGCGGTGAACTCTGCGACCACCGGATCCATCAATCGTGAGTGGAACGCGTGCGAGGTGCGGACCCGCCGGGCCACCGCACCTTTGATGCCCTTGGCGGCGAGCTCGGTCTGGAAGACACGGATGGCCTCCTCGCTTCCCGCCACCACGCTGCTGCCCGGGTCGTTGATCGTGGCGAGATCGACTCCGGCGGTGAGATGTTCAGCGATCGCCTCCGGACTCAGCGTCACCGCCACCATGACGCCGCGCGGGGCGGCGTGCATCAGCCGGGCACGCATCGACACCACCTTGACGGCGGTGTCGAGGTCGAACACACCGGCCAGGGTGGCTGCCGGATACTCACCGATGCTGTGCCCGGCCATGACCGACGGTGTTACGCCGTAGGACTGGATCAGTTTGGCCAGCGCGTACTCGACGGTGAAGAGGGCGGGCTGGGCGCGATCGGTGTGCTCAAGGTTGCGTCCGACCCCGTCGAAAATCTCCGCATGCAAGTCGTAGCCCATTTCGTCGCTGAATGCGGTGGCACATTCATCGAAATGCCGGGCAAACACGGGCTCGCTATCGTGCAGTCCGCGCGCCATCCCGATGTGCTGGGCTCCCTGCCCTGGGAACAGGAAGGCGACTCGGTCGCCCGAACCTTCTGGACTGTCCCCGTCTGAGAGTCCCGAGCCAATGAAAACGCTATCGGTTTCGGTGGCGTTGAGCACTGCCGCCGCGTCCTGCTGATCGTGCACGACCGCTGCGAGCCGGATCGGTTCCTTGCGACGCCGGGTGAGTGTGTAGGCCGCGTCGGAAAGGCTGATGTCGTCAGCTGCCGCGAGCTCCTCAGCCAGCGCCGCACGTGACTGGTCAAGCGCCTCTTGGGTGTTCGCGGACAGCACCAGCACCTGCGGCTGTCCCGCAACGTCCGGCGCCCGCTGGGTGGACGGGGCCTGGGTGGGCGGGGCCTGGGTGGACGGGGCCTGGGTGGACGGGGCCTGGGTGGGCGGGGCCTCCTCCAAGACGATGTGGGCGTTGGTGCCGCCAACGCCGAACGAGCTGACGCCGGCACGACGGATGCCGTCGGCCTCCCACGGCCCGTCTGTGCTGCGCACGCGGAACGGTCCGCGGTCGATGTGCAGCTCCGGGTTGGGGCTGGTGTAGTGCAGCGTGGCCGGGATGGCTTTGTGCTCTAGGCACAGGATGGCCTTGATCAGACCCGCGATGCCCGCGGCGGTCTCGAGGTGACCGATGTTGGATTTCACGGATCCGAGATAGCAAGGGCCGCTTCGAGTCTCCTCCGATAGGTCGAATGCCTGCCGCAGACCCTCGATCTCGATCGGGTCACCCAGCGGAGTGCCGGTGCCGTGCGTCTCGACGTAGCCGATCGACGCTGCGTCGACTCCGGCTATCGCCTGCGCTTCGGCGATCACCTCGGCCTGACCGATCGCATTCGGCGCGGCGTAGGTCATCTTGGTCGAACCGTCGTTGTTCAGCGCCGAACCGCGAATCACAGCGTGGATATGGTCACCGTCGTCGAGCGCGTCGGGTAGCGCCTTGAGAACCACGACGCCGACGCCGCTGCCGAAGATGGTTCCGTCGGAACGCACGTCGAAGGGTCGGCAGCGACCGGTCGGAGAGACCATCGTGCCCTGCTCGTACCAGTAGCCGACCGGGTGCGGGATGCGCAGTGACGAGCCGCCGGCCAACGCGATGTCGCATTCGCCGTTGAGGATGGATTGGCAGGCCAGGTGTACGGCGACCAGCGACGACGAACATGCGGTGGCCACCGACAATGCCGGACCTCGGAAGTCGAACTGGTGGGCCGCCCGCGTCGCGAGGTGGTCCTTGTCATTGGACAGCGACAGGTTCACCATGTCGAAGCTGGCGCCCTGGCCGATGACCATCATCGGGTCGTAGTTCGACATCAGGTTGTGCAGAAGGTAACCGCTGGTCGAGCTGGTGCCGAAAACCCCGACGGTGGGCTCGAGCTCGGCCGGGTCGTAACCGGCGGCCTCAAGAGCGTGGTAGACGGTCTGCAGGAACAACCGGTGCTGGGGATCCAGCGCGCGGGCCGCGTAGGGGGTGAACCCGAAGAAGTCCGCATCGAATTCCTCGATGCCTGACATCAGCGCGGCGCGGCGTACATAGGACGAATTGGCCAGCGCTTGCTCGGTGACCCCGGCCGCCCGCAGGTCGTCCTCGCTGAGGTCCACGATGGACTCCACGTCGTTGCGCAGGTTGCGCCAGAACGCCGACAGCGAATCTGCTCCCGGGAAGCGCCCGGCCATGCCGATAACGGCCACGGCGTTCTCGGGCACGTCTGCTGACAGTGGATCCGTTGTACTGCTCGTCACGATCGTGGTCCCACCTTCCGCCGCGATGCGGCCCGTTGACGCGATGCGGCCCGCTGCTGTGCCCGATCGCGCAAGGCGTTGGGGCGCTCGGAGGTTTCCTCCTCAGCCAGGCCGAGCTGACGAATCAGATCCAGCGCCACGTCGGCCAGCGACGCGCCCTGCAACAACAGTGCCACCGGCGGCTCCACCCCGAAATCTCCTCGGATGGTGTTACGCAACCGCACCGCCATCAGGGAGTCCAGACCTATCTCGGTCAACGGCCGGGCAGTGTCGACAGCGCTGTCGTCGGAATAGCCCATGACCGCCGAGATGCGCCGGCGCAGACGTGCCAGCACGACGCGGCCGATCTCCGCGGCTTCCATGCCCTTGAGCGCCTCCGTGCCGACCCAGTCCTCGTCGTCCTCAGCGTCGCCGAATGCCCCAGCGAGAGCAGCGAAGAAGCCGATCTGGTGAATCTCGGGGAAAGCGGCGGCAGCGCGGTCCAGCCGGAGCCGCGCAACTCCGACCCGGGAGAATCCCGCGGCCAGAACGCCGCCCAGGGCGTCGACTCCCTCGGCCGGAGACATCGGGTCCAGCACGGAGAACGTCAATGAGCTGGCCAGACCGACATCGGCCCACTGGCCCCAATTAATCGTGAGGGCGGGCAGACCCGCGGCGGTGCGCCAGGCGACCAGCGCGTCCAGCCAAGCGTTCGCACAGGCGTACGCCGCCTGACCCGGTGAACCGAGCAGGGATGCCGCAGACGAGAAGCCGACCCACCAGTCGAGATCCAAGCCGGCGGTCACTTCGTGCAGGCGAAGCGCGCCCGCCGCCTTGGGAGCCCAAATGCGGTCCAGGCTCTCACGAGTGAGGCCTACGACCAGTTCGTCGTCGAGCACGGCTGCCGAATGGACCAGGCCCCGTAGGGGTTTGCCGGTTTCTTCGGCGGCAGCGACCAGTCGCTCGGCGACACCCGGGTGGGCGATGTCACCGAGCGCGGTGACTATCTCGCTGCGGGCAGACAGCGCGTCGAGGACCGCCTGCACTTCGTCGGAGGGCGCGCCGCGGCCGTTGAGGACTACCCGGCCTGCGCCGTTGTCGACCAGCCAGCGAACCACCGCCATGCCGACGCCGCCGAAAGCGCCAGTGACAACGTAGGAGTTGTCGCCGCGGACGTCGGCCTTGACCGGCTTGGAGGGAAGCTTGGCGCGCGACAGCCGTTCCACGTAGCGGGTGCCGCCACGCCACGCGACGACATCCTCGGTGTGGCCGGTGCTGCCGGTGCTCTCGATCTCGTTCACCAGCGCCTGCGTGGCGTCGGACTCGGCGCCGACGTCGAGCAGCGTCACTTGCAGGTCCGGGTGTTCGTAGGCCAGGACCCGCACCAGGCCGGTGAGGCTGCCGACTCCGGGGTTTCCCCGGCCGTCGGAGTCGTCGACGACCAGGCCGCCAC